>JAUSKK010000020.1 GCA_030649345.1 Candidatus Iainarchaeum sp. | reverse complement strand
TATAATAATTGCAAATCCAAGTCCAGCAGTTCCAAAAAATGTGACTCCAATAATCAATGCAATAGTGAATACGATGAGTTTTCCAATTCCTGTGCCAATGATTGCTCCAGTAATAAATCCTTGGTACATTTTTTGTTTGTCAATCGGGAAATTTTTAACTTTATCTGCATCAATAAATCTTTTTTCTCCTTTGGTTTCAGCTTGTTCGGCTAATTTTAACAATCGTTTTCCAGTTAATGGGTGGGTTGAATTTATTTCTGAGAAAAAAGCCCAAGGATTTTTGATATCAAATACCATGCTTTTTTCAATGACTTCCGAGTTTTTGTTTTCTTTATAATCAATATACGTCATTCCGTAACTCATGGCTGTTTTGTGATCATACAATCCCATGGCTCTTGTACTATTCAACAATCGTGTTGTCTTATCTGTGTCGGCTTCTGCAATAATTCCGTAAGCAATTTTAATCAAACCTGTAGACAAAGCATTGGGTGAACTGTTTTCTCCAGAAAATTCATCTGCAAAATATTCTCTGGTTCTGCTTAAATACAACAATAAATAGGTTCCAATAATGTAAAACACATAAGCAATTCCTGCAATAATAATTGTGGCACCCCCTCCTTTTCTACTTCCACTTCTTTGCTGTCCGCTTTTTCTGAAAATCCAGTAAATTTCATACATCAAAGTTACAATCACTGAAGCAATAGTCATTACAATAAAATCGCGGTGCACAATATGTCCAATTTCGTGTGCCAAGACTCCTTGGACTTCTTCTTTATCTAAATATTTTAAAATTCCGTTGGAGAAAATTAGTCTAGCATTCCAGTGATCTGATCCATACGTAAATGCTGTTGGATTGTCGTCTTGAATAAACCCAATTTTGGGTTGTTTGATTTTGTATTTTTTGCATAAATCTAAAATAAATGTTTCAATTGCTGGATCTTTTTCTCGAAGTTTGTCCAATCCAATCCATTGCATTTTGTAAAAAAATCCTAAAACAAAATCTTGAAAAATTGGGCCCAAAAGCCAAGATAATCCTGCAAAAATAAGAGTAATTAAAATTAAGGTAGTTCCGTCAATGGCTCCAATAAAAAAGAAAACTGTGGCCAATAAACCAAATAATAAGATTAGCAAAGCTCCTAAAGTAGCTAAAGAAACTGCTGCCAGTTTTCCAATCATACTCTAATTAGCTGTTTATAGTTTATATTTATTGCTTTTTGCATTAACTTTTCCTATTGTGCTTTTTTGCAGGCATTTATAAACCCTAAATAACACGGATTTGGTTTTAATGGCCTGGAAGTAAATTCTGGGTGGTATTGTACTGCTAAAAAATACGGGTGTTCTTTTTTGGATAATTCCAAAATTTGCATAATGGGATACTTGGAGTGTTTTCCGCTGAAAATAATTCCGTTTTGTTCAAACTCTTGAATGTATTCTGGATTGCATTCATACCTGTGTCTAAATCGTTCTCTGACGTGTTTTTGTTTTCCATACAATTCCCAAGCAATACTTCCTTCTTTTACTTCAACATCTTGTCCGCCCAAGCGCATATTGCCTCCCAGTCCTTCGATTTGTTTTTGTTCAGGCAATAAGTCAACCACTGGATGTTTTGTTTTCAAATCAATTTCTGTAGTATTGGCATCTGCATAACCTAACACATTTCGTGCAAATTCAATTAAGGCATGCTGGAATCCAAAACACAATCCCAAGAATGGTTTCTTTTGTTCTCGGCAGTATTTAATGACTTCAATTTTGCCTTTCGTGCCTCTGGATCCAAATCCCCCGGGTACAATAATTCCTTTTACTTGATCTAATTTCTGTAACTCATTTTTATCTCTGGCTTCAATTTTTTCAGTGTCAATCCATTCAATTTCAATTTTTGCATTTCCCGGCCCTTCACAGTGCTCTACTGCTTTTAAAATACTAATGTAGGTGTCTGAACTTCCAGTGTATTTTCCAGCAATTCCAATTTTGATTTTTTCTGCATTTTCTTTGGGTTTGTTTTTTTCGGTCCATTCGTATAATTTTTTGTTTCCAGTTCCAGTCATTGGAAATTTTTTATTCCATTCCAGTGTTTCTAAAACAATTTCATCTAAATTTCGTTCCCGCATAGCCAAAGGCAGTTCGTAAATATTTCCAATATTTTCACAGCCTACAATATTGCTTAAGTGAACATTGGAACTCATGCTGATTTTTTCTTTAATTCTTTCCGGTATTTTGGTTTCACTTCTGCAAATAATTACATCCGGCTGTATTCCAGTTTGCATTAATTGTCTTATTCCAAATTGAGCTGCTTTGCTTTTATGTTCTCCCAATGTTTTGGGTTCAATGATATAAGTCACGTTCACAAAACATACATTTTGTTTTCCGTCTTCGTAAGCCAGTTCTCGCATGGCTTCTAATGCAAACAAGTTTTCATAATCTCCGACTGTTCCGCCGATTTCAATTAATACAATGTCTGCTTTTTTTTCCAAAGCTAATTTTCGCACTACATTTTTAATTTCTGCTGTTACATGCGGAATGAATTGTACATCTCTTCCTAAATATTCTCCTGCTCTTTCTTTTCGAATAACTTCTTGATAAATTCGTCCGCTGGTTACAAAATTGTTTTTGCTTAAATTTTTGTCAGCAAATCTTTCATAGCTTCCCAAATCCATGTCAGTCTCTGTTCCGTCATCTAAAACAAAAACTTCTCCGTGTCTAAATGGATTCAGTGTTCCAGAATCAACGTTCAAGTAAGCTTCTAATTTCATGGGTTCTACATTAATTTCTCGATCTTTTAATAGTTTGCATAAAGAACTAGAAATCATTCCTTTGCCAATTCCGCTCATGACAGAACCGGTAATGACCACGTATTTGGTTTGTCCTTTTTTGTAGTTTTTGGGTAGTTCTAAAAAGAATTCTGTGCCGCTTTTGTCTGCAATTTCTTCAAAAACTTCATTCAAGGTTGCATCTTTTTCGGGCACAAATAATACTGCCGCTAAACAAATATAAACCCTTCCAGCTATATTTTTTAGTTGGAACTCTTTCGCGCTATTTTTTTGAGGACTTAATGTTTTCTTGGTTTGGTTTTTCGTTATTATCTGCTTTTTCTGAATCTTTAACATCCATTGTCGACAAAGTTTCTTTGGATAAATTTTTAAAAAATGCTTATTTAGCTGTAGTATTTGAAGGCTTTTTTTCTTTAGTGATTGCAGCAATCATATGGCTTTTTTTTGGCCCGTTTTCTTTTATTGTTTCATTTCCAATATTAATTTCTGTTTTTGCTGGCTTATGTGAAACTGCAGGCACAGTCTTGTATTATCGTTCTATGAAATTAGAAGAAGCTTCGAAAGTGATTGCTTTGCTTCAATTAATTCCAGTATTTGTTACAGTTTTAGCCATTTTGTTTTTGCATCAATCTTTTTCATTCAATCAATTTTTAGGAATTTTATTTTTAGTAATGGGAGCATTCTTGATTTCTTTAAAAAAATTAGAATTCAAATTTACAGTAACCTCTGTTTTAAGAATAATGTTGTTGTCTGCGTTTTCATTTGCTGTATCTAAAGTAGTCTTGGATTATGCTTTGGTGTCTTTGTCTTTTTCGGAATGTTTTTTTTATTTTTTGTTAGGCTTTGGTTTGTCTAGTTTACTTTTTGCTTTCACCAAGAATTCTCAAATTGCGTTCAAGCAAGCATTTGCTGAATTTGGCTGGAAACCGTTTGCTTTTTTTTTCTTTGGCCAGACTTTTTTCTATATTGGAATTTTTTTAGAATTCATTTCCTTATCTTTAGGTGACTCTCCTCTAGTTTCAGCCTTGCGTGCTTTGCGTGCCTTTTTTACTTTTGGTTTAGCTATTGTTTTGACTATTTTCTTGCCGCGTTTCCTTCAAGAAGATATTCGTTCATTTGCTTTAAGTCAAAAAGTACTGGCGATTGTATTGATTGTCGCTGGTGCGTTTTTGATTCGATAGAAGCCGTTTTAATCTTTGCCAATGAAAATAGTACTATTGGGGTTGTAGTATAGCCTGGTCTAGTATTCAACCTTCGGGCGGCCTTTTCTTTCTTTGCGAAAGAAAGAAAATGTACGTTGCCAAAAGAAAGAAAGTTTGGCAAAGTATTAGTCAGAATTAGGTTGGGACCTGAGTTCGAATCTCAGCAACCCCAAACCGCGAGGGGGCTTCCCCCTCTCAGTTTTAGGTAAATCCAGATCTCCCCTTTATTTAAATTAATAAAATAATTGCCTCCGCCCAGTCGTAAGACTGGGCTAGTCTAACACGCCAGCTGGGTTACGGCTGTTTGGGTCTCAGCAACCCCATTAAATTTTTTACTGAGAGCTAACTTTCATATGCCTAAGTCAAAAATAGTTATTGTGGACGAAACTGACAAAATTATTGGGTCTAAATACAATGCTGATTTGAAATCCAATGATATTTATCGAGTTTCTGCTTTATGGGTTACCAATTCTAAAGGGGAAATTCTTTTAGCTAAACGTCATCATACCAAAGCGCATGATCCCAATAAATGGGGGCCTGCAGTTGCTGGAACTGTAGAAGAAAATGAGACTTATGAAGAAAATATTGTAAAAGAAGCCGAAGAAGAACTTGGCATCA
This sequence comes from Candidatus Iainarchaeum sp., assembly GCA_030649345.1. Classification (GTDB taxonomy): domain Archaea; phylum Iainarchaeota; class Iainarchaeia; order Iainarchaeales; family 0-14-0-20-34-12; genus JAUSKK01. The sequence goes on along the minus strand of JAUSKK010000020.1, from coordinate 29,421 downwards.
AAAATTGCGTATTTTCATTAGGGCCTAAACTAAAGCGAGACAATCAATATCATTATTTTGTTCAATGGTATTTTTTGAAAATTGATCAGCCTGTTTCTTATTTTAAACCACAGGAAACCGAAGTTGAAGAAGTCAAATGGTTTTCACCGGATGACTTGCAAAAGCAAATGGAAAAAAATCCTGAAAACTTTTTACTCAGTCTAAGAAATTATGCTCAATTATTTTTGTAGCTGAATTGATTATTTTTCCATCAAATCCTTTATTTTGCCAAAATAATAGGTTTGATCTTCCACAACCCATACTTGAAATTCACTTAATCCGTTTTCTAAAAAAGGACTCAAAGTTTCTTGCTTTAAAATATCATGTCCTCCGCTTAACTCGCTAAACGAAGGCATTACGACAATGGTTTTGGTTGTCCATTTTCCTTTCAAAAAACACTTATATTTATGCACCGTACTTCCTTCTCTTAGAGTCACAGCTGGATGCTCGTGCCCAATAATTAATATCTTTGCTTGCGCAAACTCTTTATTTTTGTCCGGAATTTTGTGTCCATGCAAAATTAAGATTTTTTCATTTTCCAAAAAATAATTTTCTTGCACTTTCATATTTTCCCATTTTCCAATGGGTGCAAAAAACACATCATGGTTTCCTTTCACCACAATCACTTCTTTGCTCCATTGTTTTAAGTACCTTAATACATCCAATACTTCATTCCATTCTTGTTCTGACACTCTTCCAAATTCATGTTTTAAGTCTCCATTAATTATAACTTTTTCAATTTTTCCAATTTTTGAGAAAATCTCTTCTAGCTTTTTCATAATTTGCTTTAAATTAACTCTTGGAATCATGACTCCTTGCTGGTTTAAGTTTTCTTCGTATCCTAACTGCAAGTCTCCAATAATGAGTGTTTTGGATTTTTCGAAGAACAATCCGGAATTTAAAATTTGTGTACTTTCCAAAATTTTTTCATTACTCATTTGTACTCGTTCCTTTTTTTCTAAAATTTTTTCTTTATTCATTTTCATTTTGTCCTTTTTCTTTTCCTTTTATTTCGCCGGCTAGCCCCGGCGGAAAGCTTTTGTGGTATCTTCGCTGTGGCTCGATACCACGCAATTACTGTGTGTTAGTTGTTTGATTTCCTTTTTCTTTTATTTTTTCCAAAACTTGTGCATGCATTCGTTTGACAAATTCTAAGCGTCCTTCCATTTTGATTAAATCACTTCTTCCGCGCGCTACCAAATTGAATGCAAATGGACTGGGCACATCCGTTTGTAAAATTTCTATTTTAAGTTTTCCAGATTTAATCCAATCCTGGACTTTTTCTGCATTTTCTAAATCCATAGAATCTTTTAAAACTTCGCGTTTGGCTTCCTGTAAAATGGAAAAATTTTCATCTAACTGTTTTACTGCACTCAACAATAAATGCGAGCTCATATGCTGTCGTCCAACACTCTTGGTTCTTCCTCGATAGGTTCTCAAAATCATTAAAGAACGTGTAGCACAATGTCTAAATCTTCGCTTTAATATTTCTGAATTTTCAATGGCTCGTTCCATTACGTAATGCAAGTTTTTTTCGCTTTTGAATGCATTAATCATTCCTTCAAATTGCATGCCTCCTTTGTCTGTGCTTAAAATAAATCCATTATCGTTAATGGTTACAGCTAAATCTTTATGCATAAGTTTGCTTAACAGCCATCCAAATGTTCTGCTTAATACATCATTGACTCTTCGTCCATATAGTGAATGAAAAATTAACTGATTTCCTGAATTCTCTTTCACTTGTTCTACTAAAAGCAAATGTGTGTTTGGAATTTTGCTGTAATGAAATTGTTCAAAAAAATATTGATAAATTGCATTTCCTGTTTTTCCATCGCAGTACAAATAAGTGTGAATGAATTCCAAGATTTCTTTTTTGGTTTTTTTTCCTTTAAATTTTTCTTCCATTAATGTTCTGAATCTTTGAATTTCGTTGGCTAAATCAAAACTTAAAGGCAGCATTTCGCTAACCCAATTCGGAATAGTGGGAGGTCGTACTTCCTCGGCTTTGACCTGAATGGTCATTCCTCGTGCATACAAAAATTGGTATTTGTCTCCGCCTAAGACAAAGACATCTCCTTTTTTCATTCGTTCCAAAAAAGGTTCGTCTATGTGTCCAATGACTTCAGATCCAATTTTTACATTTATTTTGGCTTCATCGGGGATGGTTCCAATATTGGTCATGTAAATGACTCTGGCTAGTTTTCCTCTTTTTCCAATCATTCCAGTTTCTTTATCCCACCATATTTTGGCATACACATGCCGTACTTCTAAAGAAGTGTATTCTCCGCTTAGATAACTTAAAATTTCTTCCAATTCATGCAAAGTTATTTTTTCATAACAATAGCTTTTTTTGATTAATTCAAATAATTCTGTAACCAGAATTTTTTCTCCAATGGCAATTCCATAAATATGTTGTGCCAAGACATCCATGGCTTGGGTGGGAATATGAATTTTGTCAATTTTGTGTTCTTTGGCTTGTTTGGCTAAAACAGCACACTCGATTAAATCATCTCGGTCCATTACAATAATTTTTCCTTTAATGGTGTCATGTAGTTTGTGTCCGGATCTTCCAACTCTTTGCAATGCCCGGGCAATACTTTTCGGGCTTCCCAATAAAATGACTAAATCAATAAATCCAATATCGATTCCCAATTCTAAACTGGTACTGCACACCACTACTTTGAGTTCTCCTTTTTTGAGTCTTTGTTCTATTTCCAATCGCTTGCTTCTGCTGACACTGGAATGGTGGGCTCCAATTTTCCCTAAATATTTTCCTGGATATTTTTCTTTTAAATGATCAACCACTCGTTCTGTAGCACTTCGAGTATTGGTAAAAATTAACGTTGTTTTATGAGCTTGAATTAAATCATGCAAAGTTTCATACAATGCTTTTTGAACTTGTTCTGAACTGACATTAATTAAATCCGGCAAAGGACTGATTACTTGCAAATCCAACGTTTTCTCAAATCTGGCGTCTACAATTTTGCAGTCTCTCCAATTTTTTTCGTTTTCTTTTCCAGCCAAATATTTTGCAATTTCTTCTAAAGGCTCAATGGTTGCACTTAATCCTATTCTGCAAATATTGGGCTGAATTCTTTGCAGTCTTTCCAAGCTTAAACTTAAATGCACTCCTCGTTTGTTTTCTGCCAATGCATGAATTTCATCAATAATAACCCATTGCGTGTTTTTGAAATGTTCTCGAAATTTCGGAGAATTCAGTAATATAGCTAAACTTTCAGGAGTGGTTACCAAAATGTGCGGAGGTTTTTTGGATTGTTTGGCTCGTTCGGATTGCAAAGTGTCTCCTGTTCGTACTCCTACTCTGATTCCAAATTTTTTTCCAATTTTTCCGGCAGCTTTTTCAATTTCTTCCAAAGGTTCGTTTAAGTTTACTTGGATGTCATTCGAAAGTGCACGGAGCGGAGAAATGTAAATGCAGTACACTGTGTCTTTTAATTCTCCTTGCTCAGCTAAAGTAATCAATTCGCTTAAGACTCCAGAAAAAGCACTTAAAGTTTTTCCACTTCCTGTGGGTGCTGTAACCAAAGTATTTTCTTTTCTGTGCACATTTAAGATTGCATATTTTTGGGGTTCAGTAAATCCTTCAAACTTGTGTTTAAACCAGGCCGTCAGCCAAGGATTTAGGTTTGCAAAAATTTCTTTATCAGAATGTTTTTCGGTTTGAAATTGAATGCTCATTGTATCCCTTCAAGAATTCGATTTACAAATTTATTGAATAAAATGATTTAAAAACACAGTTTAATTCTTTTTCCAGATTAGCTCAAATTGTGCTTTGAATATTTTGGCCACTTGTTCGGATTGTACACGAATGGTTAAAATTGGTTCAGTTAAAATTGTAAGCCAAAATACCTCTTGGGCTGCTTGCCAAGAAAATCCTGCAATATCTAAATCTTTTACATATTTGATTTTAACAAAATCTTTAAACTCTTGGAAAAATTTAGCTCTTTGCCGTACTTCTTTTGTGTCTGGTAAAATAATTTTTACCAATGCATTTTTTTCTTTTAAGCTGACATAAAATTTTCTTAAATGTGTTGTATAGGGTGCTCTTAATTGAGTGGTTAATCCATGGGATAAAAACAAATACAATGTTCCATTTTCGCCTAGTCGAAATTGTTCTCCGAGTTGTTGTTTTTTTCCTTCATTTCCAGATAAAACGCGTACATCTACTTTTTGTTTTTTGCTTTCAAACAATTGTTCCAATTCCGGCAATTGGGTTTCCAAAGAATCTAGCTTATCCTGTAATAATTGTTTGAGTTGTTTTGGATTTTCGGCCTTAAACAATCTTTGTTTTCCTTCTACAATAAAGCTAACCAATCCTTTGGCAATTAAGCTATTTAACACATCGTAGGTGTTAATTCGATGTACTCCAGATTGTCTGGCCAATTCAGCTGAATTGGTTGCTCCTGATCGAAGCAATGCATGATACACTTTAGCTTCATTTTTGCTTAATCCTGCTGTTTCCAAATAATCTAAATTCATACAATACTCTTGTTTGTAGTAGTATTTATTACTAACGATCTATATTAATGCGTTCGAAGAATAGTTTATATGTTATTGGAGTTTTTGAATGCAATTCTTTCTTTGGATTTAGCTAGCTTGTTTTCTTTGCTAATGAACAATCTTCATTGGCTATTTATTTTTGCTGCCTTGCGTCATATTCTTTCTTCTGGGAAATCTTTGCTTTCAGGAATGCTTTTCTTGATTTTTTTGCTGTTTTCCATGAGATCTATTTTTCATTCTTTATTGAATTGGCAAATTATTGTTTTGGCTTTCCCCTTATTTTTTGTTGCTTTCGGAATTTTTATGCTCCGTATTTTTCTTGAAAATACTTCTTTGCAAAAACATGTTGTTTCTTTGACTGTTTTGTTTATTTTTGTTTTTACTTTTTTGTTCAATGGACTGGTGTGAGATAAAAATGTATTTTGCAAAGTTAATGAAATCTGGAGTTTTTTCTTTTGCACTTTTAGTAGGTTTGCTTTTTCTTGGAATTTTGTTTAAAATAAGTATTTTTTCATTGTTTTCTTTTTCTGCTTGGTTTTCTTTTACTATTTTATTTTTTTGTCTTTTTTTGATTCACTAAACTATTCTCCAGTTGCCAGTCCTTGGATTTCTTCTTCCGGTAATTTTAGTTCTCTCATTTTTTTCTGGGTTGTTTCATAGTCATAATTTAGTCTTCGGACATAAAATTCTTTTCTTTGAAAGTCTAAAATTCCGTATCCTGCTCGTTTATCCAAATCTTTTGGTTTTCCGACACTCGGCAAAGTGATTACAATTTTTTCCGGAATTAATTGAATGGTTTTGTCTCCTTCGATTTTTTTCCAGCCGTCTTTTTTAGTATAATAAAAAGGCTGATGAATATGTCCTGTAACTGTAACTTGTTCGGCTACACTGTCCAAAGTTTTTTGCGCAATTTCTGCATCCATTTTTTGCAATACTGGATCAAATGGACTGGCATGTACTCCCAACAAAAAATTGACTGAAAAAAATTTGGACATTTCTTTAATGTAGTCTAAGTTTTCTTCTGTGATTTCTTTTTCCAGCCAATCCATGCATTTTTGCACGCTTTCTTTTTGTATCCATTCTTTTCCAATTAATCCTGCTAGTGTTGCTTCCCAGTTTCCCATTAATACAATCGAGTGTCTTTGTGCTTTTAGTAATTGTAAACATTCATTGGGGTTAGGTCCAAATCCTACAGTGTCTCCCAAGCAAAGAATTCTGTCAAATTTTTGTCTGCGTGCACTGGCAATAACAGATTGTAATGCTTCTAGGTTTCCGTGAATATCAGAAATAATTAGATACCGCATAAATGAATCTTAATCCGAATATTTAATCTTTGCATGTTTTTAGGCATTCGTTTCTCTATTCGCCTTTTACAAATAAGACAACAGCCACTACAATTAACCCAAATCCTACGTAAGGATTGATTAAGTCTAAGGGTGCAGGCAAGCCAGGCATGTACAAGCCTAAAGCAATTCCAATTAAAAACATTCCAATAGTTTGATTTCCCATACTAATCCAAAGGTTGAATCTATATTTAATACTTTTCTGTTAGCTTAAATTTGAATTTTGGAAAACAAGTAACTTCCAATTCCTAAAAAAATCAAAGTAACGGTTCCCAGTATGGCTAAATCTGTAAATACTCCTAAATGGCTGACTCCAATTAATGCATATCTTAATCCATCCACTCCATAAGACAAAGGATTCAAGCTAGCTAAGGTTCCCAGTATTCCTGGAGCTGTATCCAAAGGAAATAAGGCTCCGGATAAAAAGAATAAAGGCATGATTAAAAAATTAATAATTAATTGAAATCCCTGCATATCATCCAGTACTGAAGCCAAGGCTGTTCCTAAAGCAGTAAACAAGACTGCAATTAAAAACATAAAAACAAAAGCCAAAGGAAGCATGCTCCAGTTTTGAATAGTAAATCCTGCCAGTGAAGCAATAATTAATACAATAATTCCTTGAATGCTGGCTACCGTAGCTCCGCCCAAAGTTCTTCCCAGCATAATTTCCAGTCTAGAAACTGGCGCAACCAGAGTTTCTTTTAAGAATCCAAATTGTTTATCCCAAATTACTTCAATTCCTGAAAAGGTTGCAGTAAACAAAATACTCATGGCAATAATTCCAGGTGTCAAAAATTCTAAATAATTTCCAGCTCCTGCTTTTTCAAACACTGGCCCGAATCCAAATCCTAAAGCTAGCAAAAATAAAACTGGCTGCCCTAAGGCTCCAATCATTCTGGCTTTAGATCGATAATATCGTTTTAGTTGTCTTAGCCAAAAAACATAAATTGCACTCATATTATTTTCTCCATAGTTTATGTGCCATTCGCATATAGTCTTTTCCAGTAACTTCTTCTTCGCGAATGGTTTTTCCAGTTAAAGCCAAAAATGCATCTTCTAAATTTTGTGTTTTTGTTTGTTCTTTTAATTCTTGTGAAGTTCCTTTGGCTACAATCTTCCCATGATCAATGATGGCAACACTGTCGGCAACCAATTCTGCTTCTTGCATGTAATGGGTTGTAAAAAAAACTGTAATGTTTTCTTTTTTATTCAAGTTTTGAATATAACTCCAAATATGATTTCGAGTCTGCGGATCCAATCCAATTGTGGGCTCGTCTAAGAATAAAATTTTGGGATGATGTAATAATCCTCTGGCAATTTCGAGTCTGCGTTTCATTCCTCCAGAGAATGTTTTTACCAAACTGTTTTTTCGATCCCATAATTCCAGAAATTTTAATAATTCTTCAATTCTTTTTTTTCGTAAATCTACAGGCACGTGATATAAGGCTCCATGAAAATCCATATTTTCATATGCTGTTAATTCGTCATCCAAGCTAGGGTCTTGGAATACAATTCCAAAAGATTTTCTGGCTAAATTGGGTTCATTCAATGGATTTACATTATTCAATTGAATATTTCCTTGCGTGGGGTTGAGTAAAGTAGTCAGCATTTTAATGGTGGTTGATTTTCCAGCTCCATTGGGCCCCAAGAATGCAAAAATTTGGCCTTTTTTGACTTCAAATGAAATGTCATTGACTGCTGTAAAGTCTCCGTATTTTCGAGTTAAATGGTTGACTTCAATAATATTTTCTGTCATAAAAATTGCGCTATTCCTTATGTGTACTTTAAACAAATTGAAAAGTATTTAAAAAGGCTTTAGATTATCCCAAGAATTTTCTTTGCCATCCAGCTTTTACAATTAAATCATGCAATTCATGAGTCTGATTTTTTGCTATTTTTTCATAAATTTGCTGGGTTAATTTTTGATGTTCTGTATTTGGATTAATTTTAAATTCTTTGAGTTTTTCCAAAATTTCGTTTCCTGCTCTAACTTCTTTTTTGAAATGAATTTCATTCAAATATTTTCCAGCTTCTTCTAAGTCTAACTTAAGTTTAGGATAATGGTCTAAAATCCAATCCATTTCTTTTTCATTCAGTGCATTGAGTCCTAAAAATTCTGGAGGAATTCCAATAGAATAAAGTGCTGCACAAAATTTAATTGCGCGTGGCAATTTTTGTTTTCCTACTTTTCGGCTGTATCCAAACAATCCTGTGTGCAATTTTCGTTTTCTCCGAGATGGTACAAATTCAGCGGTTTTGTTAATTAAATCAGCCAATCCTTCCACTTGTTTTTGGTATTCTTCTGAATATTTTTCAATAATGGCCAAAGCTTGTGTTTGTTCAATTATTTTTGCTTTTTTCTTTTTTCCAGTATTAATATTTTCAATACTTTCTCTGACTTCTTTTTCATTTGCATCATACTTAAACGCAGATTGTATAGTAAATGTTTGTACACTGGAAAATTCATTCATGCAGTCTTGTTCTTTTCCTGGCAATAAATTTCCTCGAAAGGGTGCTCCGCCCATTCCTGCAATTGGATAAATTTGTACGCTTGTTTTTTCTTCCACTTCATCCAATTCTTGTAAAGCAATTTTGTTTAATAAAGCAGTTGAAATGAGTCCATAGTTTTCTGCTGGATCCGAAAATGCCAGCCATACTCTTTGGTGGTCTGTTTTTTTTCCTTTTACCAATTCACCTACAATTTTTCCTGCATTTAATAATGCTTCTTTTTCTTCAATTAATGGAATTACTTGAATAGTATCTGGTTTAAATTCTCCGATCCAGTCTCCTACCAAAGTCCCTTCGCTTAATTTTTGGGTTTCTTTTCCACCCACAAATTTTTTATAATAGTCTTCAATATGTCTTGCTTCTTGAGCTGTTTGAGTCATCGGCAAACATACTTCAAATACTGGAATTTGTGTTTTTCCATAAAATGCTTTGGCAATATCTGAATTTCTGGGCAGACTTTCCAATGTTTCCAACAAGATTTTGGCTTCGTTTTGTTCAACTCTGGGATTGGGCACCCGTAAAGTCAAAAACACGTCTTGCCCTAGTTTGTTTTCTGTAAAAAATTCAGGATAGGCATGCAGTAATTTTTTGACTACATGGTTATCTACTTCTTTTCCTTCTGCATCCCATAATTGTTCTTCGCATTTTAAATGATCAAATACATAAAAAGCTTCCTTGATTTCGTCTTCGCCGCCAATCACTGAATTTTCAATAAAAAAAGGCATCCGTACATTATCCGGGTGTTGGGTACTCATGGTTCGTGGAATTTTGCGGTTCATATCTATGTGTCCTTAAATTAGGCTTTTAATGGTATCTGCCAATTTTTTTACTGAATGTCGTTTCCCAATAATTCAGCTAAACTCAATATTTTTAATTTCTTAATTTTCTTTTTGTTTTTGGTTTGATCCAAAGAATTGCTGACAATAATTTCATCCAAATTTAATTCGTTCAATCTTTGCGTGGCTGGTTCAGAGAACAATCCATGAGTGACTAGGACTGAAATTTTTTTAACTCCATTTTTCCTCAATAACTCAACCACTGGCTTCATGGTGCTGGCTGTATTAATCATGTCATCTACAATTAGTGCATTTTTTCCGTTTACAATTCCATGCAGTTTCAATTCTGCCACAGCTTCTGGTTTAGGTCTGTATTTTTCCATCCAAGCGATTTGTGTCTTTAACGTTTTTCCATATTTTTTCGCTAGTTTTCTGGCCCCTTCGTCGGGCGCAATAACAATTTCATTTTTCCAATTTCTTTTTTTTAATTCATGAATGGATACATTAAAAAATTCTAAATTTGTTAGTTTTTTTCCAAAATATTTTTTCCCTCGCTGAGAATGAATGTCTACTGTAATCATTTTTGTACAGCCTGCACTCAGCAGAGCTTTGGCCAAGACTTTGATGCTAATAGGTTCTCCTGTTTTGGTTACTCGATCTTGTCTAGAATATCCTAAATAGGGGACCAATGCAATTACTTTTTTGGCTCTATTTTCTTTAGCTGCATTGCATAACAAAAGTAATTCCATTACTTTGTCGTTGACTGGAGCATTCATTTGTTCCAATACATAAACTGTTTTTCCTTGCACGCTTTCTTTGATTCGAATTAAAGTTTCAGAGTCTGAGAATTGCAGAGTCTCTGTTTTTAAAAGTTTGATTTTGGTTTGTTTTGAAATTTCGTGTGCCAAGGTTTGGCTTCCGTTTCCTGCAATTAGAACGCTTTGCATGCTTACATTGGAACTAAAAACTTTAAATACCCTAATTGTTTAATAGTAGTATGTGTTTAATTGCGAAAATTCATTCTAGGCAAGTTTTAGACTCTCGTGGCACTCCCACTATTGAAACAACCATTTTCACAGATTATGGTTCGTTTAGTGCCATGGTTCCTTCGGGTGCTAGCACTGGTTCTTTTGAAGCTGTTGAACTCCGTGATAACGGAAAATCATTTCATGGAAAGTCTGTTCAAAAAGCCATTCAAAATGTCAACCAAATTATTGCACCTAAATTGAAAAATTTTCCTGTATGCAATCAAAAAGAATTGGATCAATTATTGATTAAACTGGATGGAACTGAAAACAAACGCAAATTGGGGGCCAATGCCATTTTGTCTGTTTCTTTGGCTGCTGCCCGTGCTTCTGCGTTTGCTTGCGATTTGCCTTTGTATTCTTATTTAAGTGAATTGGCTGGAACGAAAACTGTTTCTTTGCCTGTGCCTCAAATGAATGTAATTAATGGCGGAAAACATGCTGGCTTTGAACACGATGTACAAGAACATATGTTTTTTCCATCTAAATTTAAAACTTTTTCTCAAGCCTTGCAAGCCAGTACTGACTGTTATCACGAACTTAAAAATTTATTGAAGAAAAAATTTGGCCCAACTGCAATCGCAGTTGGAGACGAAGGCGGTTTTGTTCCTCCATTGAATTCTGTGGAAAAGCGCTTGGATTTTATGACGCAAGCCATTGACGAACAAGGTTATTCTGGAAAAATTTCTTTAGCTTTAGATTGTGCTGCCTCTGAGTTTTACAATAAAGAAACTCATACCTACAAATTGGGTAATAAAATATTTTCAAGTTCTGAATTAATTGATTTTTATTCTGAATTAATTTCCAAATATCCTATTGTTTCCATTGAAGATGGTTTTGCAGAAGAAGACTGGCAAGCTTGGCAAATGTTTACTAAAAAAATGAGTAAAAAAATTCAAATTGTAGGCGATGATTTATTGGTCACTAATTCAAAACGAATTCAGAAAGCCATTAAGCAGAAATCTTGCAATTCTTTGTTATTGAAAGTAAATCAAATTGGCACTTTAACTGAAAGCATTCAAGCTTTTCAATTGGCTCGAAAACATAATTGGAATGTAGTTGTTTCTCATCGCTCGGGTGAAACCGAGGATTCCTTTATTGCTGATTTGGTTGTAGGCTTAAATGCGGGCCAATCCAAATTTGGCGCTCCTGCTCGCTCTGAGCGTACAGCTAAATACAATCGCTTGCTGGCCATTGAAGAAGAGCCTGGAAAGAAAGCAGTATTTGCCGGAAAACTTTTTTAAAAAAATTCATTTAATAATTTTTGTTTTTTTTGAATTCCTTTAATGGTTGCTTTCGGATTTCCGATTTCAAATTCAAATTTGGCAAATTCTAAACCTGCTTGTTCCAATAATTCTAAAGCACTTTTTTGAATACTGGGTGCCAATAACATTCCTCGAGTTTTCTTTCCTTTAATTTTTTCAACTTGTTTCATATATCTTTCCAATTGCGTTACACTATTGAAGTCTGCTTTTCTTCGTTTGACTTCAATAACCACTAAATTTCCTTCTTGGTCTTCGGCTAAAATATCCACAATTCCTTTTCTAAATGGAATTTCTTGATTCACTGGTTTTAATCCAGGTTCAATAAAGCTTAAATCTTGCATCAATTCTTTGGACAATTCTCGTTCACTTCCAAACAATCGCAAATCTGCATTTTCTTCAATTTCATACGCATGCAATCCATCTATTTTGTAAAAAATAATTTTGAGTGTTTCTTTTGGTTTTTTTTTATTCGCATGCAAAATTAAGGTTTCGTTTTCAATTTCGCAATAAATATCTGCATTCATCATGTAATTAACTGGCCTTACCAGTTTGTTTTGGTGAATGCTGACACTATGATCTCCTTTGATTAAAACCATTCGTTTGCCTTTCGCTAACTTGCTGGCTGCCCTTCCCCAGTATTCAACATAGCACGTGCCAATAATCATGCTCATTTCCTTTCTGCTTACGCTTTCCGCTAATCTTTGTTTTGCTTGCTCCAATTCCATTATCATTTACTGTACAGTAACTATTAATACAATTTTGTTCTCAAATTTACTATGAATTCTTCTCAAGTCTTGCATTTAATGATTTCAGGCATTCGGTCGTATGCTCGCCAAAATGGTTTTAAAAAAGCAGTGATTGGTTTAAGCGGAGGCATTGATTCTGCTCTAACCTGTTCTTTGGCAGTTCAAGCTTTGGGTAAAAAAAACGTTACTGTTCTTTTATTGCCGAGTCCTTTTACGAATCCTGAAAATATGAAGGATGCTAAAGAAATTTGCAAAAATTTAGGAATTGCTTACAAAACATATTCCATTCATCGTTTGTTGAAATCGTATTTGCGGGAAATTGATTTTTTGAGTTCCGAGTTTTCTTTGGCTGAAGAAAATTTGCAGGCACGGATTCGTGGAAATATTTTAATGTCTTACTCCAACAAATACCATGCTTTAGTATTAAATACTGGAAATAAATCCGAAGCTTTAACTGGGTATTTTACTTTGTACGGAGATTCTTGCGGCGGCTTGGCTGTTTTAGCTAATTTGTATAAAACTCAAGTGTACGAAATTTCTGCTCAGTATAATTTAAAATTCGGTTCAGGTATTCCTTTTTCTGTTTTTCAAAAATTGCCTACTGCTGAATTGCGCAAAAATCAAAGCGATGAAGCAGACTTGTTGCCGTATCCTTTACTGGACTCTATTTTGAAATTGTATTTTGATCAAAACAAAACAGTAAATCAAATTGTAAAAAAAGGATTTAAGAAAAAAGATGTGGAAAAAGTTGTTCGCTGGGTTGAAAAAAGTAAATTTAAGCGCAAGCAATTGCCTCCGGCTTTAAACTGGTAATTATGCTAAAGATTTCTGATTTTTCAGCATCTAATTTGCTGGCCGGGAAATTTGAGCAATCCCTTCCTGAATTGTACGTTCTTCAATCTATTATTGAAAACAATGAAAGTCATTTTTTTGATTCAGTATTTCATCATTGTATTGTGACTTTTCAATCCATGCAGACTCTTTTGCTGAATCAAAACTTTCTTGAATCTTCTTTTTCTTCTTTGGTTGAAACACATTCTAAAAAAGAGCTTCTTTTGTTAGCTGCCTTGTTTCATGATATTGGAAAAAAAGATACTTTGGTTCAAACTGGAAGTATTTCTAAATTTCCTGGACATGAAGAACAAGGTTATCTTGTAGTTCAACCTGTTTTGAAACGCTTTGATTTAACTGTAAAAGAACAAGCTTGGATTGCTGAATTGATTCGACAGCATGGGAAAATTCATGAGTTGCTGGAATTAAGTGGTTCAAACTTTGATGCAAAATTCAAAGAAATTCGTGCTGATTTAAAATCTTTTTTTCCAGAATTGTGTCTTTTAACTTGGGCGGATGTTTTAGGCAGTCAGTTGTTAATTTTGAATCCTGACAAGTTTAATCATAAAGTCAATTTTTGCAAATCTTTTTTGGAAAATCTATAAATCTTATTTAGACTTACTTTTTTTTCCGGATTTGAACTATATTTTCGTCTAAATGTCAGTATTTTTTCTGAAAACCAGTTGCTTTATAAACTTTTAGGTTCTTTTTTCGATATGAAGAGCAAGGAGTTGTCTCAGAGAACTGAAATTAAACGGGATAGGATTGTACGAAAACTAATCGAGTTAGAAAATGTTTTAGAAGAATTCGATTTGTTTGAAGCAACCTAGCCCTTTCTTATTTTTTTTAATTATTTAAAATTCCTAGAAGAATTTTAAAAATTATAACTTTTTTTGAATTTTATAATCATTTAAAGTTTGCATTTCCTGCTTGACATGCTGTCTTTACAGGTGTGCTTACAATTTGCGTACACAGACTTCGATTGTTTTTTTCTAAAGCAAAGTTTTTCATGCACAATGATCGTAAAGGATAGCTGCTGTAGGCTCCAACCAGCTGATAGGTTTCAATTTTATTGCATGTAGTAATATCATCTAATGCCAATGCTGAATCTGTAAAGCATTGCAAGTATTTTACAACATCATCAACCAAGTCGCATGATTCTGTAATTTTTCCCTGCACTCCAATATCAATAAAGCATTGTCTTTGCATGATCACATAACTGGTTACTTTTTTACAAATGTTGTAATCTAATGTGGTCAATGCAATATCTTTGTAACATGTTTCTCTTTGATTGGTGTCTGAAATTTTAGTGCAGGTATCCGGCGCTTTTAAGTTTAATGCAACTTTATTGTAGCAATCGCTTTTGTAATCTGCCAATCGAATAGAATCACAAGTACTTTCTTGTGAACTTTCTGTTAATCCATTCACTGTATTCGCGTAACACGTGCGTTCTTTTGTTTCTATTGTCAATCCTCTGCAAATACTAAAGTCTTGCAAGCTTACAGCTGCTCTGCTTAAGCAGTCTTCTTGTTGGTTAGCATCTGAAACTGTGGTACAATTTTCTATAGTTGGGTGTTCTAAAATAACTCTTTGAGTACAGCTTGCTTTATCTGCCTCTGCAGTTATTTGGTTACATTCAGTAACTGTTTTTCCGTAATTTTTATAACATAAATTAGCTTCACTGTCTGTATTCATTCCTGTACAATATTGTGAATCTTGTGTTTCTAGTGAGGCTTTTTTGAAACAACTGAGTTTGTTTTCCTCTGAACTTAATGTACTGCATTGACCCCATGCTTGAGTTGTAAAAATAATGCTTTTAATACAGCTGTCTTTTAAGGTAGCTTGAGTTATGGTTGTGCATAATTGAATTTCACTTTTTTTCAAGGCAATTGCATTTACACAATTATCTCGAATTCCATTTTCTTCAATTTCTGTACATACTTCTGGTTTTTCTTCTGCAACTGCTAAACTTTTTAAACAATTTCCTTGTTCTTCTCCAATAAGTGCTTTACAATCTGCTAATTTTTCGTCAAATGTTTTTTCCACTGCTGGATTGTTTTGATCCGTTGGATTATTTTGATCTCGGTTTCCTATAATTTGGTCAATAATACTTCCACTGGTTTCAGGTTCGTTTCCATCTGGGGTATTGCTGTCTGTAATTGGATTATTTTGATCATTGATTGGGTTGTTTTGATCCGCTGTTGTAGTTGTTCCTGGAGGGGTTATATTTACGCATCCAATGGTTAAAATTAGAAAAATTCCTAAAATTAGCAAAACATTTTTTGAATTCATTTAGATATTAGTGTTTTTTGATTTAAAACCTTTTCGAATGCTATGTGTTTTTTGTTTTTTCTTCTTTAATTTCACTGTGCAGCCATTGTTGTTTGCGAATCCACCAATATACTGCAATAACTGAAATCACGGTAGATCCAATCATTAAGGCTATAAACCATCCTTGGTCAGCTGGAGTTAAATTAAACACTGAATTGGATAAAATGGTTGCCAGAGTGTTGGGGACCAATACTGCGGTTCCAATAATGGTCATATATGCTACAGCCAATGCCAATCGATTGTTTAAGGTTTGCAGTTGATTGTTGTAAACTTGGGTGAGTACTTCCAATCCTGAAGCCAAGACTTCAGACATGTGTTCAGCTAACCCAATTTGACTGCGTACATCTTGCCCCAATAATCCAACGCGTGCTAAAATAGGTTCATCGTCTGTTAATAATTCTGCATCTCCGTATCGTAAATTATTAATGACATCCAAACTAGCCCACAATATATTCAAATAAGTGATTAAGGCATGTTTCATTTTGTAGATCTTGGGTGCTGTTTTGGAAGCCGGCATGGATGTTTCCAATAATTGTTTGCTGATTTTGTCTCCTTGGTCTTCAATTTCTCTTAAGTGATCAAAGTTTCGTTTATTGCTTTCATCAATAATTCGTGACAAAATAATGGTTAAGCGATCGTTGGGCAATGCATGGGCTGGTAATTTTTTAATAAATGTTGCAGCATATCTTCGAAAAATAATAAAGCGTTTGAGTTCTCTTCCATGCAGGGTTACAATTAAATTTTTTCGAATTAAAATAACCAAAGGACTGACTTGTACATCCAATCCTTTTACGTTTACGGCTGGCAATATTAATCCCAATTCAGTGTCAAAGTCTTCATAGCCTGCTAATTTGTTGGCCATTAAGGTTGTAACAACTCCTGAACTGAATCCTAAAGATTCAGCAATTGGAAAAATTTCTTTGTCTAAATTATCTGCCCAATAATCAATCCAAGCAATACTGGATTTGCCAATAGCTTCAGTGAATGAAGCAGGTGAATCATTTTCCAATCGAATTAATTCACCATTATCTTGTAAAGCTACGCAGAAAGCTCTGCGTTCATTGCTAAAATCAGGAGTGGATCCTTTGACTTCTTCGATAGAGCTGGTGATTTTGATTGCAGGCATTTAAAGAATTAGTGGAAAGAACTTATTTAAAAAGCAACCGCAGGGTGTTGAACCAATAAAAGAATATATTTGATTTTTGTATGTTTCATTTAATAGTATTCAACATCCTGCCTGGTGTCTTTTTATTTTTTCTAAAAAATATTGGTGTAGTTTTGGATCGCCTGAAATTTCCGGATGAAAACTGGCAATGAGTATGTTTTTTTCTTCAGCCAAGACAATTTCGTTTCCAATTTTTCCTAGAATTTTTCCTTGGTTTCCAATTTTTTTGATTTTTGGAGCACGAATAAATGCTGCCTGTATTTTTCCAAAAGATGTATTTACACTGCTTTCAAATGAATTGTTTTGTCCTCCATACGCATTTCGTTCCAAGGTTGCATGAATTAAGTTCAATTTGATTTCACATTTTCCAATAACTTTGTCTGCCAGCAGAATAGCTCCTGCACAGGTTCCCATAATGGGCAGTCCGTTTTTTCCCAATTCTTTAATTTTTTTTTCCAATCCATTTTTTTTAATTTGTTTTCCAATACTGGTACTTTCTCCACCTGGAATAATTAATCCATGAATGTTTTCCAAATCGTTTAATGTTCGTATTTCTTTAGGGATTGCGTTTAATTTTTTTAAAATAAGTGCATGTTCTGCAAAATCTCCTTGTACGGCTAAAATTCCAACAATGGTTGATTTCAAAAATTACCAGCCTCGTTTGGCAAACCGGTATTCTAATTTGTTGAGTTCATTTCCTTTCATGGCTGTTCCTGTTTTTTCAGAAGCTTGAGCTATTTTTTTGAAGTCTTTAAAATGCACTGTTGCTTCAACTATGGCTTGAGCTGTTTTTTCAGGCTGCTTGGATTTAAATATTCCAGAACCAACAAAAACTCCTTCTGTTCCCAATTGCATGAGCAATGCTGCGTCAGCTGGCGTTGCAATTCCACCGGCTGCAAAATTGACAACAGGTAATTTTTGTTTTTGCACAATTTCTTTAACCAATTTTATAGGCACGCGTTCTTGGATTGAAAAAGTTTTCCATGATTTTTTTCCTTTTTGTTTTAATTCCTGAATTTTTCCAGTAATGCTTCGAATATGCCGTACAGCTTCAACCACATTTCCTGTGCCTGCTTCTCCTTTGGTTCGAATCATAGAAGCTCCTTCATTGATTCTGCGTAAGGCTTCTCCTAAATTGGTGGCTCCGCATACAAACGGTGTTTTAAAATTCCATTTATTGATGTGAAATTGTTCGTCGGCTGGAGTCAATACTTCACTTTCATCAATAAAGTCTACTCCCAATGCTTCGAGTATTTGGGCTTCCACAAAATGCCCAATGCGTGCTTTAGCCATGACTGGAATACTAACTGCTTTCATGACTTGCTTAATGATTTTAGGGTTAGCCATTCTAGCTACTCCTCCGTCTGCTCGAATGTCGGCTGGCACTCGTTCTAAAGCCATAACTGCACAGGCTCCAGCCTTTTCCGCAATCTTAGCTTGCTCTGCATTCACTACATCCATAATGACTCCGCCTTTCAGCATTTGAGCTAAGCCTCGATTGACCAATGTTCTATTTTGGTTTACTTGTGTTGTGTTTTGTTTCATAATTATTATTTTTGCGTGCTTAATGTTTTAAAATAGAACTTTTACGTTTATTTTTCAGGAATTCGTGTTCTAGTTTCCACTATTCGTTTACCTTTTTCTTTGGATAAAAACTGTAGTAACTCAAATCGAATTTGGTCTTGTATTAGCTGGTTTAAATCACTTTGTTTATCCCATTTACGAATAGCTGTTAATGCAGCTATGTTTCCTATTGCAATTAATTCTTCAGAGTATTCATTTTTTACATCTCGTTCCCATCGAGTGTGTCCACGAAACTTTTGGACTATACTGCGCACAAGTTCTTTTTTGGTTTCCCATAGTTTGTTTCGTTCGCGTACTGTAACTAAATCTAAAATTGGCAAATTGGGTACATGCGTTAATCCCAATCTTTGTAAACGTTGACTGCGGGCTGCTTGGCTTGCTTTTTGAGCTTGTGTAAATCTTTCTTGCCGTGATTTTTTTCTCATACTAATTGTTCCAGCTTTTCGTGCATTTTCTATTCGTTCTGTGCGTGTCATTTTTCCTAAACTTTGAGCCATGCGTGCTGCTCGTTCTTGAGGTGACATTTGTTTCCATTTTTCTTTGCGTGTTCGACTAATCCTTTCCTTCCATCTTTCTATTTCAGCATCTGTTTTTCCAATCCAACTAGCTCTCAAGTTTTTTCCTCGCTCACTGGCCGGCATTTTTTCGAAACGTCTTTTGTGTGTTTTAGAAATTTTTTTCGCACGTCTGTCTTTTTCTGCTTTTGAAAATCCAGCATATCTTGTTTGTGCAACTTCGGATCTTTGTTCAGGTGTCAAAGTAGCCGTTGTTTTAAATTGTTTAAATCTTTTTTTCCAAGCAGATGAATTTTTTTGCATTTTTGCAAAATACTTGGAAGCATATCCTTGTGCAGTTGCTGGACTGATTCCATATCTTCGATGAATGTATTCTCCAATTTCGTTCAATGTTTTTCCTTGGCTTCGAAGTACACCAATTCGCGCTACTGCAACAGGCGTAACAATTCGATACGGTGTCTTGGGTCGTCTGGGCATATGGATCAATAGTTCGAATAGTAGTTTTATTGTTTAATGTTTCTTAAAGTTTCCAATAATTCTTGGGCTGCTCTGGCCACTCTTGGAATTTTGTGTTTGCTCCATTTATTGGCTTGATATTGCAATCGTGCACATTCTGTTTCTCCAGGCCTTCTTCGTTTAATTTCTTCGTTCATTCTTCCAAAAGCCAAAATCAAAGAAATTGGTTTTGGTTTTTCCCGCAAAACATAATCGAATAAGTCTTTAACTGACTTGTACTGGATTCGTTCTCTTCGATTCACTAAAGCTGTTTTAATTCGTGTTTTTCCAGTTTCTTTTATTTTGTGAAATCTTTGTTTTCCTTGATTTATGAGTTTTCGTACTGTATTCATTTAGAATTAAAGTATTGTAGTTTATTAAATAGTTTTGTAACATATTCTTGTATGACTGTTTTAAGTGACCGGGATATTAAGCAAGCTTTGGAATCCAAAAAATTAGTAATCGAAGGTTTGGATTGGAATTTTATTGACGCAGCCAAAGTGGACCTTCATCTCGGAAACCAGTTTCGTGTATTCAAACATTCAGAAATTACCCATATTGATACTCGGATTGGCTTGGCTGAAGACTTAATGGATTTAATTGAGGTTCCTAAAGACAAACCTTTTGTAATTCATCCAGGCGAATTTGTTTTAGGCATGACTAAAGAATATATTAAAATGCCGAACGATTTACTCGGACGTTTAGATGGCCGTTCTTCTCTTGGAAGATTGGGTATTGTGGTGCATTCCACTGCTGGTTCTATTGATCCAGGCTTTGAAGGAAATATCACTTTGGAAATTACCAATTTATCTCGTTTGCCAGTTTGCCTCTGGCCCAACACGCGTGTATGCAGACTAACTTTTGATCAATTATCCAGTCCCAGCGAAAAACCGTACAATAAAACGAATTCCAAATATCTAAAACAAAAAGGGCCTGAAGCTTCAAGAATTAGTTCAGATAAAGAATAATTTAAATACTGATTTATTCCAAATATGTTTATGGATGCTTTAGGTTTTTCTTTAATTGAAGGTGAAGAGATTGTGCAAGCCATTAAGCCTTTGCCTGCTTTGAAAACGTATTTTTTTTTGACTAGTTTTTTTGCTTTAATTTTTCTTTTTTTATTTCTTGGAATTTGGATTGCTATTCCATTAATTTTTTTAACTGGCTTTAATACTGGAATTTTTTTAGCTTTATTAATTTTTTTAATTGTTCCTACCTTGATTGCATATGTAAGTGCTAGCTGGACTTATGATAAAACCAATTATTGGATTACCAATAAACGCATTGCAGTTAAGCGAGGTTTTATTGGTTATTCTATTAATTCTATTCCATTTGAGCGAATTTCAGATGTAGTTATTTCCCGTAGTTTTGTGGAATCTTTGTTTGGTTTTGGTTCTTTGCATATTCAATCTTTAGCTGGTCAATTTTCTTATCAGCCAGGCTCTAGGTTTGGAGCCGAAGGAATGCTGTTAGCTGTTCCAAATCCAGAAGAACTACAGCACAAAATTTTCAGCTTAATTAAAGAAAACAGAGAAAAACAACACTTAACCATGTAAACTGGGCAATTGTACCATTTCTTTTTTATACTTTTTAGCCTAGTATTGTTTAAGTAAGGAGATTTTTGCATGGCTGATGTAATCAATAAGTCTTGGACTTTAGGCGATTTAGTAAAAAAACATCCTGGTTTATTGCCTGTTTTGGGTGATGCTGGTTTGCCAGTGAATGGCTGCAGTATGCCGGCGGAAGATACTTTGGAACAAATTGCTTTAACTCAAGGCTGGACTGAAGAACAATTGGAAGCTTTAGTTCAAGATGCCAATAAAAGAATTGCTGAAAATGTTACTTTGAAAGGGAAAAATGGTTTAATGAATGTTTCTCAAAATGCCATTACTAAAATTAAAGAATTAATGCAAAAACAAGAACGCACTGATTCTGGTTTGCGTTTAAGTGTTTCTCCGGGTGGTTGTGCTGGTTTTTCGTATGGTTTAATGTTTGCCAAAGAATCTGTGCCAGGCGATGAAGTCATTGAATTGGGCGGAGTTAAATTTTTTGTAGATGGAAATCATTTAACCATGCTGCAAGGCTTGGAAATTGATTACATAGATGGTTTGCAAGGCGCAGGCTTCAAAATCACGAATCCAAATGCAAAAAGTTCGTGTGCCTGCGGCAGCTCATTCCGTTAACGCTTGTAATGCAAGGGTTATGCGGAAGTTCCTTTCGCTGATTTGGTTAATCTAAAAAAAGACTGAAAAAATATCCGTTTCCTGTTGTTTGATGGTATTGAATAATTGTATTCACTTTTTCTTTCATTTTACCAAGCGTGTAACTGCCATACATTGCAAATAATTCTTGAGCAGACAATGTTGAATTGGTAGCGTTTATGTTTATGCCCCCCATAGCATCGCTTAGATTTTGACGCCAAGTGTAAACATTATCGTGTGTAAAAAAACAACCAGTTCCTTGCATGCAGTTTGTTCCAAGATCACATGAAGCTAAACCATAGCCCAGTTCGCTATTGGATTTTTCATTCCATGTTTCCCAGCACGATAAGGCTACGTCTTCAGACATATTTTGTTTTTCATCGGATGACCAGTCAACCAAGGCGGACCAATCATTCAAGCAAGATGCAAATCCTTCATAAACCGGATAACAAACTGCAGACGTATTCAATTCTCCCGAACACCATTTTGGACAACCACTGACATCAATATCTGTGCGGTAAGTGGCAATATAATTTGGGTTTGTTGGCGGGCTAAAACTTTGGCTGCTGGAATCTAAAAAGTGATTCATTCCAATAAATGCATGGCCAAATTCATGTCTGTCAATGTTTGTTGAAATTGAGAATGTATTCGATGAACTTGGTTGTCCATTTTCTTGAAAGTCAATTCCTGGGCTATAAAGTGCCATAAGATTTCCATTTATTTTGGCATGAATGGGTGGCAGTGTTGAATGTAATTTACTGGGCACAGCACGCATAATCATTACAAAATCAACTGGAATGGAACAATTGTTTTTAATTTCTTGCAATAATACCGGTTCATTGCAGCACCAATTGCCTTCGTTGAAAACATTCAGGTTAGTTTTCATTGCATAAAAATTCATTAAGTTTTTGGTTTCAGAAAAAAAAGAAGTACTTTCAATTTGGATTGGATTGGTTTGCATTTGGTAAACATTTTCTCGAAATGCCTTTAAATCTTCTTTAAAGGATCCAAAAATTTTGTAAACTCCGCCATATTTAGTAGGTTCAGCATATTCAATTCGTTCCGATTGTTCAGGATACTCTGCGCCTATAACTAAAAAATTAAATTTATTCAAAGGATTTCCTTCTCCTTTAATTAGAATACAATTTTCGTCAAAATTTGCATTGGAAATATCTGGAAAAACTTCTGTATTGGTTTTTGCAATATCTGGAATAGTAGAACCTGTATTTAAATCAACAGAATTATTTGCTGGATTTAAGTTCATTAAATTCAAATCTGATTCAGCATCAGCTGAATTTAAACCATTGTTATCGTTAGTTTCTGGAATCGTGCATCCTAACAAAAGAATCAGAAATGAAAACAAAACTAATTTTTTTAACATAATCAATATGTTTTTTTCGAAGTTTAAATAACTTGCTTAAACCTTCTTTTTTGTTTAACCTGTGAATTCATTGAAAAAATGTTATTGATTTTCTAATGTCAATCCAATGGTGTGGTTCATGCAATAGTCAATTAAGTTTAATCCGTTTGTGTTAAATTTATTGCAATAACCATTAACTTCTCCAATTTGAGTGAGTATTTGGCAGCAAAGTTGTCTTTCGTTAGCTTGTCCGAATACATGAGGCATTAATTCTTTTAGTCTGCTTTCACTATGCTGATTCATAACACTATTAAGTACACTTCGGTAACTTCCTTCAATTTCTTTCCCACATCCTTCGTAGCAGCCAACTTCTAGTATTTGGTTTGCATCTTGTTCTGTGCAATCTATGATTCCATCTTGTCCGCATCCATTTCCAATTAAATCTTTCCAGCTGGCTTTTTCTTTACAGTCTTCTATAGTAGTTTTCCCTTCAGCAGGAGAACGTATTTCAGTATAACAATTGTCCTTTAAATTTATTGTGCTGTAAGGTCCAAGGCTCATTTCTTGAGAAAAATATTCTTCACCAAAATTTCCAAAACTGTGTCCAAATTCATGCAATAATATAAGGGTTACATCCTCGTCATTTTCAAAGTTAAATGTTTTCATGTATTCATCGCATTCACGACTATTAGGCACAATGCCTTTTTTAGAGCATATTGAATTTCCTTCAATTCCAATTTTTAGACTTGTTGTAATCACTGTTGGCCGGCTTAAATTTGAATTGCTTTGTGTTGCATGGGGTGTAACGCTCAATTCAGGTGCTAGATCGATTATATAAAAGTCAGACAATTTTTTACTGCAATTTTCAGCAAACTTAATTTCAGTCGGTGCAACGAACATACTGGCAGTAGGATCTATTTCCGTGAGTCCTGCAATTTCATTAACATAATATATGTCAAAATAATTCAAATTTGATTTGAATGGTTCTATTGAAAAAATTCCTATTTTTTGTCCATCAATGCCTAGTGTGTGATTGATTGCATTCTTAAATGCATTTTCATCTTTATAGCTGGATCCTACAAAAACAATATTTAGTTTCTTGCCTGAAAATGTTCCCTCTTTTAGTTTTATGCATTTATCTGGATCTCGGTCTTCTATGCAAGCACCATTTATACATCCATTTTTACACGTTTCAATTCCTTCTGTGAAACCACCACGATAAGAACAACCGATTTCGTTTAAAGTATTTGAATCTATGCATGTATCTTCTCCTTGCAGTGTTTCAGTTCTTCCAGCTTTTTCTCTTGTTATGTCATAAGTTCCTTTTACATATGAGTTATTGCCGCGATCAGTGTCACAATATCTTACTGCTGTTTGTTCTAATTGTTCTTCTGTTAGCCGAATAATGTTTGTGTTACTCTGAGTAGAATTAGATGAATTTTCTATATTCAAATCTGATTGAACATTAACTGGATTTAACGTATTTTCATCTTTAGTTTCTGGAGTTGCACATCCCAGTAAAAAAATCAGAAATGAAAATAAAACCAATTTTCTTAACATAATTAATATGTTTTTTTCAAGTTTAAATAACTTGCTTAAACCTTCCTTTTTTATCTCTTTTTATCTTAATCTAATGCATGGTCTGGTTAGAATTAGGCATTTTTTTGCTGGCATTTATTGTCTTGGTTAAATCTTCTCAATGGGTAATTGATGCTTCCATTAAAGTTTCTAAACATTTGGGCATTTCTCAGTTAGCGATTGGTTTCATTATTGTTTCCATGGCTGTTTCTTTACCGGATTTAGTTGTATCTGTTATTTCAAGTTTGCAAGGAAAACCTGATTTAGGTATTGGAGATGCTTTGGGTTCTAGTATTGCAAATATTTGTTTGGTTTTAGGAATTGTGACTTTAGTCAAACATGTTTCAGTCGACCGCAGACATACTTTGGATAGCGCTGAATTATTGCTGTTGATTTCCATTGTTCCTATGCTGATTTTGTCCCGTGGTTTTGTCGGCCGCAATGAAGGTTTGGTTTTGCTGGTGGCTTTTTTGTTTTATTGTTTTTTTGTAATGAAAGAACATTTTAGTTTAAAAATACCGGATAATTTATCTAAAAAAGAATGGCGTTTTGCTTTGTTAGAATTATTGGCTGGCCTTGCTTTGGTTATAGTAAGTTCTAAATTTGTTGTAGACAATGCAATCTTTTTTGCACGCTATTTAAACATCAGCGAAGCTGTGATTGGCTTGACTTTGGTTTCTTTTGGAACCACTTTGCCTGAGCTGGTAATAGATTTTACTGCCATTCGCCGCGGCCAGACTGCATTGGCCATTGGAGATATTTTGGGTTCTACTGTCACAAATTTGACTTTGATCTTGGGTTCTGTATTAATTATTTCTCCTGCACAAATTGATTTTGGAGTTTATTCTTTGGCTTTGGCGTTTATTGTAATTGCAAATTCATTTTTGGTTTATTATTTATTCAAACACGAAGGCATTGGACGAAAACAAGGAAAAATATTTTTAGCCTTATACGTAGCTTTTATTATTTTGACTTTAACTTTAAAAGGCCCAATTTAATTATTGTTTTTTCTTTAAAACAAATTCGTAAACCAATCCAGCAATGCAGGCTCCAACTATTGGACCGATCCAGTAAACTATTTGGTTTGCCCAATGGCCTGAAGCCAAAGCCGGTCCAAAAGATCTGGCTGGATTTAAGCTGGCTCCAGTTAAAGCTCCGCCGAATAAAATACTTACAGCTAAAGTCATTCCAATAGCAAATCCTGCCATAGTATTATTTTCGTGTTTTTCAACTGCAGTATTGAAAATCACAAATACTAAAAAGAAAGTCAAAATGGCTTCAATTAAAATTCCTGTACTGAAACTAATATTGGAAGCTAAATCTGTAGTTCCTAAATTCGAAGGCATGACTGGAAAAATGATTAACAAAATAAACCCAGCTGTACTAGCTCCAGCCAATTGAGCAATAATATATTTCACAGCTTTCAATGGCTGGATTTTTTTAACCAATGCCATAGCCACAGTTACTGCTGGATTAATGTGTGCTCCGCTAATATGTCCTGTGGCATAAATCATGGCCATTAAAATTAATCCATGAGCTAAAGCAACGCCTAAAACACCGTAACTTGGATTCAATAATCCAGCCATGACTACAGAGCCTGCTCCAAAAAAAATTAAAGCAAAAGTTGCAATAAATTCAGCAATGTATTCTTTGTAAGTATTCATTGAATAAATGAGGAACTGAACAAATAAAAATCCATCTGCCTTAATGACTCAGATAATCCCGTAAAGCTAAAGGAATGTATTTTCGTTTTAAAGGAATTTTAGCATTCAAAACATCTTCAATAGGAAACCATTTTCCTTGTTTTAAATTTCCGCCTGAAATTTTTCCAACAAACACATGCTTTTGAGTATTGTCGTAACTGTAATATCCTAGTTTTCGTGCAATGGAAATTTTTAACCCAGTTTCTTCAAAGGTTTCTCGTACTGCCGTATCTTCTAGAGTTTCATTGATTTCTTTTTTTCCGCCCGGAAAACTCCAGGTTCCATTGTTTTCTAGAACAAGTAAAATTTCTTTTTTTTCTTCAATGAGTGCGCAAGCGCTTTCTTTCAATTTTATCCCTTAGTCTTTTTTTTTGCCGTGTCCTTTGCGTGCAAATTCATTGGCACATTCTTCGGAACAAAAATAGTGTTCTTTTCCTTTAATGTCTCGAACCACTGGATTTTCTACGTCTACATTTTCATCGCATTTATTTCTGCATTGAATTAGTTTAGGTTCAGCATATCCTTCGAGGAATCCAGCATCTCCTGGGTTCATTTCATCTTCGTCCAATAATCGCTCGTCTGTTTTTTCGCTGTAAACATCCGTATCTGATTCTTTGTCTTCTTTGTCGATAATTTCGTCGTCTTCGTCTGTTTTGCTTTTTCCAGCCCAGTCTTTTCCTTTTTCTGAAAACTTATCTTGTTCGCTTTCTTTTTTCAATTTTCCTTTGTTGTTTTTCATAATAGCCATTTTTGATCCCTTACTGTAATTAGAACTTTCCTGTTTTTATATCTTGGTCTTGTCCAATAATTTGGCAAAATTTTATTAATTAATAAGAGTGAGCAGGGCATCCCTGGTGAGGGCTGGTGGCACGCTGTGCAATCAAAATCCGTTGATTTTGATGCACATAAAACTCTCAGTTTTATTGTGCTTGCATTTCATTCCAGCACAGCTGTCTTAATTGTAAGAAGTGAGCAGGGGAACACTTGCTAAGAGAGTTGGTTGAATTCTTTTGAAAGAACTCGACACGCCCCTGCTCGTATATTTTTAGGGTAAAAAGAATTAAAATAGTGTCGTGTAACTTACTTTTGAGTAACTTGGCTTATCCAATTAGCACATTTTGCATTGGTTTGAATTTCAATAAATTCAATGCATGGCGAGTTATAGGAATGCAGTTCTTGGATTCGTTTTTCTACTTTTTTGCTTAACTTTTTCGTTGTTTTTCCAACCAATAAACTTTCCGTACTTTGTTCAATTTTTTCACTCCACCAATACATGCTTTCCATTTTTGGAATAATATTTGCACAGGCAATGAGTTTTTCGTTTAATAAAATTTTTCCAATTTTTTGTGCTTCTTGTTTGTTTTTGCAGGAAACCTGAAATAACCAATTTTTTTCTTTAACCATTACTTTATTATTTTTTCTTTTCTTTAAATAGTTTATGAGTGAACTGAAACAAATTCATGCTTTGGTTTTGGGCCGAGTTCAAGGAGTTTATTTTCGAGCACATGCCCAAAAAGAAGCTGTGCGTTTAGGTTTGAAAGGCTGGATTCGGAATCTTGCGTCGGGTGAAGTGGAAACTGTGGCTGAAGGCTTGGAAATTGATTTGAAAAAATTTATTGAATATTTAAATAAAGGTTCTCCGGAAGCAAATGTAATTCAAGTAAAAATTGAATGGCTGCCAGTTAAAAAAAAATTTTATTCATTTGAAATTGTGCGCTAATTTTTTATTGCACTGTTAAAGTAATTTCTTGTTTAAAGTATTGTCCGTTAATGGTTGTTTCTGCCAATAATTTATAATCTCCTGCCAGTACTGTTTTTCCTGGATTGGCGCGAATTAAAAATTCGTCTTTTCTATTTTCGTTTGTGGCAATAATTCCAAAACTTTTTGTATTTTCTGTTTGTCCATCGATTAATAATGCTTCAGTGGCTATGGGTTTAACTGTGACTAAAACATTTTGTGCAGTTTCTTGGGTTACATTGGAAACTGTAACTTTTAGTTTAGTAAAATCTTTTTGGCTTAACAGTAACGGATTTTGTTCTAAGCTGATTTGCAATGCATTGGGTTTCAGCAATTCAGTTAACGTAAAATACAATCCAGCTAAAATCAAAACAATGGCCAATGCTAAAAGTATCCATTTGATTTTGGAGAAATCAATATCCATTCCTTCTTTATACAAACCCATATCAAAACCTTATTCTGGCAAAGTAAATAACATATTGTCTTTCGCTTTAAATATCCTTGCCCTTACTCCTGCATCCAGCCAAGCATGGGCATAACTGTAACTGCAAACTGCAATCAATAATTCGCCTTTTTTTTCGTAATATTTGCCATCTTCTAAATAATTTTTAGCCATGCTTAAAAAATCTTCAGCAATTCTTTGTTCTTTTTCACTCAATCCTTGTTCAATCTTAATTACTTTCAAAGCTTTTTCAGTTAATTTTCTGTATTTTTCTGTGCGTTTGCTTAATTCGTTTTCTAAATTTTGTTTTTTTATTTTCTTCATATCTTTATCAGTATCTTAAGTATTTTATTCTTATTTTGGCCTTGCTGGAAGCCTATGAAACTTTAATTTAGGCATTGTTATTCTTAGTTTTCTTCGAAGTTCTCGAATTCGCATAATGGTGTGACTTGCGCGATCGTATCTTGCTTCTTCAGCATGTCCTGCTTTTACAAATCCTTTTCGTGCAAAGAATAACGTGCTAGCCACTTCATTTAAAGTATACAATCCTGCTACATCCATTCCGAATTCGTATTTTGAACCCAATTTTTGTTGAAGTCTTTGGCTTTGAATTGTTTCAAGTGTTGCTGTATGAATTGCTTGTTGTACTCCTGCTCGTTCTCTTCGTGCCTTGTGCAATTCTGCCATCAATTTTTTAAATTCTGGTTTTCGACTTAATTCTGTAAATGTAATTACTCGGTATCCTTTGGCTTTTAATTTTTCGGCTCTTGCTTGTTCTTGTTTTCTCCATTTTTCTTGAACTGTATGCAATGACTCAACAAATTCTTGTGCAGTTTGTTTGTATGGTTGTGCTTTTCGTATATGCTGTATTTGCATTGCTTCATTGATGGCTTGCATGGAATCTGCAACTAAAAATAAAGGCCTGTTAAATATGCGATTGTATTCTGCAATTTGTTGATCGCTGTACAATCGTTTTGAAGTTCCCAATCCAAACCAGTGCGGCATATTTTATTCCTTTTTAAAAATTGTTTTTTTTTTGCTTGATTTCATTTTACTCTGCTTCTTGTTCTAGTTTTAGCATGTTCTCGTTCTAATCTTTTTTGTTTGTTTTCTGTTTTTCGTTTCAAGTAAGCTTTCCAGGCTCTGCTTTTGGTTCCTTCTTTTTTTCTTGGATGTGAATGTACGATTATGGGTGTTATGCCTAATTGTCTAAGTTGTGCAGCTATTCCAGGCACGTGTTGGTATCCTGTAGTTA
>JAUSKK010000019.1 GCA_030649345.1 Candidatus Iainarchaeum sp. | reverse complement strand
CATAATCGAACATTTCCTTTTAATAAACCTATAATGGATAATATATTTATGGCAATTGCACGCGAAGGCTTAATTTTAAGTGTCTTAGGCTTCTTAATTTTGGCAGCTGTATTTGTCTTTGTGTTTCAAGGCATCATTCATCCAGTTCAAGCTATGCTGTCTATGTTAAATTTTTTGCTTTGGGGTGCAGTTATTGGCTTTAGTTTGTTGTTTATTTTAGTTGGGTTCATGATTGCTTTCAGTTAAGATCTTTATGTCCATTTCCTTGCCTTTAGCAAATCAAAGTACGCGCATTGCGGTTGTAGATAGAGAACTATGTAATCCGCAAAAATGTGCTTTGGAATGCATGCGTGCTTGTCCCATTAATCGGCAAAACAAACCTTGCATTGCCATTGATCCAATTATTAATAAAGCTGTAATTGATGAAGATTTATGCATTGGCTGCAGGTTATGTGTTCCAGCCTGCCCGTTTGAAGCCATTCGGATTGTGAACTTGCCTAAAGAACTAGCCCAAAATCCAGTTCATCAATTTTTCAAAAATTCGTTTCGTTTATACAAATTGCCTACGCCCAAACACGGAAATGTTTTGGCTTTGGTTGGACGAAATGGTGTAGGAAAAACAACTGCATTGAAAATTTTAACCGGAAATTTAATTCCAAATTTAGGGAATTATTCTAAGCCTGGAGATTATGCTGCAATCATTAAACAGTTTCGTGGAAAAGAACTGCAGACTTTTTTTACGCAAGCCAAAGAAAAAAAATTAAGTTTTTCGTTTAAACCTCAAATTATTGACAAAATTCCAGAACAGTTTAAAGGAAAAGTTAGAGATTTATTAAAAAAAACAGATGAACGCAAAGAATTGGAAAAATTAGCCAAAGAATTGCAAATTGATTCCATTTTAGACAATCAATTGTCTGAATTATCTGGCGGAGAATTACAGCGTGTTGCCATTGCAGCTACTTTATTGAAAGAATCTTCTGCGTATTTTTTGGATGAGCCCACTTCTTATTTGGATGTCAAACAAAGACTTATTATGGCTGGAGCAGTGAGAAAAATTGCAGAAAACGGAAAAATAGTAGTTGTAGTCGAACACGATTTAGCAGTTTTGGATTATTTAGCAGATTATGTAAATGTATTTTTTGGAGAACCTGCAGTATACGGAGTTGTCAGTGAAACACGGAGTTCGAAAAATGGAGTGAATGAATTTTTAGCAGGATATTTGAAAACAGAAAATGTACGTATTCGAAAAAAAGAACTAAAATTTAGTATTAATTCCAATAAACAAGAAAAGAAAACAGTATTTTTGGCTTATCCTTCTCTGGAGAAAACATTTTCCAATTTTAAATTAACAGTAGACGAAGGAAGAATTATGCGCGGCGAAGTAGTTGCTGTAGTGGGCGCCAACGGAATTGGAAAAAGTACGTTTGTAAAAATGCTGGCCGGCGTAGAAAAATCAGACAATGATTCTATGAATTTTAAGTTAAAAGTAAGCTATAAACCGCAATACTTGAAAACCGAAGAAAATATTACGGTTAACGAATTGTTGTTTCGAGAAAAAATTGATTTTGAATTATTCCGGACAGAATTTGAACAAAAATTAGATTTGCATAAATTTTTGGAAAAAAAATTAGATACTTTAAGCGGAGGAGAACTTCAAAAGGTTGCCATTGCAGTAACTTTATGCAAGCCATGCGATTTAGTTTTATTGGACGAACCTACAGCCTTTATTGATATCGAAGATCGTTTAGTCATTGCGGATATTTTACGCCATATTGCGTTTGTTAAAGATTTGCCTATTTTGGTTGTGGATCACGATATTTTATTTCAAGATTATGTTGCCGATCGCATAATGGTGTTTGATGGAATTCCTTCCCGGAAAGGCCAAGGAAAGCCAGCGCAAGAATTGATTCAAGGAATGAATGACTTTTTGAAAACTTTAGATATTACTTTTCGAAGAGACCCTGAATCCGGCAGATTGCGTGCCAATAAACCTGGTTCTTTGCTGGATTTAGAGCAAAAAAAAGCCAACCAATATTATGCTTTGCATTAAACAAATTTTTGCATTTTTATTTATTTTCTGAACAAAGGTATATTATTACGGATTTCTGTTCAAAAAAAGAGTATGTCTGCAGTTGACTTTTTTAAAAATACTGAAAATATTCTTTTATTGCAAAAAAATTTACCCAAATCATCTAATTTAAAAGATCTTCAAAAAGCATTTGATCAATCCATTCAAACCCAAACTCAAAATGTTTCCAAAGCAGCAGTCTTGTTTTCCGGCGGCATTGATTCTAGTTTGATTGCTTTAGCTGTAAGTCAAAAAGTAAAAAATACTGTTTTGTTTTGCGCCGGTACTTCGAATTCGAGTGTTTTTGCTCGAGCTCATATGGCTGCAAATCTTTTAAATTTGCCTTTAAAATTTCAAACCATCACTAAAACAGATGTAGATGTCTTTGCTGTAGAAGTAAAAAAAATTTTAGGCACAGATAATTTTCTGCAAATTCAAATTGCTTTAGCTGAATTTTTAGCCATGCGGGCTGTAAAAATTTCTGGATTTAAAACAGTTTTTTGCGGTCAAGGAGCCGATGAATTGTTTGCAGGGTATACTGAATTTAGAAAAGTATTTGATCGAGGAGAGTTAGCTGTTCAAAATTTGTCTTGGAAAAAATTGGAAAATTTATGGCAGGATAATTTAGCACGAGATTTAGCTTTGGCAGATTATTTAAATTTAGATTTGCGTGCTCCGTATTTGGATCCAGAATTTATGAAAATAGCTATGGCTTTGCCGGTTGCTGAAAAAATTCATTCCTCGCATGATTTACTGCGAAAGCATGCTTTGCGTTCTTTGGGCTTGTCATTGGGTTTGCCGGAATTAATTGCACTCCAGCCCAAAAAAGCCATTCAGTATGATTCTGGTGTAAGTAAAGAATTGAAAAAATTAAATAAAAAGAAAAAAGTTAAGTAAAAAGAAAAACCAAAGTTAAGGCTGGAATATTTTTTCAACTTCAATTAATGTGCTATCCGCATCTTGGATTTGAACTGCGCAATCAGCACCCACTTGATTGGTACTGGCTCTTTTTTTGAAAACAAATTCTTGTGAAAATTCTGTGGCTAAATTTTTTTCATTTTCAGTGCATGAAATCAAAACAGTAATAATGCTTTCTACAAATCGTCCAGAATAATTTGTAATCTGGTAACTGCATTTTTTGGTTGAATTAATTTGAATGATTGCTTGATTTAAAAATGTTTGAATTTGTGCTGGCTGTGAACTTAAATCTGCTCCGCAGACAGGACTTTGAATTTGATATTCTAGAATAGCATCGCTGACTGCTGAGTCCAATATTTCACGAGTGTTTTCTAGGTTTGTTTTAGCTTTCAATAAACTTAAACCAGTAAATGGCTGAATATCGCTTTTGCTGGCGGAATTCATTAAAACAAATGCCATAACCAATACTGCAATAAATGCCAGAGCACTTACATACAATCCGTTATTATTCATGCTTAAATTTCCTCACATATTTTTCGTTCTTTTACTTTTTTTTCCAATTGTGTTTCTGTAAAATCGTAAATATATTGAATATTGCATGCCCTGTATTGGGCTGTTGGAGTGCTGGCTTGATTTCCAGTTTGATTAAAATAATTGAATGCAATACTTTGATCTAGTGTTTTTTGATTTAAAGAATCTACTGGCACATTAACTGTTGGATTGTTTTCTTGGCTGGTGGCAAATAATCCAACCAAAGCCATTACCAATAACAATGCAGTTATGGCATCGATGGTGAAAATAAATCCTTTCTTCATGGAACCCTCCATATGGAAATCATTACTTCTTCGGGTTCAGTAAGTGCGCAGGCAGGATTTCCTGTCTTGCATTCCATCCATTTTTGTTTGGTAATGGGTTCAGCTAAGCTATCGTAAAAAAACACAGTTCGTTTTTCTGAATAAATGTGTGCACTATTTTCCGGAATCATTTCTCCAGCTAAAAGTATTCCTGTACGCTGAATACTAAATTGATAATCTGAAGGCAATTCTAAATCTTGTGTTGAAATTCCTTGAACTTTTTGAATATCTAAACAATGGGTGATTGAAAATAATTCAGTTCCAGAAGAATTGGTTAGTGTGCAAGTTAGCTCTGGACTGGCAATCAAAACATTGGCTGCAGTTCTTCCAGCAATTCGTAGTTCTTCAAATATTTGCTGTTCTTTTAAATTATAGGAATTGGTTTCCAGTATCCCAAAAATAATCCCTAATGCAAAAATTACTAAAATTAAAGAAATGATTGCATCCAAGCTAAAAATTTGTGCGTGATCGTTCATATCAGTTACCTTTTTTCAATGGTTAATTTTTCTCCGCAATTTAAATTTTCTGGAAAAATCATTTGATTTAGGATATCTTCAGTTAATACTATTTGAGAACTTGCTTCTAAATTCTGTCCATCTAAATCATAGGCTACCACGACTTGTTTTGGGTTAGTTTCAATGCGTATGCTGCAATTGGGTTGATTGTTTTTTCCAGGAACTTTTAAGTTTGGAGTTGCATATTCGATTTTGAATTTTCCTTCTTGAAGTATTCGGCTTTCATTGAATAGGCTGGCGATTTTCAAAGACAATTCGCTTTCTTGGATAATAATACTGTGTTCTGCCTGCGTTGACCCCATAGTTGCGGCAATACCTTGCAAGGCTATTATAAATGTAAAAACAGCGCCTACAGCTAAAAGCAAATCTACACTAAATTGCCCGCGGTCATTCATGTATAACTTAAGCCAGTGTTTTATTTAATTCTGCTTATGGTTTTGAATCAATGATTTTCCAGTCATTTCTTTGGGTTTTTTTAATTTCAATAATTCAAGGATTGTGGGTGTTATATCCTTTATTTCTGCATTTTTTTTAAGTTTTATTTTTTTCCAGTTAGGTTTGTTTGAAATTAAAATGCAAGGAACTTTATTTTGCGTATGACTGGGTTTAGGTAAACCATTCGAGTATACCATTTCTTCAGCATTTCCATGATCTGCAGTTAATAAAACAATTCCATTTTTTTCCAGTACTTTTTCAACAATTTTTCCAATACATTCATCTACTACTTGAACTGCTTTTATGGTTGCATTTAGTTTTCCGGAATGCCCCACTAAATCTGGGTTGGCAAAATTAATCAAGACAAAATCATATTTATTTTTTTCCAATTCTTGAATTAAAGTATCCTTAATTCTATAGGCTGACATTTCTGGTTTTAAGTCATAACTTTTAACTTTTGGACTCGGAATCAAAATACGGTGTTCTCCTTTGGAAGGCTTTTCAGTTTGTGAATTAAAAAAGAAAGTTACATGTGCATATTTTTCAGTTTCCGCAATCCGTAATTGAGTTAGCCTGTGTTGGCTGATTATTTTTCCTAAATTTGTTTTAATTTTTTCTTGAGGAAACGCAATCAATGTTTTAAATTTAGGATTATATTCGGTCATGCTGACAAAAGTAACTGGAATTTTTTTTCGTTTAAATTTATCAAATTTTGAATCCGTGACTGCCTGAGTTAATTGCCGGGCTCGATCTGTGCGAAAATTGAAAAAAATAACTCCGTCGTTTTCTTGAATTATACTTACTGACTTTCCGGTTTGTTCTACCACAACCAAAGGTTCAATATAGTAATCTGTTTCATTTCCTTCTTGGTATATTGTTTGAATTCCTTGTATGGGGTCTTGAATGGGTTTTCCTTTTCCTTGAGTAATTAATTCATAGGCTGTTTGAGTTCTTTCCCAATTTTGATCTCTGTCCATGGCGTAATATCTTCCAATCAAGGAAGCAATTTTTCCAATTTTTAGTTTATTGCATTCTGTTTGAATTTGCTGCACATACTTTATTGCACTGCGTTCGGGTACGTCTCGTCCATCTAAAAAACAGTGAATGAATACTTTTTTGAGTTTGTGTTTTTTTGCCAATTTAATTAATTCAAACAAATGTTGCAATTGAGCATGGACTCCTTGATTTGAACACAAGCCCATTAAATGTAATTGTGTTTTGTGTTTTTTTACATTTTGAATTACTTTAAGAAAGGCTTTATTTTTGTAAAATTGTTTGTTTTGAATGGCTCGATCAATCAATTCCATAGGCTGCCAGACAATTTTTCCTGCACCTAAATGCAAGTGTCCAACTTCAGAATTGCCTTGAGTTTTTCCACTTAAGCCAACAAATTTTCCAATGCAATTCAATGAAGTACGAGGATATGTTTTCCAGTAATTATTAAAGTTTTTAGGCTTAGCTAAAAAAATTGCATTTCCTGAATTTGGTTTACCTAAGCCAAATCCATCCATTACAATCAATACAACTGGTTTTGCTTTATTTTTGCTCATTGAATTACCTCAAAATGAATTGGGTTTCCTTGCGAGTCGTACATCTGAATACAGTCTATAGTATACGGGTATCCGATAATTAAATGCACACTGCCTAATTTTTGAAATGCTTGTTTATCCGCTGTACTTGGCTGATTGGATTGTGTTGGGTGCGAATGCACAGACCCTTTAATGGTTGGATCTATAGGCACTAAATGAGAGTGAATGAACGAATAACTATCTCCGTAAACTGCAGGAACTACCACTAAATCATCTAAGATTTGATTGTTTTGTTTGGATCCAATTAAGCAAATAAATTCATTTGGATAAACGATGCGCGCAGCTTCCAATAAGGAATCGATTAGCTGCTGTTTTACTAAATACATACAGTAATGTTATTTGAGTTCAGGATTTAAATAAATCTATTAACCGAACGGAAAATAAAAAATCAAAGTAGGAATTAATAAAAAACTCATGCAGCTGCTTCGATGGGTTCCAGTTAACAAAGGAAGCAAGCCAATACTGGTTGAAATAATTAACAAAAATAATCCCAGCCAACTGCCTAAAATAAAGTTGATGGCAATTAAAAAAATTAAAGAAATTACCGAAAATAGTTTTACTGGAAAGTTTTGCATGCCTGCAGAAATTTTTTTTGCAAAAAACGAATGACTCAAATAAGATAATCCCAATGTGAAAAGAATTACTCCCAATATTAGAATTAAATTTTCTTTTCCAGACAGCATTTCCTTCATTAATGCAGATTGTCCAGTTCGTGCAAGATTATTGGTTTCAGCTAAAATAAAAGAAGCAACCAAAGAAGCTATACTGGCGCACGCAATTGTATTCTGCCAATTCAATCCTTTCTTTTTTCCAAATATTTCTTGTGCTGCTAAAGTTTGTTCTCCGATGGTTATGCTGGGAATTAATGCAATATTTAATCCAATTCCTGTTCCGATTGCATTATTTTTCCAACTCCACTGAGTTGACGTGAGTTCTTTTGTTTTCATTTTTTCTAAAAACAATTCCTGCAGCAAAGTGCTGATTCCAAAAAATCCAGTAATGCAGGGAAGCAATGGATCGCGAAATGTTAATGAATTTAATGCAATTAATCCCAGAATTCCAGCCAATCCAATAATTGCAATTGTGTAAATTGTTTTTTTCCAAGTTCCTGCACTGACAATCAACAAGCCCAATACTAAAATAAGCAAATGAAATGTGATTGTTTGAAGAATGGGTTGAATGAAAAAAAGAATTGAACTTAACCCTAACGCAAAAATGATCGCAAGCAATCCTGCAATAAATCCTTGGTGAATTAATTCTTGAAAAGATGTTTTGGAATTTGAATATACCTGAAAAAGGTATCCTGTTTCGGTTGGCCATTGAAGCAATTGTGCAGAAATCCATTCTGAAAACACATGGGTAATGCTGGCTGAAATAATTGCCATGGCAAGATATTCGTTGCTGGAACTAAAAAACAGTACCAGCAATCCAGCAATTAGATTTCCGTGAATTCCTGGAATAAATCCAGTAAAAGTTCCAAGAATCCATCCGGCTAAAACAAAAGTAAGCAGTAAACCAAATTCAGTCAAACGAACTCACTTCCTGTACTTGAATTTGGAGTTGTTTGTTTCGTTTTTCTATTTTTCCCTGAATTTTTACTTTAAAATTTTCTTGAAGCACAGCTGCTTGAATTGTATTTGGATTGAACAAAATTCCAGAAATACTGTTTTGATCTATTAATTCAAATGCAAGAAAGTTTTTTCCAGAATATAGATTTTTGACTCGGCCTTGGGTTTCAATTTGCCAGCCTATTTTTTCTTCCGTAATTTCACTTACTTTGACTAAAATTGGTTGTTGGGTTTCTGTATAATAAAACAATAAAATTAGGCCTAACAAGCTTACGGCTATGGCTAGAATTGCAAATTTATCCTCTCTTAGCATGACTTATTTAGAATATGTAGTTTATTTAATGAGTGATGTCGATAGTTAGCAAATATCGTTAGGATGCTTTATGCAGAACATCACTCATTATTAAATCTGTTTTTTGAGCTGGTTAGAGCTTAAAGAACTTTTAAGTATTTTCTTTAATTGTGTTTCAAATTTCAAGAATTTTTGTCCTGCTTTTTTTAAAGTATTTTTTCGTTCTGGTGTAGTTCCATATGTTTGAATCAAGTAAGCAAATCGTTCTTTTAGGCTGGCAATTTTAGTATGTACAATTCTTCGATCTGAATAATTGACTAACTTGTCTTCCCAAGGCCATTCATTAAAATCTGAATCCAATATTCGGTTGGTTAAATGGTGTTCTATGACTTCTGCTATTCGTTTGAATCCTTTTTTTCTTAACCATTTTCCTGCTGTAAATCCATGGTTGCCTGTTTTCAGAGTTTCAAATTTATCTAGGTCATGCAGTAAACTAGCTCGATCCAATAACTCTAAATCAATTTTTTGTCCTTTTTCTTGTAATTTTTTTCCTAAAAACATTGCAACTTTGTTGACCTGCAAACTATGCTGTACAATGTTGGCTGGATTTTTCTCCTGAATCCAGTTCAAGCATTGTTTGTGGGAAGGTAATTTTTTTTGTGTACTCATATTTTTTCACTGATTGATTGTTCATTTTTGAATTAAGCTTTCTAAGTTTTTGAAGTCTTTCATATTTCTTAAGTCATATTCGTTTTGAGCTAAACTAATCCAATGCATTTCTATTTTTGCTTTTTTGCATATCTTAGATAATTTTTTAAAGTTTTCAATCATTTTTGCTCTTTCAAAAGGTTTGGCTGTTAAAAATTCAGAAAAAGGAATTAAGATTATCTTTTCGGCATTGCCTAACAATCCAGCTAATTGGAGGTCTAGTTCTAGTTTTCGTTTTAAATTAGGCACAATAAATTGTACTTGCTTGTGGTTAACTGAAAACTGGTAATCTTGTAAAGTTTCTGCAGGCACAACTAAATATTTAGTTTGAGAACCCATAGATTGAATCATGCGCTCATTTTTTGAATTAATCCAGGTTCCAAATTCAAGTTTAGGAAATTGTTCTTTTAAGTCTTTGATTTCTTCTTTAACTTTCACGGTTTTCAAAACAACTATTTTTGAGTTCCCTAAAAAGGCTTGAATTTGTTTTAGTTTATTTAAGTCAAAAAATTCAACAAAATCTGTTTCGAGCATATTTTTCATTTAAAGTAGGCCCGAGGAGAATCGAACTCCTTTCAACACAGTGTAAGTGTGCCATTCTACCATTAAACCACGGGCCTGATTAAACTACTTAGATAGGTTGTTTTTTTAAAATCTCTATCTTTTCACAAGCTTTGCATTTTGCTTTAGCACTCGGTTCTCCGCATTCTTTACAGTATTCCATATCGAGTGTTTTGATTTTGTCTACTTCTATTGTGCGAAGTTTGTCTTTAACTGCATTAAAGAAATTTAATGTTCCGTATTTGGTTCCAGGATATTTGGTTTCCAAGTCATTTAAAATTTTTCTAAAATCATTGCGTTTGGCTTGCCAGGAATGCGGACAACAATCATGCGAATAATGCTCAATATTATTGAACGCAGTATAGGCAATAATTTCTTTTTCTGGAATTTCATACAATGGTTTAATTCTGGGGATAAATCCTTGAAAACTTTTAATTCCAGTAGTGGCTCCAGTGCGAATAAAAGAATCATAGCTATTTTGTGTAATATTCATTAACACACTTTGAACTTCGTCATCTAAATTGTGTCCTGTAGCTAATTTGTCTGCCCCCATTTCTCTGGAATATTTGTTCAACAATTGTCTGCGCATGACTCCGCAAAAACTACATGTTGTACCTAAGTCTGGATTTTTTTCAATTAAGTTCGCAATTTTGTCCATACTTAAATCAAATTCATCTTGATAACGTACAACCTTGTACGGAATATCCAATTGTTTGCACATATTGATTCCAACTTGGACTGCACTGTCTCTGTATCCATGAATTCCTTCGTCAATCATTAAGGCTTCAATTGGATTGCTCTTAGAATAGTATTTTCCCAAAATATGCAATGTAGTCATGGAGTCTTTTCCTCCACTGACACCGATTACAATTTTTTCTTTGGCTTGAATAAGTTTGTATTTTCGAACAGTATACTTCACTCGTTTTTCCAACAAGTGCGTGAAGTGATTAGCGCATAAATCTAATTTTGTGTACGGTAAATGAATTTTTGCTGGTTGACTGCAATGCCTGCATTGGACTGCCTGTTCTTTCAATATGTCTGTGCGTTTTTCTCCACACGTCAAAATTAATTCTGTGCTAGTGCTTCCCATATAGTGTATTTTCTCAGAATTTCTTAAAAATAGAGCCTTTTTCGTTTAATTTGCCTTTAAAGTATTCCTTTTTAAAATATCCGGATTATTTATTCTATAACTGTTTTTAAGTGACTTTTATGACCAATGCGTTAACGTATATTCAAGAAACCTTTCAAAATGAGTTTAAGGGTAAAAAAGACAAAGATTTCAATTATAAAAAAATCAATGCTGACAGATTGCAGACTTACCGTAAAGAAAAACATGCTGTTCTTCGAGTGCAAAGGCCTACGAATTTAGCTAGAGCCCGAACTTTAGGTTATAAAGCCAAACAAGGTTTTGTGGTTGCCCGCGTTCGAGTCAGAAAAGGTTCAGGAATGCACACAAGACCAACTATGGCCCGCAGACCTAAGCGAATGGGAATTAATAAATTAACCCGAAACTTAAGCATTCAATCCATTGCAGAACAAAGAGCTGCACGAAAGTTTCCAAATTGTGAAGTCTTAAACAGTTATTCTGTTGGAAACGATGGAACCAAGCATTATTTTGAAGTCATTTTAATTGATTCTTTAAATCCAGCCGTTCAATCTGACAAAGACGTCAACTGGTTATTGAATGGAAATCATCGCGGAAGAGTTTGGAGAGGCTTAACCAGTTCAGGTAGAAAATCCCGAGGCTTGCGCAATAAAGGAAAAGGCGCAGAAAAAGCTAGAGGTTCACATAAGCCTGGCTGGAAAAAACAAGGAAGAAAGAAAATGTTCAAACCGCAAAATGTTTTCCAATAATTCAACCATACCGCAAAATTGTAATTTTGCGTATATGCAAAATCTTCGATTTTGCAGTATAACCTGGTTGGCGTGTTAGCCTATCTTCGCGATTAAAACCCTTGGTTTTAATGCGCCTAAGCTGGGCGTATTAAAACTCTAAGTTTTAATCACGCATTAAAATCTTCGATTTTAATTGCGTTTCACTCGATAGGCTTGACTTTGTTTTCACAATACTTCTTTTTTAATTCTTTTAGTTGTTTTGTTTGTGTATGAAGTATTCTTTTTCTCCAGAATGGACAAACAAAGCGCATGAAATTGCCAGCACTTTAAACTTTGATTACATTGATCATTCACGTATTTCGTGCATTATTAGTTTTGGTTCAAAAGCTAGGGCTTATGCTCGCATTCATGGAACTTCGAAAGCCTTGCAGATTGGCATGAATATGAAGCCCTGCTATGTAATTGAATTAATCTCTGAAAAATTTAACAAACTGGATGCAACAGCTCAAACCAAAGTATTGATTCATGAACTCATGCATGTTCCCCAATCATTTGCCGGCGGTTTTCGAAACCACAAACAATACGTAAGACACGAACATGTAGAACAAGCGTATCAAAAATATGTAAAACTAAAAAGCTTGTAAACTATTATTTTTTCTTGTTTTTTTCTTTTTTGATTAATTCATCCAGTACTAATCCCAATTCTTGCGCAAAGTTTTTGGCAAAAGTGTCAAGCTCTTCGATTTTGGAATCAATTTTTTTCACTCTAGAATCATACTCTTTCATCATTTGCACTGTGCTTTCATTAAACATTGTCAATTTTTCATTAAATTGATCTGTATTTTCCTGCAAGGCGTTTACAAATTGTTTTCTGAATTCTTCCAATCCTTTCATTTGCGTTTTGAAGCCTTCTACATCCATTTCTTTGCGTACGATTGCAGCACTTTCGCTTACTTTTTCCTGCGCAGCTTCTTTGGCTGCTTCCATAGATTTCACTTGAAGTTGTTGTTTGAATAATTCAATTTCCTGCTCTTTTCCTGTAAATGCCTGTTCGATTTGTTTTTTGAATAAATCCAATTGTTTTATTTTTTCCTGTAATTTGTCTGGATCAATTTTTTTTCGAATTACTTCTAATTTTTCAAGCTCAGCTTCAATGTCTGCACTGAGTTCGCTTTTCTTTTCATCTTTTAATTGCGTAATCTGGTCTTCTGCATCGGCTACCAATCCTTCGACAATCTTAGATTCTAATTCCAATGATTTATCCACACGATTATCTATTTCTCCCAGTTTTTCTTTTAACTGGTTTAATATTTCTTCGGCTGAACTTTTTTCTTTAATTAATTCAGAATTCATTTCAATAACCATTTTGTTTTTGGTTTGAATGAGTTCTTGTTTTTTGACTTCAAATTCTTTCAAGACTTGCTGTTGGCCTATTTTTAAACGCTCAATGTCCTGCAAATTGGCCTGAATTTCTTTAGCCAATTCGGTTAATTCTTGTATTTTGGAATTAATGATTTCCGTAATTTCTTTTTCTTTTCCTTGCAATTCTACATTCACTTTTTCGCCTAACAAAATACGCTGTGAGTCCAGCAAGGTTTGCATTTTTTTCCTTTCTTTTTCCATGCTTTCTTTTACTTTAGAATCGACAACTAACCCAATGTCTTTTTTTAAGCGCTGCATTTCCTCCAAGTTTTGAGTAATGGTTACCAGAATTCCTTTTTCCCATAATTTAGAAATTTGAGTAGCTTCCGGAATTGGCTTAATTGATTGTACTTGTGTTTTGTCTTCCATGACTTCATCCAATAAAACATTTTCTTCGGATTCAGTTTCCGATAAATTTGCAGTTTCTTTTAATAATTCGTTTTGTGTTTGTTTGCTTTGCGCTAACAAGGTTCTAGCTTTAGGTTCGTCTACGCCCAATTCTTTTAAGTTTAACAAAATTTCTTGGTCAGAAACATTCAAAGAACGCAGTTTTTTAATGGACTGAATCAGTAAATCATCTTCTTGCATGCTTTCTACATTAGAGTTTTTATTCTTAAAAAGCTATGTACACGCATGTACTGGTTGTATTCTGTGAGTTTCAGAGGCTTTTCTAAATTTTACAGTATTCTAGTTTACGATTGTATTTTTGCTAAAGCGTTTTGCGTGTGCACCCAATTGTTTGTGTGTTTATTTTTTTCTTTTCAAGTTATCCATTTGCTTTTGTGCTGCATTTAATACCCTTCTTGACCATGCTTGTACTTGTGCTAAATCAGTCACAGGATTTGGATGGATTGGCGGCCGTTGCACTAAAAGTGAAGTCATATTGGCCGCTAAGTCGTTGAAGTCATTTATAACTTGTGAAGCTTGGCCTTCAGAATATTTTGTGCAGATTTTTTTAAATAGTTCTCTAAGGCCTTTTTGGAGTCCTTCATTTTCTTCTCCATATGGATATCTTTGATAACAAAAAGCTCTTATTTCAAGATTCGTAATTCCGTTTTTATCCAATGCATATTTAATTAATGGCTGAATCATTTTTTGTCTAAAAACATGTTTGACGCGTTTCATTTTTTCATTGGGGCTTCGTTTAGATTGAGGACCTGCTCTTTTTCGAACAGCAAAGCTTGCTTTGGTAATAGTTCTTTTCATGGTTCGATATGGATTAAATGGTTTTTTCACAATACTCTTAGGTTTTCTTGTTTTTGGATTTGATTTTCTCATAATGTGATCTCATACAGACTGATGGATAGTATGTCTGTATTTTTGTAAGTTGATTTTTAAGTGGACTCGACGGGAATCGAACCCGTAGTCTCACCCATGCCATGGGTGCGCGATACCATTACGCTACGAGCCCAAGTGTTGGATATTAAATAATGGACTGAAACCTTTAATAATTGTTTTTCAGTATTTTTGTTTGTATGAATCGAAGACTTGGACGTTTGCGTGCCACAAAAATCAAATACGCTGTACACACTCAAGCTTCAAGTCAACTAGGTAAACAAACTGTGCCCCAATTAGCCACTGCTCAACTCAAAGAACCATCTCAAGGTTTAATCAATCAAATTCGAAGTCCTCCAGGTGAAAGTGCTTATGCGCATCATACTTTGCGTTTAGGTGCAGTGCATGAATTATTGCGCAGAGCTGAACAAGGAAAATTTCAATTTGATGCTTTAGATAAAATAGCTCGTGCTATTTCTGAAGCAGCTGGAAAAGAAAAAGATTATGCCCAACGTTTGCATTTACTTTCATTAGTGTGGGAATTTCAAGATATTGCAAAAAAGTCTAGAAAGTAATTTACAAAGCAATCATAATAATGGAGTCGCCGCGAACCATGAGTTTGCTGTGCTTGATTTTAACTTCTCCATTTTCTAATTCTTCGGCTTGATCCAATACAATATTTAAGTGTACATCAAATGCTTTTAAGATTCCGCGAACTGTTTTTTCGCCTTTCAGTTTCACCAAGACAGTTTCTCCAACTGCTTTGTTTAAGTCATCAAATGGTCTTCCAGGTATTTCTGTTTTTTTATCT
This sequence comes from Candidatus Iainarchaeum sp., assembly GCA_030649345.1. Lineage (GTDB taxonomy): Archaea > Iainarchaeota > Iainarchaeia > Iainarchaeales > 0-14-0-20-34-12 > JAUSKK01. The sequence goes on along the minus strand of JAUSKK010000019.1, from coordinate 4,475 downwards.
TGCATTGTGTTTTCTCCTTTTAGATTATTTTTTACTGTTTGTGTTTGAATATTTTATTTAAGAATCTTTTTATAAATGATTCCTTTGTGCTGGTTTCTTTAATGGGAATCCCTATAAGTCTGGAAACAATTTTGTTCACTTCATTCATGGCTGGAGTTTGTTTTCCGCTGGCCATAAAGGGTGCACGTTCTTCATAGAATGATCTGCGTACAATTTCATCAAACGGAATAATGGCATATACTGGTAATTCCAGCATTCGGCTAATATTTTCCGAAGAAATTTCTCCTTTTTCATTAAATACTTTGTTTAAAATAACTCCAATGATTTTACAATTTAATTTTTGGGCACTGATTTTGGTTTTCAATGCATCGGCAATACTGCTGGACGTTGGCTCTACTACCAGCAGTACTTCAGTGCTGGCACTTAAGGCTGCTAAAGCAATGCGTTCAATGCCTGCTGCAGTATCAATTAAAATGAAATCATATTTGTCTTTAATGGAATCTACTATTCCTTTGAGCCGAGTGGGATCAATTTTTCGATAACTTTCAATACTTAAACCGGAAGGAATAATTTCAATTTTGTTGGGTCCGTCGTAAACACAATCTGCAATGGAGGCCTCTCCCAATAATACATCATGTAATGTAATGGGGGTGTTTTGCATTCCTAAATGCAAAGACAAATTCGCCATGGCAATGTCTGCATCAATCAGCAAAACTTTTTGGTTTTGGAGAGCTAAACCAATTCCTAAATTAGCAGTTAAAGTAGTTTTCCCTACTCCACCTTTTCCGGAAGTGATTGCAATTACGCGAGTCATAGTAACTTATTAAGAACTACAAATTTATAAGGGTTGCCGAATTATTTTTCAATATCCAATAACCCCATTTTTTTCATGATGTCAATTTTGGATTTATCTGTGCTTTGTGCTTTTTTTTGGCTGTCTTCATTAAATTTGGTTGAAAATTTTGCCAGCCATTTTTTTAAGTCTTTGATTTCGTGTTCTGTTTTAAGTTTTTCATTAAAGGCTATAATGAGTTCTGCTTGTTGTTTGGTTAATTGAAAAATATCCACAATTCCTTTTTCTGCCTGCAAAGCATTTACACATTCTTGAAATGCCAATTCTCCTTGGTTAATAACTTTCAATTGCCCGTACTCATATTGAGCGGCTGTGATTTTTCCTTCTCTCCATAACAAAATGCCTTCTTCGATTCCAGTAGTATTGTCTATAGTTAAGGCCAAATAACCCGAAAATTTACTGCCGGCCAATTGAGTAAAGGTTTTCTCTAAATTGAATTTTTTTAACAAAATTCCAGTTTCTAGTTTTTCGCCTGAAGGAAATTCCATTAAAATCGCCTCTGCGATTTTAAATTTTTAAATTTTGTTGCAAAATTTAAATCCATTAAAACCCCCCTGGTTTTTTAAGGTTTTCAAAGTCTTTGATTTTGAAACCATATTTGCACCCGATAACCCGATATATAGATTTATATTTTCTTTGTAAAGCTCTTTCAGAGTGTTGAATACTATATATTTAATATATTGAACTCAACCATATGTTTTTATTTGTTCAACACTCTGATTATTATAGTTTAATCTATTTAATAATTGTAATTGATGTTTTTGAGGTGGATACAAAATGGCAGGAAAGGATGCAGAAAAGCAATTTAAAGAAATTGGCCAAGTAAAAGAAGGAAGTTATATTTTAATTGACGAGCATGTTTGCAAAGTTAAAGAAGTTGAAAAAAGTAAATCCGGAAAACACGGGTCTACCAAAGCCAGAATGACGACTATTGGCTTGTTTGACAACCAAAAACGAGTACTCTTAAAGCCTACTTCTGCAGATGTAGAAGTTCCAATTGTTGAAAAAGGTTCAGCCAATGTAGTTGCAGTCATGGGCGGGAATATTCAAATTATGGACCAAGAATCTTATGAAACAGTGGATGTATTAAATCCCAAAGATATTCCAGGCATTAAAGCTGGCGATGAAGTAGAATTCGTTCGATATGGTCCATTGTTTAAAATCAACCGCAAAAAATAATGCGTTTATGTTTGAATTAAAAGATGTGATACTGTGCTATCGAACAAAGTGAAGATAGCACAACACACCAACCAGGTTATGGTTGAATTAAAAGATTTTGCCTGCAAACCTTGTTCGAGTAGAACAGGGTATGACTTTTTGCCCAAGCAATCTATGAATTTGTCTTTGGAAAAGATTGCAGAAAGTTTTCACAAGCAAGGAATTCAAGTCGAAGCTAATACGCCTGTAGTTTTGCTTTTAGTGATTGATTCAGTTAGCACTAGTTTGTTTCAGAATGGGAAAATTTTAGTCAAAGACTTAAAACAAGAAAGCCAAGCTAGAATTATTGCTGACAAAGTCGTGCATGCACTTAATCAATCTAAAATTTGCTAATTACTTAAAAAAATGCAAAAATATCGTCAATGAACGAACTATTGCTTGTTTTTTTACTGTTGGTTTAAATACTTGGTTTTTTCATGTATTCTAGTTGTTTAACGCAATTACATAATTTTTTGGAGGTGTTTGTTTGTTAAACGTTTTAACCAATCCAATCGAAGCCTTAATGGAGGCTAAAAAAGAAGCTAGTTTAGGAAAAGCATTTGTAGAATTAATTATTGCGGCAGTTTTATTTGCAGTTGCTGCATATTTGGGTTTAGGCCAATTATTTAGCGGCTTAGCCAATGTTCCAGGTATCGGAAGTTTAGTTTCTGGAGGAGCACTTTTTTTGGCAGCTGGTGTTTTTTTTGCAGTAATTGTTTTTGGAGTTATTGCTGGATTTATTGCAACTCAAATATTTAAAATTTTAGGTGGAACCGGAGGATTTTCAGCAGGATTAACTCCTTTGGCTTATTCTTGGTTTTTAACCTCAGTTGGAGTTGTTTTAGCAATTTTGTTAAACTTTATTCCAATAATAGGAGCTCTTTTAGCTACTTTAGTTCTTTTGTATTTCTTTGCAGTCGGAACGGCTGTTTCTTTCAGAGGATTTAAAGAATTATTTGACATAGACTATGTTACAGTTTTAGTTGGAGTAACCTTGTTTTGGGGTGCCTTTGGGTTAGCCTTAAACATGATTGCAACTTTAGCCATAGCACAAACTTTAGTCGGTTTACTCACAACTATGTTAACCGCATTAAGTTCATTGTCTGGCTTAGTTGGATCCGGTTTACTGGGTTAAAATCAACAATCTATTGGTGGTGCGCAAGCACTACCTTCTTTTTATTTTTTTCAATCATTGACACAACTTAAGCTTTGCTTTAGCATCACTGTCTTGTTTTTATCTTTTTTTATTCTAATTGTGTAGATTAAAATGCGTTCTCTTTCTTTGGGCAAAATTTTTGGAATCGAAATAGTCTTGCATTGGAGTTTTGTTTTACTGGCAGTTTTGTTAGTAGTTAGTTTGTTGTTTTTGGCTCCCCAAAATGGTTTTATTAGTTTAATGATTTTTGTTTTTTTGTTTGTTTCAGTTTTACTGCATGAATTAAGTCATTCCGTAGTTGCCTTGCAGTTAAAATCCAATGTTCAAAAAATTGTTTTATTGCCGATTGGCGGAGTTTCCATTGCGGATGAAATGCCTGAAAACCCAAAACATGAATTCTTGATTGCTGTTGCAGGTCCTTTGTTTAATTTTATTTTAATTACAGTTCTCTGGATTTTGGTTCATATTTTTCCTTTGCCGTTTCCGCGGGATATTTTTAGCCAAGGTCTAAACTTTAATTCAATTCAGTTTGCAATTTTTCAATATCCTTTGTTTGCTTTATTTTGGCTGAACTTAGTTTTAGGTGCATTTAATTTGTTTTTGCCTGCTTTGCCTTTAGATGGAGGCCGAGTATTTCGTGCTTTGCTGGGAATTAAATTAGGATATTCTCAAGCCACTCATGTGATTACTCGAATTAGTACTGTAGTTGCGTTTTTGTTGTTTTTTTATGGCTTGTTTTTCGGCGGTTTGGTTGTGGCAGCCATTGCTGTATTGATTTATTTTGGATCCCAGCAAGAAAATCAAATTGCAATTTTGCGCGAGTCTGCAAATGATTTGTCTTTAGAAAAAGTCATTAACAAAAATCCATTTGTTTTAAATGGAACCATTACTTTACGGGAAGCTTTAGAGAAAATGATTGAAATCAACAAAAATATTTGCTTGGTGGAACTTCATGAAGGCTTTGGTGTTTTTTCAGTTGTGGGTTTGGCTAAAAAAGAATTTTCAGAAAACACTTTATTGGAATCTTTAACTTTGCCAGTTCCATTTGTTTTAGAAACAGATTCTGCTGAACGTATTTTGGAAAAATTTTTAACCAAAGGATTTGACTTATTGCCAGTAGTCAATTCAGAAAAACAATTAATTGGAGTTATTGAAGGTTCGGAATTACAAAAAGAGTATCAATTAAGCAAAATCAAGAAATTGTTCCATCTTTAAGTTTCAATTCAGTTAGTCTTTGAATATCCTTGAATTTATCGTAATGTTTGTCCA
>JAUSKK010000017.1 GCA_030649345.1 Candidatus Iainarchaeum sp. | reverse complement strand
TTTAAATACTTTTCGTTTTTCGAAGCTTTGCACTAAAAGGGATTAAAAATTTGGAATTCAAACCACTAATTGTGTGACTTCACATTCTGCACATTAAAGGATTTTGCTATTTTTAGAATATCATTCGTTCCCCAAACTAATTCTGGATTAATTCTAGGTTAATTAGCATAACTCAATATTAACTTTAGAATAAACTGGCAGCACATACACTGTTTGTTTGACTTTCTGCAGAAATACAAATCCTAAATTTTTTAAAGCAGAAATATCTCGACTGATGGCCTCTTGATGCCTATTTAGCTCTTTTGCAATCTCTGAAATTGACTTTGGTTTTTGATTGGATTGCTCTTCGATTAAATAACGCAATAAATCCATTTTTTTAGGAGAAAGCAATTTATTTAATTGTTCATAGGATTCCAAATAAAGCATATTCGCAGACTGCTGAATTTCACTCAATGGCTTGCCGGAAAACAATTCTTCAAAATCAGATTCCATATCTCGACCCACCGCAATTGTAAGAACGCTATTTACAGTCTTCAAAAAAACACCTCAATTAACATATAACATATAAGTTATATAACATTCTGGTTAATAAACTTATCTCATTAGGCATAACTTATTTTTTGAACCAGAGAGTAAGATATTGCTGTTTGTACTTTTCCCAATTCAACAAAATATTATCTCTACACGCCCTATAGACTTCGGGTGAAATTGGCTTATGTAAATCCTCACGATGCGGATTTAAGTATTTGTAAAACGATGAACATGAGAAAACCCATGCGAGGAATCATAGCGAATAATAGTGCGAACTTTTTCATTAACCAAACAAATCTGCGAAACAGAAAAATGAAGGAACTCTTTCTTAGCTGGATCAAAATCATGTCGAGTAACTAAAAAGTCTTCTAATGCATCGCCCAATGGCTTCTTTTTTGATACGAAATCTTTTCAACCATACTCTTAGCACTAACAAAAAATAGAAACAATTAATTTAAAAGTTTAACGAAAGAGTTGGATTTGCAGAATTAAAGAAATAAAATAGGATTCTGAACCGTTATTTTACTTTTATAGTTTTTTGTGCAAATAGATTGTCACAGATTAATTAAGGCTACAATAAATAGTAATGAAAAGTATATGCGATTATCAGATCAGTTCATTTTCTGTCCGCAATTTGTACAAAAAACAGCTGCCAATCTTTGTGCGGATTTACAATTTGAACAGGCTATTGATTTTGATTCACTAATTTTTACTGGAACATTTTGTGGTTTTAAATAAAAGAAATATGCTCCGGCACCAATAATGCCTACAACCGCAAAAATAAGCAAAATTGGAAATACTAAATTACCTTGACTTTCCGAACCTAATGGATTTGCATTTTGAGGCAAATTAGGCAGAGATGCAATATTTGAGGAAACAGTTTCTTTTTTTAATTCACAACTATCCTTACAAGCCCCTACAAAACTTCCTTCAGGTTTACAGCACTGTTGGCCTTGATCACAATCTTTTTGAACATAAGTTCCACCCGCAGAACAACAACTTCCGTACGGGCATTCTTGACGAATATAACGAGATTTACAACCTTCTTCTTTGTTACAGTATTCATCAGAACTGCATTCTGAATCAGAACAGCAAAGGACTGGTTTTATGGACTTAACACACACCCCATTAAAATTGGGCCAAGTTTTTTGAGTTAAGTCACAACGCCAATCAGTTTGCGATTTATTGAAACATGTTGCTTGCCCTGGAACTTGGCATTCTAAATCACTATTACATGGTTTTTTATCTGTACAAGAAAAGGTATTTGGATCACAAAGAAGCGCACCTGTTGGATCTTTAAATTTACAATCTTCAGAATAACAACACTCAACTGTTCTTTGAACAGTTGTTGGAATCATATAACAAGCACCGGATGCACTAGTAATTTTAGAGAATGAAAACAATTGGCGACTTCCTGGAGCGCCACCGCCACAATATCCATTGGGCAGATTATCCTTATTGTAAATAACTCCAATATCTGGTATTATTTTCCATCCTGAAAGAAAAGCGTATGTTTCTCCGGCATGTAAATTTAAAGGATCGGTAAGTGATTGCGAAATTTCATCAACTGACTTATAAGTTGGGTCGACACTTTTTACGCTAGTTGCATTTTCATAATAAGAATTAGGCAAATTACCACTGACAATTTTTTGCTGAGAATATTTTTGTGCAAAATCATTTGGAATACAACCAATTGTATTAGGTATTTGACTAAAGTCTGTGAAGTTGTCCGGATGCTCATAAAGATAAATTTTTCTAACGGCTACTTCAATTTTCGATCCTGCCCGAATCGGCTTATTAACAGTAAATCCAATACATTGGCCAGTTACTCTGATCGTTTTTCCAAAAGTAAACACGAATGGAAATAGATTCGCCCCAGTTTCCCCACTTCCCCAAGCAAAACTCCAAAGGATATTTGACGGATACTTAATATCAACAATTTTTAATTCAAGCCGCCATCCAGGCCCTTCACAAAAGTCATTATCCGAATTGTTAAGTGATCGACCTTGAGGATCTGTTATGGATGCTTTGGAATCAATTTGACATTCTGAAACACATGGAATATCTATTGAGGAAATTGTTGCACCATTAATGAACTCATAGCTTTTATCATCCATTTGTTCAGTATTTGCTGAATCACATTTTACCACTCCAAAAATGGGTGCGGCTATTTGACATTGCTCCTGTTGTTGCGCAATAACAGTTAATGAAAAAAACAGGACTAAAATCCAAACAATTTTCTTCAAATCTTTACCCCACAGGATTCGCAGAATTTTGCAGAAAAAACATTTTTTGTTCCACACTGGCTGCAGAATTTTGACTTTTCAGTGGAAGCACTTGTGGCAGGATGACTTGGGTTAGAACCGGATTTAATCTTTATCAAACCAATAACAAAAAGTACTAAAAACAATATTGTTGCAATTAAGGACGCATCTGTTAAGAATTTTATCAACCCCAATACGCCTTGTAAAGATTCGGATGCTTGCTTTACATTAACCATGAAATCTCCAATACTTCCGCCATATTGAGCTAGTTCACCAATGATGGGAACAGAACTCCAGCCTTTAACAGATGTTAAGAAACTTGAAGCACCAGCATACCAACCGGAATGAGTTTGAAGATAAATCTGTTCATTGACTTGGTATGAAGTATTGATCATGCCTGCCATGGGAGTTAAATAGATAAAAAAAGTAAGGAAGACAATAAACATTGCTAAAGAAAACCCAGTGATAAAGGCCCAGGCCAATTTTCCCATAATTATGTAAACATTCAATGTATTTTTAAAATCACCGAAAGCGATTAAAACAAAACATAGGCAATATTAGTATGCCAATTAGACAAATCTGAAGGTATATTAACGATCTTGACAGGCATGCAAAGTCATAAATCAAACCCTTAATTGTTCAATTTCAATTAATTATCACTAAATGCAAAATAACTGATAGCTAACAAATTTATAGGAAATTGAATAATATCTAAAGTTTAATGCTTAAAATCTAAAGTAAACTATTTCTGTTTTCTGACCCAAATACCAATTAAAATTAAAATAGTCCCAACAATAATTTTGACTACTTGGATTTCAGAAAGCCCTTCGCCACGAACAGAACCAATTGGCGTTTCTAAAGAAATTACAGCCAGTGGAACTGGGACATAAAAACTCGAGAGTAAAACAATAAGCCCAAGGAAAACAAGAACATGCCAAAGTTTTATTTTATTCATGATAATTAAATAAAAACAAACAATTTAAAGGTCTAACTACTAACTTAAACTACCCAGCTTATTTCCCAATAGTCTCTTTGAATCTCGCCAAGCAAGCTGGCATTTCTTTGTATAACCATTGGTTAAATTTTATGAATTCTTGTGCCTCGATAGTTACATAGTTTTCGATTTTTGCAAATTCTTTGCTTGCATACCATTCTGGAATAATTTTTCCGTTATGAGGCTTGCCTGTAATTTTATCCAAACCAGAACCTTTGAATTCTCCGCCATTCATAATAATACCGCAGACTTGCAAATCCAAAAAAGGCTTGAATAAAATATCAATTGGATTCAAGCTATGCACCGCAGTGCGTTCGCGGAAAAAATTATGCTCAAAACCCAAATTATAGCCAACTGGAACAAACGAAAAAGCATGATCATCTCCAATTCCGCTTTCTCGAATAAAACGTTCTAAAATATCCCGTTCACTGGATTCCCATTCTTTTAAAATTTTTAATTCACCAATAGCTTCGCCTGTGTTTCTGTGAAGTTCTTGATATTGAATAGTAATAATTTTATCTTTTTTTGGATTCAGTCCAGTGGTTTCAATGTCTAAATAAAAGGTTGGCATAAAAGATAAAGGAAAGACAACTATAAAAAGGTTCTGAAAATATTCTATTT
>JAUSKK010000003.1 GCA_030649345.1 Candidatus Iainarchaeum sp. | reverse complement strand
AGGAAATGCAGGAGTTACCAGCACAGACTGTGAACCTTACACTACAACAAGATTAACCCAGTTCGCGCAAGCCAATGAAGGAAATGGACAAGCTAGAGACGCTTTCAATAAAGCAACAGAATTAACCAGCTTTAATGCATTTTTAATGGAAGATGGTTACAGTGAAGACTTTAGAGCAGACTTTATTGATTATGCTTTAACCAAATCATTCTTTGATTTCCCAAGCCAAGCAGACTTTAGAAATTTATTAAACAATTACTTTGCGAACCCTAACAAATTCAAATTTGTCAGTCCATTCTTAGAGGCACCCAATGCACCAATTAGAGCAGGAAAATATAAAGTTACACTCAAAGTAACGTACGATAAAAGCAAGCCTTGGAGTTTAGGATTAAATGGAACAGAAGCAGACAGCAAAGCAGTCATTGAAGTAATCTTAGAAAGACTGCAAGCACCTGATCCAGACAGTCCATTTTATTACATGCCATTCGATGGATTATTAGGAAAAGATACACCCAATGGAAGACAAGGATATGGAGTAAACTTCAGAGAACAAAGTATTGAAAGCATTACATTCAATGAGCCTAGTGATTTAGCTGAAACTATTTTATCCAGCACAATTGCCAACAGTAATCCAATTCCGAATGGATGGGTTTTGACCAGTGTAGAAAATGATTTCAAAAAATTAAATACAGATCAATCAACCCGAGGTTTAGTATTGAATGTAGAACGAAGACCAGCTCAACAACAAATCAATGTAATATTTAGTCCCAGCAAAGCAACTCCAGTAGTATTAAAAATTGCTGGCGGAAAATCAGACAAAGCATTTGCATATTATAGTTTAACCTTAAACGGAGAACCGCAGTTAACTGGAGAAAATATTGCTTACTGGAATTCCATTGCTTTAAGATGTAAAGACTTTACAGGAAGAGATTCAGCTACAGCTTACAGAGACAGTCCAGACTTGCATGCTGGAGTTGGAGTCACTAAATGTTCAGGTGCAGGATTAAGCACAAGCCATTATGGTTTAGAATTCTGTGACATCAAAAAAGCAGGAGACTTATACTTAGGAACAGTATTCTTTACACCCCAAGAAGGAACAGCCGGAACATTAAGATTGGTGGACGCACAAGACGATGGAACTCAATTTATTAAACAAGGAAGTAATGCAAGCAATACAGAAGTCACAGAACAATTAGCTATTGGCGGAGACTTCCCATCTGAACAAATTAAATCCATCCAAAAAGTAATTCAATTGGTTAAAGAAGGACAAGTTTGTGTAGAAGGAGTCGGCAATAGTGCAAATGCAAGATTCTTCTGGAATCCAGCAGCCATATTGGCAGGAACAGAAGGAATAACTGGAACCGAAGGAACTACTTTAACCGGCGGAGTAGGTTATAGAGCATTGGTACAAGAATTAGCTACAGTTTCCAGAGAAGACTTGGCTGAATTGTGTATTACAGACTAAATCAGCTAATTCAATTTTTCTTCTTTTTTTAACTTTTTCCAGTAAACTAAATTATTATTTTAAATCAGCCTTCATTTCCTGAACAGCTTTTTTTAATTCCGGAAGCTTGTTTTGAACAATATCCCAAAGAATGTCAACATCAATTCCAAAATAAGCATGAATTAAAATATCTCGCAAGCCTGCAATCTTTTTCCAGTCAATTTCAGAATGCTTTTCCTTTAGTTCTACTGGAAGTTGTTTAACGGCTTCTCCAATAATTTCCAAATTTCGAACAACGGCATCTTTCACCAAAGAATTGTCTGCAAACTTTTCTTTGGATAAATTTTTAGAATAAGACTCGATCTTAGAAATGGACTCTAAAATATCTTGTAAGTAAAGCTTAGGTGAATGAGACATATTGAACTTCCTGTTTAATATAACTCAGCGATGGCTTAAGACTTTTTTCAGTAACCAGATCTATTTTTCGATGAAAAAGTTTCTCCAAAGAAAACTTTAAGTTCATATAATTGTCAAAAGTAGGATGATTAAACGAAACCAAAAAATCCAGATCACTATCAGACTTTTGCTGATTATGCAAAACAGAACCAAACAAACCAAGCTTTTCCACACCCAATGATGCAAAAGAGGATTTATTTTTTTCAAGCAATTGAAGAATTGTCTGGACTGTCAGTCTTTGTTTTGAAGTCTTGGACATATCCAATATAATGAAGTCAAAACCTTTTATTTGTTATGTTTCATTACCTTTTTCAAATCATTCAAGTAAAGAAAAATACAGTTAAGTAATGCTTATATTTGCCATAAACCACAAGTAATACGAAAAATGGTACAAACAGCAATAACCCAAAAAAACTCACTTTTTCACGTAAAAACACAAATTTAAAAACAATAATACAATATATACTATATATGGGATTTGCTGAAACTCTGGCAGATAGTCTTTCTAAGTTAACTCAAAACAAGAAAGCATTGGCAGTCTTGGGCTTAATTGTTTTAGCAGCCTTGGTTTACTTTTTTGTATTACCCAATGCCAATTTAAGCGGAGAAACTGGAGCACAAGTTAAAGCTATTTTTACAGTTACCACCAGCACAGGAAATCCATTAAATAATGTGGAAGTCAGTTATACTTCTTTGGCTGGGGACTGGAAACAAGGACACACAGATTCAGCTGGAAAAATTGTATTGGCAGCCAAAGCCAATTCTATTATTAAAATTAAAATTAATGAAATGGAATTAGACGGAAAACAATTTCAGCTATTTGAGCAAGATTTTGCAATCGGAGAAACTGATTTAACGCAAACGATTGCAATTTTGGAAAAATTTTTAGAAACCAGAACCAAAAGCATTTTGTTCCAGGATTCTCAAGGACTCATTACTGGAAAAAATATTCAAGCAACTTTTTCGTGTTCCAATACAACGATTGCGCCATTCAGAGCCAGTGATGAAGATCAAGATGGAGTCATGGAAATTGAAACTCCATTGAATTGCGGAAATTTAAGTGTTCAAGTGAACAGCGATGATTTTGAAGAAAGCAATGCAAATTTTTCTGAAACTGAAACTGAAAAAATAATTAATTTACAAGAACGAACAGTACCCAATGGATTTATCGATGTAAGTGTACTCGATGGTTCTGGAAATTTAGTTACAGATACAAGCTTTACAGTCAGAGCACAGAAAACAACTGGAGAAAATTATTCAGAAACTACCGGCGAATATGGAACTGTGCGAATGGAAATAGCACCCGGAAGATATACTGTAAGTGTAGAAGATACAACCGACAAATATGGTTCAAGCAATGTAGAAGGAATTCAAGTTAATTCAGGGCAAAGAACTCCAGTAGAATTAAGGGTTAGCAAAAATTTATTGGGCAGAATCAAAGTAAGAGTTTTAGATAAAGCCAATCAAAGCAATGTGATTGGAGCCATAGTTGTACTCAAGGATGCAAGAGAAGGAACTGTGTTAAGCGAAAAAACAATTACTGCTACTCAAACTCAAGTAGAATTTCCAATTACAGATCAAAAAGAATACTTGATTGGTGCTAAAAAAATTGGGGGAGTCAATGAAGGATATTTTCCCGCAGAAATAAGTACAACCAATGCTAACGCAGATTTAACTTTACGCTTGGATAAAATTACTTCTTTAAATTCAGGAAAAACTAAAGTGCATGTCCAAGACGAAGCCAATGATAAAGTTGTAAATGCACGAGTCATGTTTAGAAAAAAAAGCAATGGAGCTATAGTTGAAGTCAGTGATGCAAGTGCTGTAGATAATCAAAAAGTTACTGATGTCAATGGAAATGTTGAATTTATTTTAGGAAGCTTAACTGAAGAAGTATTTGCTTTTGCAGTCAAAAGCAGATCTCAAGGAGGAACTGCAGCAGATTCTAAAGAAATCAAATTGGAAACTATTAATGAATTTACGGTGACCATGCAGGTAGGAACAGCTGGTTTGAATATTCGAGCAGTCAAATTTGAAGACAATTTAACCATTAATGATGGCCGAGCCAAATATGAAGTGTTTACTTGGAATGGAAGAAGTGTATTGCAAGGAGAAAGACCTTTGGTTACAGGCGAAGATTCAATTGAAGTAAAAGCAGATACTAAAATTTATGTTCGAATTTCTCATCCAGATTATATGACTTGGCAAAGTCAAGTGATTGATTTATGGGCAGAAGAAGAATATGCTGTTACTGGAGTAATGAAACCACAGTTTTTTGGAAAAGGAGATCAAAGAGGACCTGAAATTGTGTTGGAAGGAATTTTTGATGAATTCGGACAAGAAAGTGTAACCCAATTATTGGCTGGACAGAATTATGAAGCAAGACTCAAAGTAACGTATCCAGCAGGACAAGATTTGCGGAATGGAGGAATTCATTTTAGAGTAGGAAACACAGACAGAATTGAGAATGATGCTTTGTATGTTATTTTTGACAAAATTAATGCAGGCGGAAATCCAATTGTAAAAAGATACACTACCTACAATCAAAATACTGGCTGGGATGGAGAAACTGAAACTTTAAGCAATGCCAAATGGGTGAATATTTCCTGGATAGATGTAGAACCTATTGAATACAGTGTAGGGATAGGAATTCATGTAAATGCTGAAGCTGAATTGGAAAATTTAGATTTATTTTATAGAGCATGGGGAGCCAATACCAGTAATTCGTATTTAAGAGATCCTTTAGATAATGTTTTAGCTTTAGCTCCGAGTGCTGCTGAATTGGTGAATGAACCTTATGCTCAAACATATACTGCACAATTCAAAGAAGGCGAAGATTCTGCTTGTGATTCTACAACCAATAATTTTTGCTGGAGCGGAGAACAACTCAAAGGATATATTCCAGGGATTGGAGCAGACTTAATTTTTCCAGTAACCCAAGGATATAATGTAAGAAATTTTTCAAACTATAATTTAAAATTTAATTTAAGAAATGTTTCCAGAACAGAATATGAAAACATGCGATTATTGGTAGAAGAAATCAATAATCAAAACCAATCAGTTTTAGAAGTAGGTTCTTTAGAGTTAGTGAATGCAGATGGACAAGACAGCAGAATTAATTCTTCGGATAAAAAAAGTGTGACTGCCAGTGCATTGGGTGAATTCACCATCAATAAACAAATTCAAGGAATGCTTTCTTTTAAACCAGTGAAAGCCAAAGCTACAACTTTAAAAATTACTTTATTTGGAAATGATCAAATTGTATTTGAAAAAATTATTGCATTAAGAGTTTTGTCTGAAAAAGAATTAAGCATTGAAAAAATTGCACCTTTAGGAGAAGTATTGCCGGCGTATTCGGATACACAATTGCAATTACAAATTAAAGGAATTGAACCTCAAACTAGAGGAAGTTCAGAACAAACCAGAGAATTTAATTTAGATGGAGTACGAGTAGAAGTTAGAACATTATTACCCGGAGAATTAAATCCTACATTAATTTCAAACGGAACTCAAATATCTGGAACGAATCCAAATTTAACTGGACAAGTTTTATTCACTATTCCTGGATTGCCTCCGAATGCTCAAGTCATTGTTTCAGCCATCAAAGAAGGATATGTGGAAGGCGAATTAGTTTTGAATACAGATACCAATGTGGTAGATTTTTTGCCGGAAGAAATTCAATTCATGAACTTGAATACTAGAACTCGAACAGACGAATCTCAAACGTTTAGTTTGCATAACCGAGCTGGAGCAAATATTCGAATTCAAAATTTAAGATTTGGAGAAATTCAAAGAGCAACACCCGGAATATTTGATACCGGAAGAATGCAGGCTTTACTGGAAACTCAAAGTCAAGATGAAGCATTGCAAATCATTTCAGTGGATGGAACTCAAAACTTTACTGCTTTGGCTGCTTTAACTAGAGACGCTGAAATGCGAATGCAAGAAAGTACAGAAACATTTACTACTCAATTAACTGGTTTGGCTTTCTTAGATGGAGTGAATAATGCTTATGCTTTCCAAATTCCAGTGCAAGGATCTGTACAGTTTGCTGGAAGACCTGCAAGCGGTTGTATTGTTTTAAACGGAAACAAGATTCCAGTATGGGATATTGTAACCAAAGATATTGAAGAAGTTACAGAGTTCAAACTAACAAACAATTGTACACTCAATGATGTGCCTGTAGAATTGGATGGATTAAAAGTTACATTGAATTGGACTGAAGGACCAACAGCTGGAGGAACAGCCACTTTAACTATGACTGGCCCGAATTCTGAAGGATCAATTATTCCTTTACGCAATGGACAAACCAATACTTTGTTGGAAAAAATTCGAACAGATCAAGATTATTCTTTGCAATTAGGCTTTAGACCGAATGCAGAATTTATTGGACAAAAAGTTGGATTCACCATTACCATTAAAGGATTTATTAGTAATCCAGAAACAAATGCAGAACAACCATTGATTGGAAGCACTCCAGAAAATATTACAGTCAAAGCATATATTGTGAATTTAGAACAATGCATTAATATTGATACAACCAATCCAGAGATTGCTTCAGACACCGAAGAAATAAGATTCAAAGTTTCTTTGGTTCCAGATTGTGCACAGGCTAGAATTACTTTAGACTTTTGCAAAAATGATCCAGGTTGTTCCGGTGGAACTTCAGAAGGAAGAATTGCCATTGCCAGCCCGCAAAATCAAAGAGTTACATTATTTGGAACTGGAGCAAGTGCAGAAAGTGAAGTTGTTGTAGAAAGAAGAGACTTGGCTGGAGTTTATACTATCCCCATTAAAGCCAAAAGTTCTATTGAATCCGGGCCAGGGCAAGAAATTAAAAGACTGGATGTCAAAGTTCAACCCAATTCTTCGGAACAAATTACTTTAAGCAATTACGCATTCCAAATCATTGGACCGCAAGCACAAGATACTGCAATTTTAACCAATAAAAATATTTTCGAACGAGTGACTATTCAAACTAATAAATGCGTAGCAGACCATATTGATGAAGAAAATGAAAATTGGATTGGCGTAGGTGTTGGAGCTGGTGCTGGAGCGGCAGCTTTTGCAGTGCCAATTTTATATTTAGCTGCAACAGTTGCAACAATTCCAGTAGCTGGCTGGGTGGCTGCAGGAATATTAGCAACATCTGCATTGGTTATAACAATCATAATGTGGCCAGATTGTGAAGAGGAATTTGTGACTATGGCCAGAATTGTTCCAGTTACACAAATCGGTTCTGGGAATTTAGATAATAGTGACTTAACAGAACATACCTTTACAGAACTAAGCAATTCTGAATGGGATATTGCCAATATTCCAGTTTCATTAGGAAGAAAAGAAATTGACTTAAAACAAGATGGAGCTGAAACCGGAAGTGCATTAAAGATCACCAACACAACTGGAGTTAGTTCAGTAAAAGATGAATT
Source organism: Candidatus Iainarchaeum sp. (assembly GCA_030649345.1). Taxonomy (GTDB): domain Archaea; phylum Iainarchaeota; class Iainarchaeia; order Iainarchaeales; family 0-14-0-20-34-12; genus JAUSKK01. Next base: position 13,267 of record JAUSKK010000003.1, on the reverse strand, counting down.
TGGAATATTAAAATTAAAATACGCTGAACGAATTTATGCTGGAGATTTAGCCCACAGCCCAGAAGCACAAGGAGAATATGACTTATATTGTGAAGAAGACGAAAATGACGAAGAAGCATTTGCAGATGAAATTACACCTCAAGAATTTGCTGCTGGAAAAGTTAGTTTCAGCAATGGAGATTGTTCTGGAAGAATAACTAAAGAACGCGAAGTCAAATACCACATAAAATTAGCCACCAAACCCAAGCCAGCAGAAAGACCAAGCTTTAGAGATACTGAAACTTGTATGCGTGGAGTAATTCAAGGAGACACTGGAACAAATGCGAGTATGCCTAAAGTAAAGTTTGATTGGACTTGGACTGGAAATACTGCAATTGAAGCCAATACTTGTGATGCCAGTAATGAAAATGCAGTATATTGTGATGCAACTCAATTTGCGATCATGGTTAACAAAAAAATGAATGCATTAAAAACATTTTTGGAACAAAATGAAACTAGCTTAAATTGTCCAGCCAATCCAATAACTGGAGCCATTGCAGATGCTGCAGCTGGAGCTCAGCCCAATAATTTAGAAATAGCTGTTGGAAATATTGGAGTCAAAATAGTGGAAACCCAAATCACGGAAACAACGGCAGTTATAACTGCAACTGTGGAAAATAAAACAACCCAAGCACAAACAGCACAAATTCAATTTTCAGCTATTACATTACAAGATAGATCCAGAGATCAAAGTGCAATAGTTCCAATTACTGTGCCAGCCAATGGAACTCTAACTTCAAATACTACTTTTTATAATTTAAGTCCAGGAAAAGTGTATGCTTTTGGAGCAGGAGTTAAAGAATCTACGCCAGGAATTGCAAACAATCGAAGTGCCAGCCAAATATTCCAAATCGAAGGAGAATCAGGAATAGCCGAAGAATGTATTTTGCCTTACACTACCAAAGAAGCTGCAGGTGTTCCAATAATTTCAGTATTTGCAGTTAACTCAAGTACTGTTCAGTGGACAAATGAAATTCCAGATATTCAAACTTTAAATAAAACTGTTTCGTTTGAAGCCTTGTTAATGAAAGACAATCCCAATACAGACTTCCAATCCGACTTTGTGGAAACCTATGGATTGGATAGTGTGATAGATACGCCAGATTGGTTTAAGCAAAGCGAAGATGGATTAAAAGAAATATTTGGAGATTCAACAGTATTCAAATTCAAAGGAAAATACACAGACACCAGCAATATTGGAGTGCCTGGAAAATATAAAGTAAACTTGGAAATAGATTTTGGAAACAAAGAATGGAAATTTTTCAGAAACGGAGCCAGCAATGTAAACATAAATGCAGTATTTGACAGAATACAAAATCCTGTACCCGATCACCCATTTTATTATTTGCCATTTGATGGAAAAGTTGGATTGAATAGCGCTGATGGAAGACAAGGATATGGAGTGAATTACGAAAATGAAGGACAAGAAATTTATGTTATTGCAGGCACAGGGGATATTGAAACTTTAAAAACTACACCCATTAATTCCAGCAATCCACTGGTTACTTTTAAAGTAAAGCAAGAAGAAAGCTTGCAAAAAATGAATAATGATATTATAGAAAATAGAGGAAAAGTAATGGAGATTGAAAGAAACGAAGATGGAACGCAGGCCAGAATACAATTTACACCCAACAACCCGCACGCTATTTTATTAAAAATGAATCAAACTGAAACAAGCGATGATCCTTATAGAGCCAATTATCAATTAATGGATTCAGGAAATCAAATTCAAAATATTGGAAATGTGTTAACTTACTGGACTGGTGCTGGAAGATGTTTGGATTTTACTGGAATTTCAGTATCCAATGTATTCAATAATACTCAAGATTCTAGAGACCCAGCAAGTAATACATATTATCAAGAATGGCCCCAGATTGACAAAACAGGAAATGTTTTCTTAAAAACAGTAGTCTATACTCCGTTTAATGAAACGTATAGTTTTAGAACTCAAGGAGAAGGAAACAATAAACCCAAAGTATTGAACGCAGGACATACTGGATTCCAAGACCAACCTTTGAGTTTAGCCAATCGAACAACTCAAATTGGATCTATTAGCCAAGTGTTTGAATTGGTGCAAACTGGTGAAATGTGCATGATTAATGACGGAACCAAAATCTTGTTTTACTGGGATGAAAAGAAAGTATACGATCAGGCACGAATTACTGCATTAGAACAAACCATGAATACTGCCCCAGATAACTCTGAATTCAAGTGCATTGCAGAATAAAGTAACAATTTTAAACAAAGAAATTTATAATTTCTACGAATCTTATGTTTGAATTTAGTTTTTTAACTGCATTATTTTTTACTGAAATATTCCAAGACTATAATTTGGCTTTGAAAATATTTGCTTTATTGAGTATTATTTCGTTTGTAAAAAATCATGTAGGAACAGGGCCTTTAGGTTTAGCCATTATGATTGGAATTTCTTGGTTTATTTTATTCGATGCCTGGTCTTTCTTTGGAGGAGTATACGTATTGTACACTCTATTAACCATGGGAGTTTCTGGAATCTTGATTGATTTCTTTTTTGTGGGACAACAACACATTACCCCGCATGGAATGGAAGCACCCAAAGGAACTCAAGCCGATGTAGCTGAACGAAACAGAGCCAGACAACACGCCATGCATCAAGCACATGCCAGAGGAAGAATGTTAAGGTAATATTATGAATTCAAAAGGAAATTTGTTTATTTTTGCATTGTTAGGCTTTATTGTAGTGGCCGCCATTCCTCCTTTGATTATGATGTTTTTTCCAGCTGCAGACATTATTATGCGCTTAATTTTAATTTTCACGCTATACTCTACAGTCAAAGGATATTTAGGCAGTGGAATGATTCCATTGCTTTTAAGTGCAATACTTATTTATTTACTGGTCATCAAACATGCATTTTTAACCACCAGCATATTTGTATTCTTTTACGTGCTATTGGCATTCAACTTCTTGTCTGTAATTATCTGGGGATTAAACATTGCCATGATGGTTACCAAAAGACATTAATTAAACAAGCGAAAGCGCAATCAACACCGTGCCATACGTATTTAAACTCAGAGAAAGGTATTATTTATAGAGTGAAAACCTATGGCTGATTTATGGTCGGATTTGCAGACTATTCTTTCTTTATTTTATTTGGTATGGGTTTATGGCTGGGCTAAAAATCAATTGGGCAGTGCTAAGTTAGCTATTTTGTTTGCAGTCATTATTACCTATTTAGGATTCTTTACTCACCCAATTCTTATCTGGATTCCAGTAATTTTATTTTTGATTTCATTTTTTGGAAAAAATATTGTAGAAAAAATGCCAGGCCCTGATGTAGGCGGAGAAGACCACTTAAGAGATTAATATTAACACGGAGATGAAAAAATATGGATCCATTTACTTTATTGATTGCAGTTATTTTAGTTGGCTTGTCTTTGCAAACTGGACAAAATTGGCTAATTTTTGGAACCATTATTTTGTTAATTGTAGGATTGCGTAATTTGTCGGCAACGATTGTATTGTTGGTTGCATTGGTTTTGTTTTTTGTCAGCCGAAATTCCATTGATGAATTTTGGCCGTTTATTTTATTTGGATTAATGATTTTAGCATTATTGTTGGGAGTTAAAGCCAAAGAACAAGAGCCGGATATGTATGCGCCCGGCGGCGACATGGGCATGATGGGCGGCGGAATGGGTGGATTTTAATTCATTCAAAACAAGGATGCTATTATGAGTAAAGCTTATCAGACCAAAAATATTCCATGGAAAGACCAAATGATTTGGTGGCGTCCATGGCTTTTATTTATTTTAATTTACATTAATGCATTTGTGTTCAAAGAATTGGAAATTAAATTCTTTTTTATTTTTATAATTTTAATTATTTGGGGCGGTTTATCTTGGCTGACTTTGATTGGTTATGCCACCATGATTGTGCCAACCTATTGGGATGCAGCCTATGGCTGGATTACTTTGCATTCATTTATGTTATTGTTGGGAGTAATTTGCATTCTGCAAGTAGTTAATGGAATGAAAAGTACAACTCAAGAATTAATTCAAGGAATTGCAGAAGATGTAGAACAAGCAAATCCAACACCGCCTGGAATAGGAGTCATTCAAGACATGTCCAGCAATATTGCAGACAAAACTTCAGAAATTGTATTCAATAAAGGCGGATATAGAACGCGGCCGATTTTGACCAGAGTATCTCAAGGTACTCAAGAATTTATTAATCGCTTTTTTGGATTATTTGGAAAAGTTGGCGGGGGCGGAGGAAGTCATGGGCATAAAGACAAAAAAGAAGACACAAGCAGTCATAAAGAAAAAAGCAAAGATCATAAAAGCAAAAAAGAAAACAAAGGCGAAGTCCAAAAGGAAAATATTCATGCCATTTAACAGTAAAAGTTAGTATTAATGTTAAAAAATTAATAATTGAAAGAGCATATTATGGACTTTTAATTTTTACAACTAAGATTACTGAATGCAAAATTTACTAAAGAAAGTGTGTCCAGTCGCGTACTAAGCAACCAAAAAATGAGAAGAACCTGCTGGACTAAAAACTAGAGGTATGAAAGACCTGTTCAAATTTTAGACAGAATTAGTTCAGTTGACTAATTTATTCAAAGTACCTATACGCAATTACAGTTCAGCACTACTGTTTATTCAAAATCTTTCGATTCACATCTAAAACTTTTTCCATAACGTCTTGGGTGGCTGCATTTAAGGCTTTGGATTCAGAGACTTGTTTTTTGAGTTCTTGTAAGTCTCTTCGAATGGATTGAAGTTCTGCTAAAATTTGAGTCAATTCAAGCGGTTTTTCTAAACCAGAAACTTTTTCATGCAAGTCATCCAATTTTTGGCCTTGTGCTTGCAAAGCTACATGAGTAACTGCATGCGCAGTATCGTCTAAATCGTCTTCTTGTGCTTCATCGTCGAGATCAGAATCTTCTTTACTAGGTTCTTCTTCGGTTTCCAAAGATTCTTCTTTAGGTTCTTCGGATTTGCTGAAAGTTTTAGTGGGAGGTATCGGAACCGAAGGTTCTGATTTGCCGGTGGCTTTGGCTAAAAATTCCTTGGATTCCAAGTCAGTTAAGCCAATGTCTTTTAAAGTAGCTAAAATGACGGAATCCTCTAAGCCGGCTTCTTTCATTTGCTTAATGGTATCCAAGACAATTTTTTCGTTTACTGGCATAACAACCAAATTATTAATAATAGAATTTAATATATATAAACAAATTCAAGTATTTAATGGTTCTGAACAAGTGATATGATGGATTTAAAATTGAAAATTTTAAAAATTTTAAAATCCAGAGGATTTTAAATGGATTCAAAACAAGGGGTTTTGAAAATTTTAAAACGCCCAAAGGAGTTTTAAATGGATTTTAAACTAGCACAAGGCCCGTGGAAAAACATTTTTTCCGGACAATTGGAAGGACATTTTTCAGAATTATTGTCCAGCAATGAAGAATTCATTCTTTCTTTAGTCAATGATGAAGAAAAAGGAAAAAAGCTAGGCGTATTAATGGAATGTTTTTTGGTGTATTCTGTTCAAGGAGATTTAGAACGATTGCTGGAAGGACAAAAAGGAAAAGCTTTAGGTTTAATTGTAAAAGGAGAAAAAGTTGAAAAATATTTAATGTTCAGCACTACAGCCAGTTATGTTTCGTACAATGAATCAGCGATTAATCAAGAAGTGCAAGAAATGATTCAAAGACTAGAAGAACGCGGAAAAGCCATTCAAGAAAGCAGCATAGCTTTTGAAGTTGAATTAAAAAAATTAAAAGAATGCAGCAGTGAAGAAAAAGAATTGTTTTATTCTACTCCATTGATTCATTTAATTTTTACAGCCAAGCAAACCATTCATGTTGAAAAAAGCATAGTCGAAAAAACAATCAGCATAGGAGAAACAATTATTGGAATCACCAAAGAAGGCACAGGAATCAAAGAACCGTTTGCTTATTTTAAGTCAGCCTTGGTAGTCGGTGGAGAACGAAAAAATAGAATTCATGCCTTGCGCGTATTAACTGAAAGTGCATTGTTGTCCCGCATTCCAGTCATTGCTTTTGAATTTGAAAGCGAATTTTCCGGTTTAGGAAATCCAAGCAAAGACCGGAAAAAACTTGAAAAATACAAAGTAGATTTAGAACCTTTAGGGTTTCCAACCAAAACATTCGAAATCATTAAAGACATTCGAATTAATTTAGGAAAAATAGATGGCTTAGGTTTTGCAGAATTGTTTGGAATAGAAAATGAAAAAATCAAAAAAGAAATAGTGAACTTGCTAAATCAAAAAAAGTTTACGTCCATGACTGAATTAATTTCAAATGCTGAAAAAATGCCGACTACAGAAACATTCAGTGATTTTAACAAACAAAGAATGGTGCGAATGCTTCGAGTCATAGACCAAGTATATCCAGAAATATTAGGCGATGGAAATAATGTCTCCGAAATTTTAAAGGCAGCACATAAAACATTGGGCCGCGCCAATATTATTAGTTTGCGATCCAAAGATTACCGAAAAAACAGTTTGATTATTGAAAGCATACTTAAAGAATTGCTGGAATTATATGAAAGCGGAAAAGAAACCAGTGACTTGGTAATCGTTTTACCGAAAGCAGAACACATTCTTTCCAGTGAACAGTTCAGCACAACCTTGCAAGCCATCCAAGACAGTTTGGGAAAACTGCAAAGCAAAAACAAAGGAGTTATTTTGGAAGCAGAAAATGAAAACGAAATTTCAGAACAAGCAAAAACCAAAACAAGTGCGATTGTATCCTTGGTGAAAGAAAACGATGCAGCCATTCAAATTCAAGGACAAAAAAGTTATCGTTGTTTTATTCGCCCAAGCTTAAGCAGTGAAACAGAAAACTTGGTTGAAATAATTGACATTTAAAAAGAATATGAGATTTGAAATTATTTTTCTTTAGCAATTGTTTTTTTCTTTTCGAAAGCCAATGCAATTAATTCTTTGACATCATCGCGGGTCGTAAATTCTAAAGGATTAATGGAATCAATTACATGACGTAATTCCAAGACTTCTTCGCGGGAAGCCAGCGAAGTACGCAGTTCAGCCATTAGATTAGATAAAGATTGAATTTCTTGGTTTTGTTTTTCCAGTTGAACAGTTAAAGCTTGAAGGTCTTCCGAAGAAGATCCAGAGGATCCTTCAGGGCCTTTGGAATAAACTCCTTGCTGGAGTTTTTTATTTAATACAACTAAATTTCGGCCTAAGATTTTTTCATTTCGAATTAAGTGTTTCATTTTTTGAGAAATAATTGCAATAGCACTATTCAAAGCACGGATATCGTTTTTCATTAAAGAAATAACTACTTCTGGTTTTTGGCGATCGGTCGGTTCAAAAGAAGGCATTCCTGAAGGCATGTTCTGAGAAGAAACGCCCGGGCCCATAGGTCTGCGTTCATGTCTTCGAATAAGTCTATCTCCAGGCATTCCAATAACCGTAAATAATTAAACACAAGTCCTTTTTAAAAGCCTAATTGAAAGAGCTGTTTTTAATGGTTTTCAGCAAAGCACCTATAGATGAATACAGTTGTAAAAGGCATTTTTTTTAATGCAGACTACCAGCAAGAAGGGCAAAATTCAGTGATTCGAATTTTTGTTAAAAACCATCAAACAAGCTATGCTTTCCGAGATCCAAAATTCAAACCTTATTTTTACATCATAGTAGACCAGCCTGAAAAACGAAAAAAAGAAATCATGGAAAAAAAATTTGCAGAATTCAAAATTCAAGATATTCAAATAGTGCAAAAAAAACTAAGCCCAGAACAAAACGAAATTCCGGTATTAAAATTAATTTTTAATTCTACGGCAGAATTGAAAAGCGCACGGGATGCAGTCATGCAATTTGAATTTGTTCGAGAACGCCGAGAATACGATATGCCGTTTGCCAAACGATACAGAGTAGATTCTGGACTGATTCCATTAAATGAAGTCACAGTAAAGTACGATTCCGAAACTATGGAATTACTAGAAATAAAACAAGAAGAACCTGCAAAATTAGATTTACGAATTGGATGCTTTGATTTAGAAACTCACTCGCCGGATCGCTTTTCAAATCCAGAACTAGATCCTATCTTGATGGCATCGTATGTAGATGAAGAAAAAGAAATTATTTGGGCAGAAAAAAAAGTAAATAGAGATTATGCTGTGCTGGTAAAAAACGAAAAAGAATTGTTGGAAAAATTAATTGAGACTATCCGAGAACAAAAATTAGACGTTATTGGTACCTACAATGGAGATAGTTTTGATCTGCCTTATATTAAAACCAGAGGAGAAAAACTCAAAGTCAATGTAGGCATTGGATGCGAAAATAGTCAGCCCAACATTAAACGCAGAGGGCAAGAAAATGTAGTTGAAATCAACGGCTTAGAACATGTAGATGTATATGAATTAACCAAAATCTTGGCACGCTTCGGTGTAGTCAACTTAATCAAGTATGATTTAGAATCTGTCAATGAAGCTTTGTTTGGAGAAAAAAAAGAAAAAGTCAAAGCAACTGAAATTAACCAAATTTGGGAAACTGGAAAAAATTTGGAACGATTGGCAGATTACAATTTAGAAGATTCACGGGCAACGTATCGAATTGCCAAAGAATATTTGCTGACTTGGATTGAGTTGGGAAAAATTGTCCGCATGCCATTATTTGAGGTTACGCGAGCCAGTGCAGGAATTTTGGTTGAACAATTGTTAATCAATAAAAGTTTTGAACAAAATATTTTACTGCCCAATTTACCGGAAGAAGGAACCATTGGCCAGCGAATGCTGCAATCCTATGAAGGCGGATTTGTAAAAGAGCCCGAACACGGATTGCATGAAAACATGGTTGTATTAGATTTTAGTTCATTGCATCCCACCATCATGATTTCTCACAATATCAGTGCAGATACATTGGATTGCAAACACAAAGAATGCGAAGAAAAAAATAAAGCGCCGACCAATCATTATTTTTGCACCCAACGAAAAGGAATGCTTTCTAGCATTCTCGAAGAACTTTTCAACAAACGAATTGAACTCAAACGAAAATTAAAAGACTTGAAAAAAGATTCTTTAGAATACAACAAATTATATGCACGGCAATACAGTCAAAAAATTTTACTAAACTCTTTTTATGGAACTCTAGGATACGCCCGCTTTAGATGGTATTCGTATGAATGTGCACGCGCAGTAACTGCATACAGTCAACAGTATGTGAAATGGGTAGCTGAACAAGCAGAAATTGAAGGCTATAAAAGTTTATATGGAGACACAGATTCTGTTTTTTTAAAAATTCCAGAAACCAAAACGCAGGAAGATGTAAGAAAATTTGTAGAACAAATTAATGAAAAATTACCAGGAAATATGAATTTGGAAATTGAAAATTTTTACAAGCGCGGAATATTTGTTGGAAAAAAAGGAACCGAAGAAGCAGCCAAGAAAAAATATGCATTAATGGATCATAAAGGAAATTTGAAGATTGTAGGCTTTGAGTATGTACGCAGAGATTGGTCGAATATTGCTAAGAGAACCCAAAAAGAGGTATTGGAAGCTGTGCTCAAAGAAGGAGATACTCAAAAAGCAATTCAGATTGTAAAAAAAGCCATTCAAGAATTAAAAGACGGAAAAGTTTTGAAAGAAGATTTGAAAATTTATACTCAAATTAAAAGGCCGTTAAAAAGTTATGAAAGTATTGGACCGCATGTAGCTGCGGCCAAGAAAGCCCAAGCCAAAGGAGTGCGCATTGAAGTAGGTTCAGTATTGGAATACATTATTACAAGAAACGGAAAAAGCATTAGCGATCGAGCTGAATTAAGCGAATTTGTAAAAGAAGGAAATTATGATTCGGATTACTATATTCAAAACCAAGTATTGCCGGCAGTCATCAAAATCATCAATGAGTTAGGTTATACAGAAGAAGACTTAATTCATGGCGGAAAACAAAAAACATTAAGTCATTTTTTTGGATAGAAAACCAAACGTAAAAAACCGAACTTAATGCAAAGCTTAAAAAGGACTAATAGGAAGAGATTGATATGCAAGCCAAAATAAAATTTTTAACTTTGTTATTTTTCACATTTTTTTTAACCCAAGTTTATGCTGGAGCAGGAACACAATCAGTAACCAATTGGCTTGGTGTGGATTTAGGAATTTCGAATTTAAATGAAAATCAAACAATTACCCTAGAAGCTGTTCGTGTAAGCGATCGGCAAGCCTACTTAGTTGAAACCATTGAAGTAAACAATGGAAAAAGCAATCCCAATGTAAATTGCGGATATGTTGGAAATGAACCACCCAAATGTACGTATGGCTGGTCAACCAATGTACCCAATGAAGATTACACTATTCGAGTTACACGCACCAATACAAACGGAGAAATTACAATTTTTGAAACAACCGCAGCCTACAGCATTCAAGATGTATATACAGCCAATCAACGCATTCAAGGAATATTTGAAATTAAAGTAGGCGGCAGTTTAAATCCACCTGCGCAAAGCATGACCTATATTCTGAAAGCGCATCATGTGAATAATTTTCAGACATACACAATTGCAGAATTTGATTTAAGTCAATGGAATACAATTACACAATTAACCTGTAGTCAGCCGCCAGTTGAACCACCATTCAGTGCATGGCAATGTGTGTATGCTTGGGATTCAACACAAGTTCCAGACGGAGATTATGTTATTAAAGTTGCAACAACATATGTGCAAAACTTAGAGAATGGGCCTCAACCAGGATCAGGTTATGTAAGCGGCCGGCATGTAATTAACAATACTACAACTGAACAAGGAACTGCAACTCCGGCACCCACTCAAGAAACTACAACAACTCAGCCAGTACCTCAAACAGAACCTACGCCCATAGTACAGCCACCAGAATCAGGAACTGAAAATACTCAAACTCTAGGCCCAGTGCCGAAAAATTTAGGAGAAATTGAATTTATAGAATATTCAGATTTCCAATGCCCTTTTTGTAAAATATTTTTTGATCAAACTTTGCCTCAATTGAAAGCAAGATACGGAGAAAAATTCAAATATGAATTCAAACATTTTCCTTTACAGTTTCATTCCAATGCAGAAATAGCTGCTGAGGCCAGTGAATGTGCACGCGATCAAGAAAAATTTTCAGAATTTCATGATTTATTATTCCAAAACCAAAACGATTGGGCTAACTTAAGCAATCCAATTGAAAAATTTAAAGAATACGCAGATTCAACTGGAATAATTACGTATACTTTTCAAGAATGTATTCAAAATGGAAACAAAAAATCATTGGTGCAAGCAGATTATCAAGAAGGAATGCAAGCAGGCATTGATGGAACTCCAGGATTTATTATTAATGGAAAAAAAATTGTAGGAGCCCAGCCGTTTGCAAGTTTTGTAGATTTTATTGAAGGAAAAACAACACCCACCCAAGGATATCCTAAAGAACCATCGAACGAGCCTACACCCTACAAAGGAGATCCTCAAGAAAATAGTTCAGAAGATACCAGCGAAAAAATGATTGCATTATTATTCAAATTAGAAAACTTAAGCATTCGATTTGAAAAACTTGAAGCACAGGCAGAAAAAATTATGAATTATTATCAGTCAGTTAATTCACCTAAATATGAAGCTTGGAAAACAGTCCAAGAACAATTCCAAGAATTAATTAATGTAATGGTTGAAAATAAAAACAAAATAAAAGAAACAGCTCAAGCCAATGGAAACCAGTTCACCAATGAAACTGTAGAATTGGTAAATCAAACCATTCAAGCCATCAAACAAGGATTGACTCAAATTGCATTTTCAATTCTAGGATAAATTACTATGAAAGAAAAAATTATTTTAATTGGAATTCTTATTCTAGTTTTAGTTTCAACTGGATGCACAAACAATTCAACCAATACAGGAAATGGGTTAACGGAAATAAAAGAAGTATCCAACGAACAACAAGCCCAAGAAGCCAGTCAAACCATTGGAACAGAATTAAATGCAATCAGCCAAGACTTAAACGACTTAGAAAACTTAGTCAACCAATAGTTCTGCTAAAAGCCTAATTCTTTAAAAAATAGCCCTACTGTTTACTGTCTGCATTACCATTTTAAAACCTCTCAAACACAGTCTTTTTAGCAGTACTATTAATGAATTATATTGGTGAGACCATCGAACATGAAATCTTAGAAAAGCACATATTGGCTGGAAAAATAGCACGAAAGGCCCAGAAAAAGGCCTTGGAATTACTAAAACCAGGCACTAAATTGCTGGAAATAGCTCAAAAAATAGAAGATTTTATCATTAAAGAAAAAGGTTTTCCAGCTTGGCCAGTGAATTTAAGCATTAACCAAGATGCAGCCCATGATACGCCTGCATGGCAAGATGAACGAATTTTAGGAAAAGAAGACTTAGTCAAAGTAGACATTGGGGTTAGTGTAGAAGGTTATTTGGCAGACAGTGCATTTTCATTTAATGCTTCCGGACAATGGAATAAATTAATTCAAACTTCTGAAAAAGCATTACAAACTGCTTTAGAAACTGTAAAAATTGGAATGCTTGTTGGAGAAATCGGAAAAGTGATTGAAGCTGAAATTAAAAGTGCAGGATTTAATCCAGTGGAAAATTTAATGGGCCATGGATTGGGTCAGTACAATCAGCACGTGCCCCCTAGTATTCCGAATATTGCAAAAATAGGTGGAGCAAAAATAGAAGAAGAAAAAGCCTATGCAATAGAACCATTTGTAAGTACAGGAAAAGGATATGTCAGTGAAGCTAGCGGAGCAGAAATTTTTCAAGAAAATGAAGTACGAAATGTACGAAGTGCCCAGGCACGCAAAATCTTGGAACATGTTATTGAAAAATACCAAGGCTTGCCTTTTGCTGAACGCTGGATTGAACAAGAATTAAAATTAGGAGATTTTTCTAGAAAAACTGGACTGAAAGAATTACTTCAAGCCAAATGCATTCGCGCTTTTCCTGTTTTACGAGAACAAAAAGGAATTTACGTTGCTCAATCTGAGAATAGTTTTATTATTCACGGCGGAGAAACAATTATATTAGTAAAATAAAAAAATGGATAGACGAAATCGGTAGCCACAATCCAAAGCATATAAAAAGATTTGATAACATAAAATCTTTATTACCTTGGCGCAAAATCGAAAATATTTTTGAAACACAAAAATAGGCCCCGTAGTATAACCTGGACAGGTAATTTTATGCGCCCCAGAGAGAATGCGAGCTTGCGGAAACCCTTTTTTGCTAACGCAAAAAATCGTTTACGG
>JAUSKK010000045.1 GCA_030649345.1 Candidatus Iainarchaeum sp. | reverse complement strand
ATTATTGTCGACGATGGTTCAACAGACTCAACTCAGTTAATCTTGGAAAAAATCCATGGAATTAAATTTTTATCTAAGAAAAACGGCGGAAAAGGATCAGCAATTCGATTGGGTTTACAAGAGGCCACTGGAGACGTTATTTTAATTCAAGATGCCGATTTAGAATATTCACCCACAGACATACCAGCATTATTGAAAACTATGATTGAAAACAATGCAGATGCAGTCTATGGATCAAGATTTATGAAAAAAAGAACTGGAAAAAAAATATGGTTACATGAGTTTGGAAACAGATTCCTTGCGCTATTAACTACTCTTTTATTTTTTAAAAAAATTACAGACCCAGAAACAGGATACAAACTAGTAAAAAAAAAGGTATTAAACCAACTTGAGCTAAAGTCAAACCAGTTTGATATTGAAATTGAAATTACAGCCAAGCTATTAAAAAACAAATACACAATTCTGGAAGTGCCGATAAATTTTTCACCGCGAACTATCAGTGAAGGGAAAAAAATTACTTGGAAAGATGGCATAGTCGCAGTAAAAAAAGTAATTAAATATAGATTCAGCAATTGATTGGTCGATAAAAATGGAATCCCCAAACTTAGATAAAACATTGGAAATATTCGAAAACACTGAAAAGTTTACAAATTTAATCTACCAAGAAATTAAACCATTTCTTCAAGGAAACATACTTGAAATTGGAAGTGGAATTGGAAGCTATTCAAAAAAAATCGCAAAAGACTTTCCACAAAACCAAATTTTATTATCTGAAATTGATCCAAAATACATTCAAACATTGAAAGCACTTTTCAAAACTAAGCCAAACATAAACCGCATAAAGTTGGATTTAAATTCAGAAAAAGATTTTCAAATGCTTAGCAACCAATTTGATTCTGCTTTTGCACTCAATGTATTAGAACACGTAGAAGATGATTTGAGTGCATTGCATAATGTTTACTCGGTGCTTAAAAAAAATGGAACATTTATACTATTGGTGCCATGTCACAAATTTTTATTTAATACATTAGATCAAGCCGTTGGGCATTACCGCAGATACACTAAAAAAGACCTTATAGAAAAAATACATAAAACAGACTTTAAAATTGAAAAAATATTTCACACCAATGTGCCTGGAATTATCGGCTGGTACATCACAGGAAATATTCTTAAAAAACACAGTTTAAACAAAAAAGCCATGAAACTATTTGATCAACTAGTACCATTCTTCCAAATATTAGAAAAGCATATTTTTAGAAAAAAAATCGGATTATCTATGATTGTCATACTAAAAAAACAATGAATTAATTCTAATTATGAAACCATTTCAACCATTCAATCGCTTGATTGGCAGAAAACAAAACATCATCCGGCAAATTTTTTAATTTCACTAAATCTTTTTCAGAAAACCAAGAAGCTTTCACGATTTCTTTTTTATTCATTTTAATTTTAGGTTTGCCGATTGGTTTTCCAAAAAACACAAAACCTACATGTTCATGATTTTTAGAAATTTGATGAACATTCACATGAAACGGCTGCACTAAGACTTTGGTTGTTTTAAACTTTTTCGGCAAATGATTGGCAAACGAAATTAGCTTAATTTTCAAACCAACTTCTTCTTTGGCCTCGCGCAAAGCACATTGATCCGGCAATTCATTTTCATCCACATGACCGCCAGGAGGAAGCCATTTATTGAGCTTGCGATGCAAAATTAACAAAACTTTAGATTGATGAACAATAAAAGTTCCAGCAGTAAAATGACGAACAAGTTTAGACATACTAATTCACACACCATTGGAATGAAAAGGATTTAAATACCAAAACACACAAGCAAAGTATATGTTAAATCGACCGCGAAAACCGCTTGTACCAAGATCAGCTGAACACGGACGCGTGCTTAGAATAGAAAATGCGCCTGTAAAAAGAGCAGAACGAGAAGCAGCTGTAAATTTAGAAAAGTGGAACATACTCAAGCGAAAGTTGGTGCACGCACCCAAAGATCAAAGATGGCGAAATACATTCCGCGAAATTGAATTACTTAGCACAGAAATTACTGAAAACAGAGTTATTCCACTGCATGCAGACACTATTGCGGATGTATTACTAGAAATAATTTCAGAAGGAACCAAAGACCAAAAAAAAGAAGCGAGAGCCGCTTTAAAGAAAATTGAAAGATTTCGCAGCCGAATACTTAGACCATAACGTCTACATAAAATGATTGAAAAAAGATCATTTACTGTCGTAACCTTTATAAAGGCGGCTATATAATATATATAGGAACGCAAAATAGACTAATTTAGCTATTGGCGTGCCTTAAAAGCACTTTTGGTCTTGATCCGCTGAAAGTGTCTACGAATTTAATTCCACACACCAGTTATTGCAAAAATAATTTTTGCGCAATAACAATTTTCCAAAGGACAATTTTCCTTTGGCTTCATAAGTGCAAAGCACTAAATTAAAAAAAATTGCGTAAAAATCTTTACGCATTTTCAAGAATGAAATCTTGAAAGACAATGAACAAGAATTCATTGGATTTTCAAGAATGAAAATTCTTGGAGACAATAAATTTAAAAAAATTCATTGGATTTCGAATCCCGAAAGACAATAAATTACAAAGAATTTATTGGATTTTTTATTATACTCATGCATAGAAAAAATTTAAATTTTTTTTATGCTTCATGAGCACTTGATCTGTTGAAGTTCAAGTGTGATGTTGGCAAGATATTAACGCTCTTAATTAAATCAATTTTATTATTTTTCAGTCCGAATATAATTCCAGCTGATCCTGCTGGCGGACACTGCTATCGGAATTCGGTTAAGACATGCAAGTCTAATAAACACAACTACGAGTGTTTATGGCAAACTGCTCAGTAACACGTAGACAATCTACCCATAGAAGAAATTAAACTCGCGAAAGTGAGGGTAATGTTTCATAGCTAACAAGCTCTGGAAGGAATGTTAGCAAAAGGATACACATCATGTAAGTGCAATCGTCTGTGGATGAGTCTGCGGCGGACTAGGCTGTTGGCGGGGTAACGGCCCACCAAACCAAAGATCCGTATGGGCCTTGGAAGAGGTTGCCCAGAGAAGGAAACTGAGACACTGTTCCTAGCCCTAAGGGGTGCAGCAGTCGCGAAAACTCTACAATGTACGCAAGTACGATAGGGGGATTCCGAGTGCCAGCTTTGCTGGCTTTTATTAAGACTAGACATCTTAGTGAATAAGTGGGGGGCAAGACACGTGCCAGCCGCCGCGGTAAAACGTGCTCCACAAGTGGTGTCCTTGTATATTGGGCCTAAAGCGTTTGTAGCCTGTTCAATAAGTCCCTGGTGAAATCAATCAGCTTAACTGATTGAATGGCTGGGGATACTGTTGGGCTCGAAGTCGGAAGAGGTTAGAGGAATTTTCGGGGTAACGGTGAAATGTTATGATCCCGAAAGGACCACCAGTAGCGAAGGCGTCTAACCAGTACGAACTTGACGGTGAGAGACGAAAGCTAGGGGAGCGACCCGGATTAGATACCCGGTTAGTCCTAGCCGTAAACGATGTGGACTAGGTGTGCCAATATTTTAATGTTGGTGTGCCGAAGTGAAGATGTTAAGTCCACCGCCTGGGAAGTAAGGTCGCAAGACTGAAACTTAATGGAATTGGCGGGAGCGCACTACAAGGGGTGGAGGCTGCGGTTTAATTGGACTCAACGCCAGACAGCTCACCAGAGCCGACAGCAGAATGATGGTCAGTCTGAAGGGCTTACCTGACACGCTGAGAGGTGTTGTATGGTCATCGTCAGCTCGTATTGTGAAACGTCCAGTCAACTCTGGCAACGAGCGAGACCCACGTTTTTTGTTGCGACCGGCCTATTTTAGGTCGAGCACTCGAGAAAGACAGCTAGTGCAAACTAGAGGAAGGAGTGGGCAACGGTAGATCTGTATGGCCCGAATGCTCTGGGCTACACGCGGCCTACAATGGCTAAGACAATTGGTTCCGACCCCGAAAGGGCAAGGCAATCCCATAACCTTAGCCTCAGTTCAGATCGAGGGCTGGAACTCGCCCTCGTGAACGCCTGGAATCCCCAGTAATCGCGTGTCATAATCACGCGGTGAATACGTCCCTGCGCTTTGCACACACTGCCCATCAAGCCAGTTGAGTAAAGTTTAGATGAGTTGTGCTCACAAGAGTACAACGATTCTGCGCTTTGCAAGACGGGCTAAGTTGTAACAAGGTGTCCGTAGGGGAACCTGCGGACGGATCACCTCCTATATTAAAAAAAGACGTAATATCTTGCCAACATTAACTTACATTTTTAAAAAAATTGTAAATTAAAAAAATAAAAAATTATCAGCTGATTTTAGCTGATAAAAAATATTTGAACATCCGCGGTACTGAGCAAGTCAGGAGCCACTCATTAGGAGGGGGATCCGGACGACCCTCAAACTGAGGGGGAACCTTGGTGCCCCCGCGGTTCGGGGCTCATAGCTCAGTTGGTAGAGCGCTACCCTTGCACGGTAGAGGCCGTGGGTTCGAATCCCGCTGAGTCCACTTAAAAAATATTGGATCATACGGATTCAAAAAAAAGTTTAGAGAATTACAGTAAGAGAATTTCAAACAGGAAAAAAATTGCAAATTAGAAAAAATAGTTTCCAAAAAATTTGGAAATTAAAAAAAAGAATTTGAAAAAAAAGTTTTCAAATTTGAAAGTATTATACTTATCACATCAACATTTTTTGTTGATGTAAAATATGCAATGCATTGGATGTGCATTGATGGATGAGAAATTATCCAGATACTGCAAGGTCAGGATAGTTTGCGGATGCAAAGTTAGGTAACGTTAATCCGCGCTGCTGAACGAAAGTGAAGCAGTGCTAAAGCGTCAACCGATTTTGCGGTTGTGAAGCATTGGAAGGGTAAACTGGAACTAGTGATTTTAGATTCCATAGAGTGTATTGAAAATTATACCATTTTCAATTAAACTCTTAACATTCTATCGTTTTCAATGGAGAATTGCAAGGAAAAGTTTGCGGAAGAAAAATATTAACTTTAGGGTTAGTGTGTTTTTTCAAACAAATTTGAAATTGTAGTTTGAAGTTGATAGTAAAGTTAGAATATACAAGCTATCTAGGGAATGACTAGGCTCAACAGTCGAAGAAGGACGTGGCAAGCTGCGATAAGCTTTGGGGAGACGCATGCAGTCTTAGATCCAAAGATTTCCGAATTGTTCCAATCGGAACGAAAATCCCGAGAATTGAAGCATCTTAGTATCGGGAAGAAAAGAAACTAATACAGGATACCGCTAGTAATAGAGAATGAACACGGTAGAGGACAAACCGAATCTGGCCGAGTAATTGGTTGGAGATGTGGGGTTATGGAACTGAGTACATCCTAAAAAGCCAGCTGAAATTAACTGGAACGTTAGGCCATAGAGCGTGAAAGCCGCGTAAGTAAAACTTCAAGGGATGAGTCTCAGTTTCCAGAGTAGCATGCTTCGGATCTGGCGTGCGAACTTGGGAGGCTTTAACTTCCAATTCTAAATATTTGTTGAGTCCGATAGTGAAATAGTACCGTGAGGGAAAGTTGAAAAGAACCCTTAACAGGGGATTAAAAGCGTCTGAAACTAGATAGCGTTAGATGGATACGGCATAAAAGAAACGAAGTTTTTTGAAGTGAAAACCGGCAACGGTCTAACGAAAAGAATGGATCAGTGTCGTATCGTCCGTCATGAAGCACGAGCAGGGGAGTATTGTGTTGTGGCAAGACTAATTCTCGAACAGAAGCAGTCGAAGCGAAAGCAAATCTGCGCAGCAAGCAATTGTCAGGCAGTAGGTCTTAAAGGGCCGTAGTCATAACATAATGACCCGAAGCCAAGCGAACTACTCTTGGGCAGGATGAAGCCACTCTTCCGAGTGGTCGAGGTCCGCACCTTAAGTTAGTCTATCTACTAAGTTGACCTGGGAGTAGGCGCCACATACGAATCGCGCTTGGAGATAGCGGGCTCCTTTCGAAGAATGTCATAGCATTGCCTCTGTGGAGATGGAAATCAGTGTAGAGATACTGATTAGAAAGTAATGGCCCGAGAGGGCCGGCTTTCTTGTCAAACTCCGAATTTGATTTCATCGTAGAAGCAGGGAGTAGGGGTGTGCGGGGTAAGCTTCACATCCTGGAGGGGAACAACCCATTTTTAGGTTAAGTGCCCAAAAATATTGGCTAAGTGTTAATCACAAAAGGTGTCCTTATCCGAAAACAGTAGGAAGGTTGGCTTAGAAGCAGCCACCCTTTAAAGAGTGCGTAATAGCTCACCTACCTAGGATACGGGCCCTGAAATATACCCTGGGCTAAAGCCAATTGCCGAGACCTAGAGGTTGCACTGAATGTGCAAATCCGGTAGGAAGGTGTTCGGATAGCGCAGAAGTAAGGTCGTGAGATCTTATGGAGCTGTTCGAAGTACGGATCCCTGTGCTAGTAATAACGATAGAGTGGTGAGAATCCACTCCGCCGAAAGGGCCAGGGTTTCTTAGCGCTAATCATTAGCTAAGAGTTAGTCGGTCCTTAGTTTCTTCGTAACACGTTTGAAACGAAAGGGAAACAGGTTCATATTCCTGTACTATATAGATACGTTTTCGGTAACGATAGTTTAGGTTTTGACATTTCAAGCTAGATTAAGCTCTCTTGTCTGAGAGTTTAAGCAGAACAGGTCTTTGGAGAATCGTAATGATGAGAAAAAGACCAATATGCAAATAGCCGCAAGGTTTAGTTGATGCTTGGAGTCCATGAAAATAAACCTAAAAAGAATTCTATATAACCGTACCAAGAACCGAGGAAGGTGCCCCTAGCTGTAAAGGCTTAGGCGTAGCTGGAGAAACAACTTAAGGGAAATCGGCAATATAGCCCTGTATCTTCGGTAGAAAGGGTGCCTGCACCTCGCGGTGCAGGTTGCAATAACAAGGACTGTCCGACTGTTTATCAAAAACACAGGTGACTGCAAGACTGCAAAGTTTAGTATAGTCACTGACTTCTGCTCACTGCAAGTACGTGAAACTCCATTCCAATGGAGCAAAGCGCTTGTGAAGAGCGGGCCTAACTCTGAGGCTCTCATGGTAGCGTAATACCTTGCCGATTTAATGTCGGCTTGCATGAAGGAAGTAACGAGATAGTCGCTGTCCCTAAGTTGATCCAGATGAACTCACTAGTGCGGTGGGTATGCCGCAGATTTCCAGCGGGAAGAGAAGACCCCACGGAGATTTACAGCAGTCTGATGTTGTGGTAAAGTTTTGTAAATATAGCGTAGATGGGAGCTATCGAAGTGTCTTCGCTAGGAGACATGGAAGCAAAAATGTAACACCATCTTTACAAAACTTTATTGCTTACTCGAAAGAGGACAGCATTTGATGGGCTGTTGGGCTGGGATGGCACACCCTCGAAAAGACATCGAGGGTATCCAAAGGTTTGCTCACTCGAGTCAGTAATTCGAGGTTGAATATAAGTGTAAAAGCAAGCTTGACTGTGTTCCGCATAGCAAAGAACGCAGAAACGAAAGTTGGGACTAGAGAACGGCAATGTGATTCTTAAAGGATCCTTGCTCTAATAGTGAATTTACCCTGGGGGTAATCGAATGGTCGCGGGTGAGAGTTCACATCGACCCCGCGGTTTGTGACTTCGCCGTCGGCTCAAGGCATCCTGGCTGTGCATAAGCAGCCAAGGGTGGAGGTGTTAACTCATTAAAGCCTTACGTTAGTTGGGTTAAGAACGGTGCGAGCCAGTTTGGATCCTATCTGCTGGAAATGCTGCTTGCTTGAGGGGAAGATCCCATTAGTACGAGAGGAACAAGGGGTCGTGGCCTCTGGTATGTCAGTTGTCTGACAAGGCAAAGCTGAGTAGCTACGCCATTTTTGATAAAAGCTGAAAGCATCTAAGCTTGAAGCAATCCCTAAAAAGAGGCAAGCATTCAGGAAATTTATATTCGAGGGAATGTAAACGTACTGACAAGGACACTCCAAAAAGAGGAGATTGATAGGTTAGTAGTGTACGCACGAAGCTTCGGCGACGTGTTCAGCTTACTAATACTAAACGTCCGAGTAATCTAACTTTAAATCAAAAGCATACCGCTTTAGAACGAATGAATTGAATCTAGAAATCACGAATCCAGGCCCTAATCCAATGTCTTTCTTGCAGAATTTTTATTTTTTAATTCTATTTTTAATAATTTAAATTTAAAAATGAAAAATCTTAACATACTTGTTTCCAGTTTACAATTCTTTTCAAAAAATTTCTTGCACTAAAATTAATAATTTATTTCAATACTGGTTAAATTCAATTAGAACTCGCTTTATAATGATTTTCGTAGTATGTTAGTATAATGATTAAAGCAATTGTATTCGAATTGGGCGGAGTTTTAATTACTCATTTCCCGGACTCGCATGCTAAAGAAATGGAACGCCATTTTAAAATTCCGGTTCACGATCTAGAAAAGATATGGAAAGAAAATTTGGCCTTAGCTAACCAAGGGAAGATTACTTCTCAAGAATGCTTTAAACGCGTGAGTGCTCAATTGGAAGAAAAGACTGGCAAAAAAATAGATTTCAAAGAATTGGAAAAATATAATTTTAATTTATTAAAACGACCGGTTCAAAAAATTTGGGATTTAATAGAAAAATTAAAAGAAAGCTATGATTTGTATTTGTTTTCCAATGTTGCGGATTTTTTTCCAAAACTAGAAAAAGAAATTGGAAAATTTCATTATTTTAAAAAAATGATTTTATCCTATCAAGCAGGATACAAAAAACCCGAAAAAGAATTCTACAAACACTTGATTCAAGAAGTTGGATTACTACCCGAAGAAATACTTTACATCGATGATCATGCAGCCTACCTTGAACCAGCCAAACAAATGGGCATGAATACCATTCTATTCAAATCACACACTCAGTTAACAGAAGATTTGAAAAAAATTGGAATACGTTGGAATGATTTTAAAATTTAAGCTTTTGAAACACTAGATTGATTTTAAATGATTTTAAAATTAGAGTTTTTAAAAACTTTTAAAATCACAAAAGGTGATTTTGAATGATCAAAGTAATTACTTTTGACGTTGGCGGAGTTTTAGTTACGCATTCTCCGAAAAGGCATTCGAAAAAATTCAGTGACAAATTTAAAGTCCCTGAAAAAAGCATTTCTGTTTCTTGGAAAAAATATTTAACCCCAGCACACACTGGAAAAATTTCAACCCAGCAATTTTATAATGAAATTTCTAAACAAATTGAAAAAGATTGTGGAAAAAAAATTTCAGGAAAAACACTGAATGAATTTAACGTAAGCACATTAAAACCCGTGAGAGAAACATTAAATCTTGCAGGAAAATTAAAGAAAAAATATAAAACGCTGATTTTGTCTAATGTTGCTGACTTTTTTCCAACCATCAACAAAAAACACAAGTTAACTCAAAATTTTCATGCAAGCATTCTTTCATATAAAATAGGGCATCAAAAGCCATGCAAAGAAATTTATCTTCATTTAATCAAGAAAGCCAAATGTTTGCCGGAAGAAATATTTTTCACGGATGATTTAGTCCAGTATGTAAATGGTGCAAAAAAACTTGGAATTCACGCTGTACGATTCAAAACATATGAAAAACTAATAAAGGATTTAAAAAAAGCAGGGGTAACCTGGAAATGATAATTAAAACAATTGTCTTCGATTTAGGCGGAGTATATTTTCAGTGGAGTCATCATACTTGGTTTCATAAAGCCGGAAAATTACTGAAAATAGACGGAAAACTTTTTCGAGAAGCGTATGTAGCTGAATGCAGCAAAGCCCATAAAGGGCATATTACGGCACAAGAGCATTTGAAGCGAATGAGCAAATTTATTGAACAAGAAACAGGGAAAAAAATTGCTCCAACAAAAATGTACAAAACTATGTTTAATTTTTTCAAGCCCATGAAAAAAATGTGGAGTTTAGCTAAAAAATTGAAAAAAAATGGTTACACGATTGCTTTGTTTTCAAATCATACGAGTATGATTCATGACTTGAATAAAAAATGGAAATTCTTTGAACACTTTCATTACCCAATTGTATCTGTAGACGTGGGCATGGAAAAACCAGAACAAAAATTTTATAGATATTTGATTAAACAAGTCAAATGCAAGCCTAAAGAAATTGTATTTATTGATGATATTGAAGTCAATGTAACGGCTGGAAGAAAAGTAGGTATTCATTGCATTCAATTTACCGGCAATTTTGAATATTTGCTTAAAGAATTAAAAAAGCTAGACGTGAATATTGCTTAATCGAATATCAGGGCAAAATTTTTCCCCAAAAGCCTTTTAAAAACAGCCAATATCTATTAGTAATATGCAAGCAGGAAAAAATAGTCCGCAAAAAATAACTTTTTCTCAAAACAAGAGACTAATTTCTAGCTTGAGCTTATTGAACTTATTGTTGTTAAAATAGCCACTCGGCGCTATTGTAAACAAGTCGGGTGGACAAATGAAAAAACACATACTTACACATCGGTCGGAAGAAAAGCCAGAAAAAGCCCATAAAGTTTGGGAAAACTTCTTTACATTTATTGACAACAAACTTTTAGATTCTCAAAAAAAAGTGCTTGTTCTTGCATTCGAACTAAAAGGAGAAACCCTTACAGGAATTAGTACACAAATTGCACACATCACTGGACAAGATTCATCTACAGTTCGAAAAACACTAATTTTTTTCAGAAAAATGGGCTGGATTACCAGCGGAACCAAAGACAAACCATGCCAAGAAACGCAGTTCACTGAATTTGGCAAAAAAATTGCCTGTGAAATCCAATTTCAAAAAATGGAATTTAGAGGTGAAAAAAATGGAAACTAAAAATCATGTTTGGATGAATGGAAATTTTGTAAGCAATGAAGAAGCCAAAATAGATTTTTTGACTACCACACTTCATTATGGATTTGGAGTATTTGAAGGAATTCGATGCTACAATACAATTCATGGACCAGCAGTATTCAGGCTAAACGATCATGTGAAAAGATTAATTCAGTCCTGGCATGCAATGGGAATGACTTTGAAGTACTCACCTGAAGAAATTGAAACAGGAATTAAAGAATTAATTCAAAAAAACCAAATGAACGAGTGTTATATTCGACCACTGATTTTTTTGACTGGAATAGCCTTTGACCAATATGCTTGTCAAAGCAATCTAGCTATTTCTTGCTGGGTTTGGAAAAACTTTTTTGGAAACATTCAAGAAGATGAAGGAATCAAAGTAACCATTTCATCGATTGCACGGCCACATGTCAATGCAGGATTAACTAAAGCCAAAGTTACGGGAAATTATTACATTTCATTAATGGCCCGAGGCTTGGCTAAAAAACAAGGATACCATGACGCCCTAATGCTGGATACTCAAGGATTGGTCAGCGAAGGAACTGGAGATAATGTATTCATTGTACGCAATGGAATTATTTATACACCGAAACGAAACGGAATACTCGAAGGAATTACAAGAGCCAGTGTAATTGAAATTGCAAAAGATTTAGGATATACTGTAAACGAAGATGATATTACACGCGAAGAATTGTACATTGCAGATGAAGTATTTGCTACTGGAACAGCTGCAGAAATTGAATGCATTTCAGAGATTGATGGAAGAAAAATTGGAACTGGAAAAATTGGACCTATTACTAAAATCATTCGAACTAAGTTCAAAGAAATTGTTCAAGGAAAAGATTCAAAGTACCATAAATGGCTGGCTTTTGTAAATGAAAAAATTCAAACAAAAAATATTATGGAAGTGAAAGCATGAAAACAAGAAAAATAAAAATTTTTGACACCACCCTCAGAGACGGAGAACAAAGCCCAGGATGTACTATGACTTTAGAAGACAAATTCAAAATTGCAAGACAACTCAAAAAACTGAATGTGGATATTATTGAAGCAGGATTTCCGATTGCATCACCAGGAGATTTTGAAGCAGTGAAAACAATTGCTCAAGAAATTAAAGGACCCACTATTGCTGGACTGGCGAGATGCATAGAGAAAGACATTGACCAGTGCTGGAATGCAGTCCAATATAGTCCAAAACCAAGAATTCATATTTTTTTGGCAACTTCGCCCATTCACATGAAATATAAACTAAAAAAAACACCCAAAGAAATTATTCGAGATGCCGTAAAATTTACAAAATATGCAAAAAACTATTGTACAAATGTAGAATTTAGTCCAGAGGATGCCAGCAGAACCCAGCCTAAATTTTTATACGAAGTATTGGAAAAAGTAATAGACGCTGGAGCTACAACAGTCAATATTCCGGACACAGTTGGATACTCTATTCCCAGCGAATTTGCGCAAATCATTCAAGGAATCAAAAAAAATGTATCCAACATAGATCAAGCAACGATTAGTGCACATTGCCACAATGATTTAGGTTTAAGCGTAGCCAACTCCATTGCGGCTATTGAACAAGGAGCAGGGCAAGTAGAATGCACCATCAATGGAATTGGAGAACGAGCAGGAAATGCTTCTTTGGAAGAAATTGTAATGACTTTAGAAACACGAAAAAAAGACTTAAAGGCATACACTGGAATTAAATTAAATGAAATTTACAAAACCAGCCGAATGGTTACATTATGCACTGGAATGACCGTGCAAAGAAACAAAGCCATTGTAGGAGAAAATGCATTTGCCCATGAGTCAGGAATTCATCAGCATGGAATTTTAAGTCATCCGAAAGCGTATGAAATCATGACTGCAAAAAAAATTGGAAGAACTACAGATATGATTATTGGAAAACATTCCGGAAAACACGCCATTCAATCCGAACTTGAAAAAATGGGCTACAAAATAACCCGAAAAGAATTGAATCAAATTGTTGAAAAAATAAAAACACTGGCAGACAAACAAAAAATTGTACAAGAAGCAGACTTGGATGCCATTGTTCGAGATGTTTGCACAAAAGCCAATGACCGAATTGCACCCATTCAAATTGAAGAAATCAGCATACTGACTGGAAACAAAGTAACTCCAACAGCCACCCTGAAATTAAAAATCAATGGAAAAACGCAAACCATTGCCAGCACAGGAATTGGACCAGTGGATGCCGTAGCTAACGCAATGGCACAAATTGCTCCATCCATGAAATTAAAAGAATTTGAAATACGGGCAGTTACTTCTGGAACCAATGCTTTGGGTGAAGTTACCATTAAAGTAGAAGACCAAAAACACAATCCATTTATTGTAAAAGCAGTACACGAAGACATTGTGCAAGCATCTGCCATTGCTTTAGTGAATGGAGCCAACAAAGTAATCAATTATCAAAAAATGCACCGGGGGAAATTTAAATGAAAAAAACAATTGCAGTATTGGAAGGAGATGGAATTGGCCCAGAAATTATGGCTGAAACCATAAAAGTTTTGAACACAATTCAAAATAAATACGGGCATGAGTTTGAATTTATTTTTGGAGATTTTGGCGGAATGGGATATGACAAACAAGGCAGTCCTTTTCCAGAAAGCACAAAAGAAATTTGTGATACTAGTGATACGATTCTTAAAGGACCTATAGGTTCACCCAAATATGACTCAATTCCAGACTTAAACTTGAGACCAGAACGAGGCGGAGTACTGGCATTAAGAAAACGGTACAACACATTTGCTAATTTACGACCTGTACGTTTACCGAAAGAATTACTTTCATTTTCTCCGCTTAAACAAAGTGTACTTGGAAAAGAAATTGACCTAATGATTGTCCGAGAATTGATTGGAGGAATTTATTTTGGAAAAAAAGAACAAGGACAAAAAGAAAACGGAGAACGATTTGCACTTGACACTATGGAATACACAGAAACTCAAGTCAAACAAATTGCACGCATAGCCTTTCAGGAAGCCAGAAAACAAAAAACAGTCTTGCACAATATACACAAATCCAATGTATTGGAATGCAGTATTTTTTGGAATGAAATCGTGAATGAAATTCAAGAAAAAGAATTTCCAGATGTTCAAGTAGGGCATATGTTAGTAGATAATGTGGCATTTCAGCTGGTTGTAAATCCTTCGCAATTCAAAGTCATGTT
Source organism: Candidatus Iainarchaeum sp. (assembly GCA_030649345.1). Taxonomy (GTDB): domain Archaea; phylum Iainarchaeota; class Iainarchaeia; order Iainarchaeales; family 0-14-0-20-34-12; genus JAUSKK01. Next base: position 35,575 of record JAUSKK010000045.1, on the reverse strand, counting down.
AATGGAAAACATGATGGGGGATATTTTAAGCGATCAATGCGGTGGAATTCTAGGGTCTTTAGGATTAATGCCTTCGGCCTGCATTGGGCCTAAAAAAGCCTATTATGAACCAGCCCATGGTTCAGCTCCAGCTATTGCTGGAAAAAATATCGCAAACCCATACTCCATGATTGGAAGTGCTGCCTTGATGTTAGAATATTCTTTTGGGTTAAAAACAGAAGCAGAAGAAATCTGGAATGCCTTGTTTCAAATAATGCATGCAGGCTATCAAACCCCAGATTTAATTCATAATTCAAACGAAAAACAAAAACAAATCAGCACAAACGAATTTGGAACAATGATTCAAAAAACAATTGAAGAAAAAAAAGAAACTCAAAACAAAGAAATGGAATACCGTGTTTTATTATGAGTGAAAATACTTTATTTGACAAGATTTGGAACCAGCATACAGTTAAAGAATTGCCTACAGGACAAACGCAATTATTTATTGGATTGCATTTAGTGCATGAAGTTACAAGTCCACAGGCATTTCAAATGCTTCGAGAAAATAACTGGCAGGTTTCATTTCCAGAAAGAACATTTGCCACAGCAGATCACATTGTTCCAACCAACAATCAAACAAGACCGTTTCAAGATCCTTTAGCAGAAACCATGATGAATGAATTGGAAAAAAATGTTAAAGAATTTGGAGTAAAACTATTTGGAATTGGAAATCAAAACCAAGGAATTGTGCATGTAATTGGCCCAGAGCTTGGATTAACACAGCCTGGAATGACCATTGCCTGCGGAGACAGCCACACCAGCACGCACGGAGCTTTCGGTTCATTGGGATTTGGAATTGGGACATCTCAAGTACGTGATGTTTTAGCAACCCAATGTTTGGCTATGAATAAATTAAAAGTACGAAAAATTGAAGTCAAAGAAAAATTAAGCTTAGGCGTGTATGCCAAAGATTTAATTTTGAATATTATTCACGAGCTAGGAATAAATGGGGGAAAAGGATTTGCTTACGAATATTGTGGAAATGCAATTGAACAAATGAATATGGAAGAACGAATGACAATCTGCAACATGAGTATTGAAGGCGGAGCATTGATTGGGTATGTAAATCCAGATCAAACAACATTCAAGTATATCCAAGGAAGAAAATTTGCACCAACCGGGAAAAAATTTGACTTAGCTATTCAGTACTGGAAATCCATTTGTTCTGAAAAAAGCGCAAAATACGACGATAAAATTAAAATGAACGGAAAAGACATTGAACCCATGATTACTTGGGGAATTAATCCAGGACAATCTATAAAAATAAATCAAAAACTTCCAATAATTGTAGACTTGCCGGAACAACAACAAGAAAGTGCAAAATTAGCTTACACGCATATGAATTTAGAAGAAGGACAAAAAATGGAAGGATTGAAAATTAATGTGGCATTTATTGGATCTTGCACCAATTCAAGAATTACAGATTTAAGAGAAGCTGCAAAATTTGTAAATGGAAAAAAAATTGCAAAAAATGTCCAAGGACTGGTAGTGCCAGGTTCAGTTGCAGTAAAACTTCAAGCAGAAAAAGAAGAATTGGATGTAATTTTCAAAAAAGCAGGATTTGAATGGAGAAATGCAGGCTGTTCTTTGTGTCTGGGAATGAATACAGATAAATTAAAAGGAACTGAATTATGCGCATCTTCTTCGAATCGAAATTTTATTGGAAGACAAGGAAGTCCCAAAGGAAAAACAGTACTTATGAGTCCAGCTATGGTGGCAATAGCTGCCATTCAAGGACAAATTGCAGATGTACGAAAATATGCAAAAGAAATAACTCAGGCGATAAATTGAAAATAACTGAAATTAAAGGACATGCGATTGTATTACCAGGAAATGACATTGACACAGACCGCATTATTCCAGCGAGATATTTGAAAGAAATTACTTTTACCAATATGGGAAATTATGTATTTTTTGATGAACGATTTGATGAACAAAAAAACAAGAAAGAACACTCGTTCAATGTACCTAAATTCAAAGGAGCCAATATTTTAATTGTGCAAAAAAATTTTGGCTGCGGTTCATCCAGAGAACATGCAGTGCATGCTTTGCAAAAATTTGGAATTCAATGCATTATTGGAGAATCTTTTGCTGGAATTTTTGAAACCAATTGCTTAAATCTAGGAATTCCTATAGTCACTGCAGGTCAAGCAGAAATTGAAACACTAATGAAATTCATAGAAAAATTCCCGGAAACCAAACTAAAAATTTCACTCATCGAAAAAAACATTCAATTTACAGGAAACCAGATTTCACTAAAAATAAATGAATCTTCCCAAAAAGCTTTTTTAACCGGAACCTGGAATTCAACTCAAATTATGAAAGAAAATCAAAAAGAAATTCAAAAAACAGTTCAAAAAATACCATACTTAAATGGATTTATTCAGAAGGTTTAAAAGCGTTTTTTTATACGATTAAGTATTGTGATTCAATGACCTATAACCCAAAAGAAATTGAAGGAAAATGGCAGCAAAAATGGAAACAAAGCAAAATATTTGAAGTTTCTGAAAAATCAGCTAAACCTAAATACTATGTTTTGGAAATGTTTCCTTACCCTAGCGGAAAACTCCACATGGGGCATGTACGCAATTATTCAATTGGAGATACTTTAGCAAGATTTAAACGAATGCAAGGATTCAATGTACTTTATCCAATGGGCTATGATGCTTTGGGTTTGCCGGCAGAAAATGCAGCCATCAAAAATCAAACCAATCCAAGACAATGGACTTACGACAAGATTGCAGAAATGAGAACCCAACAAGAACAGCTTGGCTTCAGTTATGATTGGAGTCGAATGCTTGCAACTTGTGATCCAGAATACTATAAATGGAATCAATGGATTTTTTTGCAATTCTTCAAAAAAGGATTGGCTTACAAAAAAAAAGCAAAAGCAAACTGGTGTCCAAGCTGTGGAACAGTACTTGCCAATGAACAAGTATTAGAAGGAAAATGTTGGAGATGCAAAAACGAAGTTAAACAAAAAGAATTCGATCAATGGTTTTTGAAAATCACAGAATATGCAGATGAATTATTAAAAGATTTAGAATTATTAAAAGAATGGCCAGAACGAGTACGCATCATGCAAAAAAACTGGATTGGAAAAAGTCAAGGAGCACAATTCAAACAAAAAGTAAAAGACCTAAATATTGAATTTGAAACCTACAACAGTGTACCCCAAATGGCATATGCAGACACATTCTATGTAATTGCACCCGAACATCCAATGGTTGAAACTTTAATCCAAGGAACACAATACGAAAAACCAGTAAAAGAATTTGTAGACTATATTAAAAAGAAAAAAGCTGCTGACAAATTTAACGTAGAAACAGATTTAGAAGGAATTTTTACAGGAAGATCTGTACAAGACCCTTTAGGGAATGGAGATTTACCAATCTGGATTGCAAGCTATGTACTGGCAGAATATGGCACAGGAATAGTCAAATGTTCAGCACATGATGAACGAGATTTCCAGTTTGCAAAAAAATATAAAATTCCACTCAAAGCAGTATTAGTCCCAAAAGATTCTGCAAAAAGAAAAAAAGTAGAAAACTTTGAAGAATTTTTCAGAGAAGACGATGGAATAATTATTGAACCCAAAGAAATGCAAGGAAAAACATACTTGGAATCCAGAGAACCTATGCTGGATTATTTAGAAAAATACCAATTTGCAAAACGAACAACTCAATTCAAAATTCGCGATTGGCTAATTTCCAGACAAAGATATTGGGGAACACCCATTCCAATTATTTATTGTACAACCTGCGGAACTGTACCAGTACAAGAAAAAGACTTGCCCGTAAAATTGCCGGAAAATGCACCCTTCACAGGAGAAGGAAATCCATTGGATAAAGTGCAAGAATTTGTAAACGTACAATGCCCAAAATGTAAAGGCAATGCAAAAAGAGACACAGACACTATGGATACATTCTTTGACTCCAGCTGGTATTTTTTAAGATACTGTACGCCTAAAAATGGAAATGTTTTATTTGACAAAAAAATTGCAGAATACTGGATGCCAGTCGATCAATACATTGGAGGAATTGAGCATGCCATTTTACATTTATTATACGCACGCTTTTTTACAAAAGCATTGCGCGATACAGGTTGCGTGAATGTTGAAGAACCATTTACTCGATTACTGGCTCAAGGAATGGTACTCAAAGAAGGAGAAGTCATGAGCAAAAGCAAAGGAAATGTAGTCGACCCTGGAGCCATTATTGACAAATTCGGAGCAGATACAGCTAGAACATTTATGTTAAGTGTAAGCTTGCCGGAAAAAGAATTGGAATGGTCAGATCAAGGAGCTGAAGCAGTACACAAATTCTTGGCCAAAACATTTGAGTTCATAGAAGAAAATGCAAATAAAATTTCTTTGAATGAAATTAAAGAAAAGGAATTAAATGCACAGGATAAATTAATCATTTCAAAAACACATAGAACAATTTTAAGCGTAACTGAAGACATGAAACTATACAAATTCAATTTTGCAGTACATTCCATTATGGATTTGGTTGCAAGTATTCGAAAATATGCAGAAAATGAACCTAAAAAAGAAATCTTGGGATTTTGTTTCAAAACAGTCACTTTATTGTTAAGTCCGTTTGCACCGCATTTAACTGAAGAATTAGGACAAAAATTAGAATTTAAAGAAATGGTTTCAGTGAGTACTTGGCCGAAAGTCAATCCAGACAAGATTGACGCAGAAGCAGAAACTGGAGAAGAGTTTTTAGAAAAAATACGAGAAGACTTGCAGCACATAAAAGAATTAGCTAAAATTGAACAAGTAAAAAAAATAACTATTTACACTGCCAGTGAATGGAAATGGAAAACATTAAATGAATTAAAAACATTGACTTCACCCAATTTTGGAGAAGGAATGAAGTTAACCATGAAAATAGAGGAAATTCGAAAACACGGAAAACAAGCAGAACGAGCTGTCAAAGAATTAAGCTCCAAAATCATGGAAATCAAAGACAAACCCAAAATTGAAGAAATGCAGGTATTAAATGAAGGAAAAAAAGAATTGGAAAAAGAATTCAATTGCTTGATTGAAATCAAAGAAGAAACACAAGCAGAACAAAAACATATGCAAAAAGCAGGAAATGCATTGCCGTTTAAACCAGCTATTTGGATGGAGTAAAAAAAATTAGCTGGTAGTTACATCTAAAACATTTCTAACTTTTTTACAGCGTTCAATCAATTTCTCTATTTGCTTTTTTTGAGCTACATGAACCAAGAAACAATCTTTGACAATATTATTGCCTTCTTCTTTGATTACATAATATTCATCAATAAATACATTGCATTCTGCAATAATTTTACTTAAATCAGCCAACAAACCAGTACGATCAACAGCTCGGACAATAAACAATGCATTTTGCAAAGTTTCTTTTTTTTCATCTTTTAAATTCAAAGCTTGCTTAATTTTTTCTTTAGCATTATGCGATTTTACAAAATCAATCCAGTCTTTTTTCACAGTTGGACTCTTGGCAGTAATAACTTCCACAATGTCACCAGAATCTAAAACAGTCCAAATCGGAACTAATTTTCCGTTCACTTTAATTTTTTCAGCACAATTACCAATTTCCGTATTTAGTTTGTAAGCAAAATCCACTGCACTGCTGCCCCAAGGCAATTTTACAATACCTCCATTGGCCGTAAAAACAAAAATTTGCGGATCCAAAAAATCTTTTTTCAAAGCATCGTAAAAAGGAAATTCTTCTTCACTCAAAGAACTGGGAGTATGCAAAGCATTCAAATCTTCTTCATCGTAATCGCGCAAAATATTGGTACGTTCCAGCCAAGAAATAATTCCTTTAGATTCCAATTCATTCATTCGTTTGGTTTTAATATGAACTTTAATAGGAGTTCCATTCGGGCCAATTACAGTTGTATGAATGGCATTGTAGGCTACTTGAGGAATGGCAATATAATCTTTTAATTTCCCAGGAACTGGATGAAACGTAGTATGCACCAATCCTAAAGCTTCATAGCATTCAGCAATAGAATCTGTTAAAACTAACAAAACTGAAAAATCATCAATTTCTTCAAACGATTTATGCAGTTGACTAATTTTTCGATAAATAGAATAATAGCCTTTCTGTTTTCGATCAAAACCATAATGACGTTTCAAAGCATTCGCTTTAGCTGTTAAAATAGAAATCATATTTTCAATTTGCTGAGTTTTTAAAAGCCGACCTTGTTCAATATTGGATTTCACTTCTTTAAATTTTTCAGGAGATACTATCGGAAAACATAAATCTTCCAATTCATATTCAAGATTATGCAAACCCATTCGATGCGCCAAAGGGCCATACACATCTAAAACCAAGGAAGCAATTTCCATTTTTTTTACTGGATCCAAAAAACCTAAAGTTCGAACATTATGCAATTTGTCTGCCAATTTAATAATTAAAACACGAATATCCCGAGTACTGGCAATTAAGACACGCTGCAAATAATTAATATGCTTGGATTTTCTTGACTTATACGACAATTCATCCAATTTAGTAACTCCTTCGACCAGCAAGGCAATATTGATTCCAAAATATTCAATCAATTCTTGTTTGGTAGTATCGGTATCTTCCAATACATCGTGTAAAAAACCAGCAGCAATGGTTTCTTCATCGCCGCCATATTCAGATAAAATTGTTGCAGTTCCAATTAAGTGAACAAAATACGGATCACCCGAAGCACGCTTTTGAAACGAATGACGCTGCATGGCAAAATCATAAGCTCGCTGAATTAAGTCAAAGTTAATTTTTTTACCTTTAATTTTAGATTCACGCGATTTAGTATTTTGCTTTTCTAAAACAGAATGAAATTTTAAAGAACTTCTTACATTGGCAAACACAGTTTCCAGCTGAGAATCAAATAATTTTTTAAACTCAGGAGAAATCAGGGATACTGCAGGAACTGATTTAGATGACTTTTTCATAACTATTATTGGAACAAATGAGTTATTTAAACCTAATTATTAAAAAAACTACATTTCGTCCAAAGTTTCAATATTCAGCAGATACAAGCCATTCTTTAAAACAACCGAAAAGCTTTCCACTAAAGCCAAACGAGCTTGTTTTACTTTTTCAGCAGCAGTTAAGACAGGAATTTCATGGTAATAGGAATTGAATAATAAGCATAATTCTTGCAAGTAATGAGTCAATAAATGAATGGCTTTAGTTTCAGCCAATTGTTCTACCAGTAAAGGAAATGCAGCTAATTTTTTAACCAACAAATATTCTTGCGTTGAGTTCAATAAACTAAAGTCCATGGATTTAAAGGAAACATTGGATGCTTTACGCAGAATACTTTTGGCACGAGCATACGAATACTGCAAATACGGACCAGAATCTCCTTCAAAGGAAACCGATTGTTTTAAATCAAACACAAAGTCTTTCACCAATTCAATTTTCAGCATAGTATACTTGATGGCAGCCAAAGCAATCGTTTGAGAACGTCGTTCAATTTCTTTTTTAGATAAACTAGGATTTCGTTTCAATATTTCTTCGTAAGCCAAAGCAGAAATATCTTGCATTAAATCATCGGCATCAATAACATTTCCTTCCCGGCTTTTCATTTTTCCTTCCGGTAATAAAACCATTCCATAACTTAAATGCTTACAATTTTTAGACCAAGAATAACCCAATAATTCAAAAATTTTAAACAACTGTTGGAAATACAAATCTTGTTCGGATGCAACTACCCAAAAAGCTTGAGCTAGTTTAAATTTTTCAAATTTATGAACCGTTAAAGGCAAGTCATTGGTTAAATAAATACTGGTGCCATCTGCACGCAAAACTGTTTTGTTCGGCAAACCGGTTGATTTCAAATCAGCCATTAAAGAACCATTTTCAGATTTAAAAAAAACGCCTTGCTTGATTCCTTGATCAATAATGGGCTGTGCTTTATCGTAAAATTTAGATTCATAAAACCATTCATCAAAGCTAGAACCAAATTTTTTGTACGTTTCCACAAATCCTTGAATAACCCAAGCATTCATTTTTTTCCACAACTGAATAGTTCTTTTATCTTGTTTTTCCCATTGCACCAGCATTGCTTGAGCTTCTTGTTCTAATTCAGGAAATTCAGTTAATTTTTGATTAAATAAAACATAAAAATTTCCTACAAAATGATCTCCTTTAATTTTTTGATTTTCAGGAGTTTGATTGTCTCCAAATTTTTGATATGCTAACATGCTTTTGCAAATATGAACACCACGGTCATTCACTAAAATAGCGCGAATCACTTGATGACCTGAAAATTCTAAAATATTGGATAAACACATTCCAATGGAATCATTGCGCAGATGACCTACGTGCAATGGCTTATTGGTATTTGGACTCGAGTATTCAACCATTACTTTTTTGTTTTTTCCAACCAAAGAAGAACCGTATTTAGTTTTTTGTTTCAAAACTTCGGAAATTGTCTTTTCGGAAACAAAAACTGGATTTAAAAAAAAATTCAAGTACGCATTCACTGCTTCTATTTTTTGAATTTCAGTTCCAAATTTCAGTGAATTTTTTAAATCCAAAGCAATTTGATTGGGCCCTTTTTTGAAAACTTTCGCCAAAGAAAAACACGGAAAAGCATAATCCCCTAAAGCGGATGATTTGGGTTCTTCCAATAAAGCAAAAATTTGGTCTTCCGATAGTTCAGAGATTTGCTTGGCTAATTGTTGGGCTAAAAATTTCTTAAGATTCATATATATTAGAATTATGCAAGTGCATGTTAATTAAACATTTGGCTCCAGTATTATTTTATGACTGTAAAAATTTTGTTTCGAGATCAAGCCTATTTAAAGGAATTAAAGGCCAAAATTGTGAAAATTGAACAAAATAAGGTTTGGCTAGATCAAACCATTTTTTACGCTTTTTCCGGAGGGCAAATCACCGACACAGGCACATTGAATGGAATACCGGTTGTGCAAGCTGATATGGATAAAGATACAGAAGAAATTGTGTATACTTTAGAAAGTGCAGAAGGCTTGAAAATTGGACAAGAAGTTGTAATCCAAATTGATTGGGAAAAACGATACAAAATTATGCGGTTGCATTCTTTGGCTCATTTAACAGACCGAGTTTTTGAACAAGTTTGCGGAAAACATGAATGTGTGGGAAGCAATATTGATTTAACCAAAAGCAGACTGGATTATATGTATCCGGAGAATTTGAATACTGTTTTGCCTAAAATTCAAGAACAAGTCCAGCAACTTATTAATGAAGGACATGAAATCAAAAGATACATTGAACCTGGAACAAAAAATAATTGGGCTTGGGAAATGGGAAACCATAAAACTTTTTGCGGCGGAACCCATGTCAAAAACTCGAAAGAAATTGGCAACATTAAATTAAAGCGTGCAAATATAGGAAAAGGAAAAGAACGAATTGAATGCACTTTAGTTGATTAACTGTAAACCGCTTTGCTGAGCGCAGCGAAAGCACAATTAAAACGAACACGTTTTAATGTGCATTAAACCTAATGGTTTAATTGCAATGCAACACGCCAGCTGGGTTACGGCTGTTTTACTTCAAATAATAGTCAATAAATTTTCCTCTGCATGGACTTCCGGTTAAGACAGAAAAACGTTTTTTGGAAGGATCAATCATTACAGCTCCAAGGGTAGCTGATTTTTTTTGCTTTGCAATTAAATCAGCCGAATGACTGCAAATGGAGTGCGGAGCGTTTTCATGGTCTGCTAAAATACTGTGCAAAAAAGATTCCGGTGGTTGTTTCACCATGTTTAACATTTGATTGGCTCGCTCAAGCCGTTTAATTGAATTTTCAGACTGTGTTCCAAGAGAATTCATTGCCGAAGAAATAAAATGATTGGTATGAACACCGCGATCTTGAGAATATTTTAATAATTCAAATTGATTGGCGCTTAATTCCAAAGAAGCAAATTCAGTTCCTTGAACTAAATTTAAAGTTCCTCCAGACGCACGAGATAAACTTCCTGCTTTGCGTACTGCTTCTTTCATAGAACCGCTTTCTAAGACATACCTGTTTACAAAAGCTTTCGGAACTCCTGGCTTGAAATCAAAAGCATGAACTCCGTTGCTGGTGGAAGCAAAACCATGAGAATTTAAATTAGCAGAATAACCTGGAAGGCGGCCAAAATAAGTTAAAGCAATAAAAGACAATGAATCAAATTTATTGGATACATCGGCTTCCAAAATAAACATTCGATTTCCAAAATCAGCCAGCCAATCTTCAGTATGCCCAACCAACAAGCCATCGGTTTTCAAAAAAACATCTGTGCATCCCTTGCTTGCGAATTTTTGCTCGTACAAAAATTCATCGGAATTTAACAAAAATAAGTCATTAAAAGAAATTCCTATACCTTGAGCCATTCCTTGCAGTTCTTCTACAAATTGAGGCAATTCTTTTTTGACAAAACTTAACCTGGATTCCGCTAACTTAAATGCCTGATCAAAAGATAAATTAAATTCTTTCAAATAAAAAGAACGCATATATTCAATAACTGAAACAATTTGATCGCCAAAGGCTTTTCCAACTATCCGGCCAATTTCAAGATTATCACCTTTAGCTTTCAAGTACTCAAATTTAGGAAATTCAGCCATATATTTAACTATAAATAATACAATTTAATATATACTAACTTATGGTGAAAAAATGCCTTTGAGAGCCCAAGCACGAAGAATTATGCCTAGAGGAAGACCTGCAGGATTTCGCAGTCCAGCCAATATGCCTCACGCACAACGCCAAGGCCCTAGACCAGGAATGCTTCCACACATTGGGCCCCGAGAACACAGAGGACCCAATTTAGTTCAAAGAGCTGCATTTTTAGCCGGAGAACAAGTCCGAAGACAAAAAGAACAAACAGAAAGAAGAGAAAATCCATACGATAAACAAGAAAGACATCGTGACTCAAAAAAAACAGACTGGTTAAATCGAGAAACCGGAATATTGATACGAGAAGCTACTGAAGTATTACGAGGAGAAGATCATCGCGGCAATAAACGAAGATTTCCTTCATCTGAAAAAATAGAAGCATTAAAGATTTTAACTGAAAATGCTTCACCTGAACATTTCGAATTTTTAATGGAAGCCTTGCAAAAAGAAAGCGATCCAGAAATGAAAAAACGAATATTAGAAACCATTGTTAATATTGGATTCACAGGATACTATGGACCAGCCGAAGAAACTCTACAGGCATTGCAACAAAATCCAAAACTGGATCAAAGAACCAAATACTTTGTAAACAAAGCCATACAAATATTGGCTGAACGAAGAAAACGAGAAACTGGAAAATAAACATACACTTTTTCTTTTAGAAATTATCAAAACTTACTGATTTTGATAAATTTTCAAATTCTTTTTGAATTTAAAAACAACTTACACTTTCTTTTTTTTTAAAAAGAAAATGAAAACGGGTGTGGGAGGATTCGGACCCCCGACCACCTGCTCACAACCACTTATATCATTAACGCTTTCGGTTTTTTCATTACCGGTTTCTTTCTTTTTCGTTAACGTTTTTCTTTCTTGCGAAGAAAGAAAAAGGTTAGAAGGCAGGTGCTCTATCCAGGCTGAGCTACACACCCAATTAAACCTTGTTAATAAATACTGCAAAGAATTCATTAAAAACCTAAGTCTAGTGCTTTTTTAAGGTTTTAAAGGCTATGGGTCCACGCGAAATACTTTATTAAACCGATTTTTGGCAATAAATTCTTTCTTTTCTAAATCCAATAGCCAAACAAATAGTTTTTCTGAATTAAATTCTTTCGAAAAATAACTCGGCCTAACTTTGGATAAAAAAGCCAATTTTTGAATTTTATAAAAATTAAATGATTCCACAGGCAAAACAAAAATGAATTCATCCACATAATTTGCATAAAACAATTTTTGCTTTAACTTGCCTTTACTGGGCCTGGCTAAAACTTCCATTCCAATAGTTTTTCCATTGGCTTTAAAATAAAAATCATACACTCCTGCTTGGGTTTCAGAAAGCAACGGAATTTCTTCAATGGTTTGAATAAGCGTTGCCGAAGCAATTAGATTTAGTTTTTTTAGTTCCAAAAAAGTCAAAGCATGCATTGTTTTTGAAACATCAGAATTCAATTCAGGAACTGAAATAAAACTCATCGTCATTTCACCCAAAATTAATTTTACTCCATTCGAATATTGGAATACATTTTCTTCAAAATAATTTTTGCCTGTTCAATCATTTCAACAGAACCTTGTACAATCAAAATATTGCGCGAACCAATCGAAAAATTTAAAGAAAGATTTCCAGCAGTGCAAATAATATTGGGCCAAAAAATTTCAACCAAAACTTCATTGGAACTCAAAGCATGAAATAGATTACGTGTTTTAATTTTTCCAGCCACAGAAGTTTGACTAGAAGAAGAACGCAAACACGTCATATCTGGAATGCTGTAGTTTTTGCAAAAATCATTCAAAACACGTTTCAACATGGCTTCATTTAAAATACTGGTTTCCAAAATAGCTTTTAGCCCTTCTTCGCAGGACATTCGGATTTCAAGTTCAGGAATTTGCAAGTCTAAAAAAAACTCGTGTAATTTTTGATAAAAAAATTCTTTAATTTGAGGTTCTCCAATTTTAGTTAAGCCAAAATGAACCTGAGATTCAATATTCGTCAAAGTACACAAAAAAAGAACAGAACAAGATTTAAAAGTTTAGTTTAAATTCATTGTAATGACAGAAAGCAAAAATACTCAAATGATTACTTTACTGGTTTTAGCCATTATTGGACGTGCAGTCCTGAAATTGTTTCCTTTGCCCAGCGTAGAACCCATTATTCCTTTAGCAGTTTTAGCTGGAATTACTTTAGGAATGGATGCCGGAATCATTGTAGGAGCTGGAGGATTCTTTTTATCGAACTTTTTAGTTCCCGGAGGACAAGGATTTTGGACAATCTGGCAGGCTATGGGCGCAGGATTGGCTGGATTATTGCCTGCCATTACTGGACAAACCAAAAAAATAGAAGAAATCAGCAGCGAATATTATCTAGGAATGACTTTGGCTGGAATTTTTTTGTTTGAAATTTTAATCAATATCCAATATGGTGACTTTTTGGTATTTCCTTTTTCAGCCATTCATTTAATTTCTGGAGCCATTATTAGCTATTTTATTTATTTAATTGCAAAAAAATAAGGAAACGCATTTAAACCTTTAATTCTTTAGTTATAGCATGAAAGTAAGTTCATTTTTGATTGTTGGAATTCTTTTAGTATTGGTAACCAGTGCATGCTTGCAGCCGCCTGCAGAAGAAAAAGTACAAGACCAATATGAAATTTATGACTCAACCATTAACCAAGAAGAAACAGTTCCATTACAAGAAGGATATCCTTCAGGTCCTTTAACTACCATTGAATTCAATCAAAACGAAATAGTTTTCGCTCATGAAGCCAGTGTATACCATATTCCTTTTTGGAAATCAGCCCCTTTCCGAGACCAAGAAGAAGTATTTTCAATTAATGGAAAAGCATTTGATTTAAATGTATTTGAAAAAGGAACCGAAAATCAAAGATTTGAACTACGCTCTGAAAATCCAACTCAAGACCCTGAAGTGTTTTTACAAAACCCAGACCTTCTTGCAGCCAGCCAGCAATTTACATACAACACTCTGGGAACCAGCATTGCTTTAGATACTACAACCAATATAGATGAAGGACAAACACTCGAAAAAATAAACTATTATCCGTATGTATACAAACCCGAAAGTATTTCCGAACCCACTATTATAATTGAGGACACATTACCGGAAGATGATTTGTTGTTCGAAGATGAACGATTTTATCTTTTGCTGAAATCGCAAACATTTGAAGCACAATTTGGAAAAAAAGTAAAATTTACAGGCACCGATAAATTGGAAAATAAACAAAGCACAACAGACTATTATTATCCAGATTACACGCATTTTAAAGAAGATGAAACAGATGAAAAATATTTAATTGGAAAATTTGAAATTGATGAAGACGGAGATGACGTATACGATATCACAGTCTATGTAGACACCTACACCGATTATCCGATAAATGCTCAAGAAATTCAATTACCCAATTACCAATACTTTGTGGAATACGATAACGGAAAAGGACTCAGCGAACTTAAAAACCAAGAAGTGCACACCCAATATGGAACTCGTATTTTCATGACGTATAATTTGTTACGCATACAAATTCCACAATAAAATAATGCCTAGATGAACGATTCATGAGCGAAATCCAAGAATACCAAAAACGAATTACTCAAAAAAGAAACTGGAAAAAAGCCATACTTTTATTGGGATTAATAGCCCTAGCTTTAATTAGTTCACTAGCCCTGTATCAAACTCTGCCAATTCTTACCTTCAGCATTCTAACAGTTACTGGATTAATTATTGGATTTCAAATACTGCAAGCCAGAACCATTGTACACACTTTATTTAAACAAAAAAGAATTCTTTTAAAAGAAATACAATTCACAGAAATGGCTTTTTATAAACGAAAACTAACCGAAACACAATACAGACAAATGGTAGAACAAAAAAACAGAGAACTCATTAAAATAGACGGGCAAATTGAACACGCGTTTTCCAGCAAAAAAGAAAATCCAGAAAACATTGTATTGAATCAAATTGCTTTAGGAAAAAAAACAGAATTGAATAAATTATTAAAACAAAAAGAACAACTGCAAATTGAAGACCAAGTATTGGTTAAAAAATTTGAGACACGCAAAATAGACCCAAAAACGTATGAAAATTTAGCCAATGAAAACAAACAAAAATGGATTGAACTCAATGCAAAAATTCAAGCCTTGTACGGAGAAGAAACCATTGAACAAACAGTCAAAGAAGTTAAACGCAAAGTCAGAGCAGTACGAAAAGAAAACAAAGAACTCGAACGAGATACTTTAATGGAAATAGCTCAAGAAGTTACTGAACAACTGGAAGAAAAAAAAGAAAATTAAGGCTTCAATTTTTTAACCAAAGAATCTGCAAACAACTTAGCTTCCTTGATTTTACTTTTATCATTTTCAAAAAAAGAACGAAACGAAACAGTTTCAACAACTTTAGCTCCCTGAGTAGTTAAAATATTGGAAATTTTTTTCAACGAATTACCAGACAAAATACAGGTAACATAGACTGCAAAATTTTTATCCTTAGTATTTTGCAATTTTTTTAAATACGACAGCAATACTTTGCTGGGCGAAAAACTCCAAATACCTGAACCTATTACAATCAAATCGTAACTGGAAACATCACAGTTTGAGTTTTTTAACTGCACAAATTCCAGTTTATCGTATTCAAATTCTTTCAATTTTTTAACTGGAACAATTTCTTCAATGCTTACATTCCAGCCTTGGGCTGCAAACACTTCTTGAATAGCCAAAGCAATGTTTTTGGGAAATTCTGTTTTTGCATAAATCGCAATCAGAACATTCAATATCTCACCAAAAATTAATGAATTACTTCAATGGTTCCGTTTCTTCCAGTACCCAACTGTTTTTCTCCGCGGAACTCAGTAACCCAGCCGTTCTGAATCTTAATTTTGTCTCCTTCATTTACTGCATCGATTTGTTCATTCCATAAAGTAAGCTTAACTTCACCCGTGTCATCTTTGCCAGCACAATTGCATACTTTTCCAGAAGCTTTTTCTGTTGCAAATTCACGAGGCTCTGCTTTGGAAACAATCGTTAAAATAATTTCATCTACAGCTGCTCTAGGCTTTAAATCTTTTACATTCATTGAATACCCTCCAAAAAAGTAACAAATAATAGTTCTTTAAACTTAAAAATATACCTACTCGAAAAGAATTTAAACCCAAAAAGTGCACTATTTGCATGGCAAACCTTATATTTTTTGCAATTGGACTGGCCATTAACTTGTTTATCATCAAATGGAGTGCTGGAACAGCCTACAAGCACGGAGTCAACTGGACTGGAGCCTTTCTTCAATGGATCTTGCTAACCTTGGTTCAAATCTTGTTCGGAGTCTTTCTTTTAGGTTTAACGTTTTAATTTTTGAAACTCAGCAAACACTTCTTCCAGTAAACGAAAACCATCCAAAGTAAATAGTCTAGAATAACTGGTTTCAAAAAACTCAAACAAATTTTTCCGAGTACGCTTATGTTTAGCATAATATAAAGCCTGCAAGCAAACTTCGACTTTATCTAAATCCGAAACAAACTTTGCTTCTTTGGATTTTTTTTGAACATAATCCAAACACAACAATTGAATTTCTTTTTTTAATTTAAGATTCTTAATTTTGGAAACCAGCTTTTGCACTGCTTTGATTTCTTGGAATTCTTTTCTTTTTAAGGAATTTTTTTGAGATAAAAACTTTTTATGAGTTGCTATGTCTCCTGTAATGGATTCAACTAAATCTGAAACAATGGCTAATTTTAAACATTTGAGTTCATTATAGCCTAAAGATTTTGCATGCATTAAAACCAGTAAACTAAGATCCCATAAATGACTGGCAACAGTTTCTGGATTGGAAACTTTGCGTTGAATCCAGCCTGTTCGTTTTAAATCTTTTAATTTTAAAGCCTGAAAATGAAAATCCAACAAATCCATATTCAACAAATGGAATGAAAACATTTAAAATTAGAAGTTGCCTAAAAAAGAATAGGATGATACGAAAACCAGTGCCTCGCAGAAAACCAGTCAGAGATTTCAAAAAAGAACCCATAATTCAACCGGCAGTACTTGAACCTAAAATAATAGTGCCTGAAAAAGTTCAGCCTAGATTGCGTGGAGGAAGAAGACTGGCCAGCGATCAATTTCATGAACTAAAGCCAAGAATTCAAAATAGTGTAACAACTAAACCTGGAATTCTTCGAGCAGAAATTAAAAAAGAAATTGAACGCCTTACCGGAGAGTATATTCCAAACGAAGTATTTGGATACACCATGGCTTGGCTGAAGCGAAACAATTTAGTTCGAGAAACCAAAGAAAGCATTCCTGGACGCAATGGAACTTTTGCGCGCTATTATTGGATTGGGCCCAGAAACTAATTTTAAATCAAAACAAAAGATTGCGAGGAGCAGGACCCATAAATCATACCATGCAAGCACGATACATCCGCGTACAGTGCTACTGAAGCGAATGCGAAAGTAGCACGTGCTATCATCCCGCACCCGGGATGCGAGGAGCAGGACTCGAACCTGCGGACCCACTAAGGGACCGGCCAATTGATCTTTTTAAAGAACCTCAAGCCGGCTGAATAGCCACTATCAGATCCTCGCAATATACTATTTAAAGCAAAAAAGCATATAAAATAAGTAACTATGATACGAAAACCCAGAATTTCAAGACATTTAGAACCGCATGTTCAAACAGTTTTAGCTGAACGCATTCGATTGTTCAGACAATGGCAAGCCAATGGACAAGATCCTAAAGTAAAAGGAGAACTGCAAAGAACACGAGCATTAAAAAAATTAGGCATGAATGGAATACGTGCATTGGATGACCGTGTATACCGTACGCTTCAAATAACAGAAACAAACGGATTTTACAAACCGTACAGAATAGCCGCCAGCAGAGTCTTAAAAACTTTAGAACGCACAAGCACACTAGCTCAAGACACGCAAACAATTTATGCAACAATAATGAAAACAGAAAACTTGTCAAGAGAACAAATAAAAGCAGGAATTCGTTTTTTGCGAAAATTGGGAATTTGTTCCTTAAAATACGGAACACTAATTGTAACACCCGAATATGCGCGAACAATTCAAAATTGATAAATTAAGTCCAAAACAGCAAACTTTAAGAAACAATTACTCCAAATCATATAATTCAGTATCTAATAATAAACTTAAAAGTTAATGATTAAATTCAAAAAAACAAAGGTGAAATTATGGCCAGCATGAAAGAATTATTTGAATATGCAGTTGAACAAGGAATTCAAGAAGATCCCAGACCAGCAAAAGACATTAAGAAAAAATTAGAAAAATTAAAAGAAGACTTTCAAGCACTTAAAGGAAATGACAAAGAATTTTTTGACCAAGAACGCTTAGAAAATCCGTACGATGATACTCGAATATTATACGGAGAAGACACTAAAAAAGTACAAACTGTCATGATTGGAATAGACATTGAAGTACCAGAATTGTTGTTGGCTGACAGATTAAGAGAAAAAGGCCAAAAAATTGATGCAGTAATCGCACACCACCCTGAAGGAAAAGCTTTAGCTGCACTGCATGGAGTTATGGACATGCAGATTCATACACTCAACGAAGATGGTGTTCCAATCTCTCAAGCAGAAGCAGTGGTTCGCCCTAGATTGGATGATGTACGAAAAGGACTGCATGCATTCAATCATTCCAGAGTACCAACTGCCTGCAAATTACTGAACGTACCCTTTATGAATTTTCACACCATTGCAGACAATCATGTGCACCAGTTTTTGAAAAAATTAATGCAAGAAAAAAAACCAGAAACACTGCAGGATATATTAAATATTTTAAATGAAATGCCGGAATACAGATGGGCTCAAGAACACAAAATGGGGCCAACCTTATTCAACGGAATTCCAATAAATAAAGTTGGAAAAATTACCTATGATATGACTGGCGGAACAGAATTGGACAAAAGCAGAGTCAAAAAATTAGCTCAAGCAGGAATCAGTACCATTATTGCCATGCATTTAAGCAAAGACCAAGTAGAAGAATGCAAAACTGAAAACATTAATGTAGTCGTAGCAGGGCATATGAGTTCCGATAGTTTAGGAATGAATTTGTTATTGGATAAAGTTGAAAAAAAATTCGGAAAACTCAATATCATTGAATTTGCTGGATTCAAACGAGTTAATAGAAAAGGAAAATAATTAAACTAAAAAAATTCAGAAATTAAATTTTAAAAAAAGGCAAAACAGTTAAAGAAAATAATTGTTTTGCTTTCTCTATTTCTGAAGGCTCCGCAGTTCGGGCAGTAGAACTTTCAGCACAAGCTTGGCCTAAAGAACTACAAATATCTGCTGGATTCAAATCACTGTATTGCGAATTTTCATTCATACACGACTGAACTTGAGTCACACAAGCAGTTCTTTGTTCAGCTAAACTGCATACTTCACTGGTTGTATTGCTTCTGAAAATATCTGAACACAGAGATGAAGAACTAGAATCTCCTGAATCAGCATTGTATCCTGTTTGGCGTTCTGTGCAAATACACTTATCGGAAGTTCCTAATAAAATATTGTCGCACGTTTGACCTTCAGGATTGGTTATAGTTTCTTGAGCATCTTTGTGCCAAATATAATTGTTAGAAAAATAAATAGTTCCGCCTACAGAAACACCCCAAGGAAAACTAGCACTAACATCTAAATTGTTTCCAGAAGAAATCTGGGGGCTTCCATCATAGCTATGGAAATATTGAGTTACTACTTCCAAGGGAGGCACTGGTTCACAGCAAGTATAAGGTTCGCGTGGCTGAAGTTTTAAAACCAAATGACGTGTATTCTTTTCTTGGTCTTCTGGAATGTTGTCAAATTTAATTCCCTGCAATCCACCATCTAAAGTTCCAGAATCACTGCTAAGTACATCCAAAATATATGGGCCTGAAATAAAAACAGTGGCAAAATCCGGGCCATCGGTTTCATCGGATCCAGGAAGCTGAGTCCAGTCTCTTCTTCCAGCCCAAGAATGAGGATATCTTTCCCACCAATACACTACATCTAAAGAAACACCAGTAACTACTGGACCATCAGGAGAACAAGCATTGCTAGTCCACTGAATATTTTCAAAAGAGATTTCAAAATCTACTTTTTGCCCACCATAAAAACCATTGACTGCATTATCTGAACCCATGTAAGGATCTTCTTTTTCTGCATCAATATATTCATCTGCAAAAACAGACAATGTAAAAACTAAAAGAATCAATATAATTAAAATTTTGGGATTCATTGTCTCACCATTCGAATTTCAATACTTTCTTCAGCTTGATTATTCAATTGAATCATTTGACTAGAATCTTCGTAACCCAAAGCTGTTGCCAGCAATTCATATTCAGCTGCAGGCAAACCAGTAAAAGCGTATTCGCCTGAACTGGAAACAATTTTGTGAGCAAATGAATAACGGCTCTTTAATCTTAATTCAACACTAGAGTCTGAAATAATTTCGCCTGTGCTAGAATCTTTAACTGAAACAATTACTGAAGCATTCAAGGAAGGAAACTGCAAAGTTTTCGAAGTTGTCTGCGGAACATCCAATTCAGCAAAAGCAAAAACAGGACCAGTCAAAGCATCAGACTTGCTGGCTAACAATTCATAATGACCTGTACTTAATTCAGGCACATCATAAATTCCTCGACTGTCTGTTTTTGCAGACCAGATCAATAAACCGTCTTGAATAAAACGAATGTCTGCAGTTTCAACAGGATTACTTGAATCCATTACTTGAATGGTTACAGGAACTCCTTCAATCATAGAAGGATTAAACACAAAAGGAACTTCAGAAATATTAATAATTTGTGAAAACAATGCCTTGGTATCCGATAAGGCAAGAATTCTGTAAATGCCGGGCTCTACATCCATTAATTCAAAAGATCCATCAGCACGAGGTGAATTTTCTTCTGAACCAGTTAAACTTTCAGCAATTACATGATCCCAATTCGCTCCATCCAATTCAACCAAGTAAACAACTCCTTGCACTGGATTGCCTTGCTCATCTGTCATGGTTCCAGTCACATATCCAATTGGAGTTCCTGTTGAATCAGAGTCAGTACTTGAAGTTGTAGTTGTACTGGAAGTAGAAGTATCCGAATCAGTAGTTGTAGTATCTGAATCTGTGGTTGTGCTAGAAGTTGTGCTAACTGAAGTGTCTGGTGTTGAACTTTCAGTAGTATCTACATCTGGAGCTGGATTGCCTGAACCAAAACGAACCAAGCATTGAACTTCCGTATCCCTGGTTAAAAGAACGTAAATAGTTTCCGGTGGATCTTCTACTGTGACAAAATAATAATCTTTAATGGGCGGAGGAAAACCACAGGCATCTTCTAATTGATCAATGCGTTCGCGGACAATATTTTCATCCAGCAAAGAAACCTTAATATCTGCATTCGGATAATCCGCCAAAAAAGATTTAACTTGAGGCAATTCTTTTACAAAACCTTCAATATCTACAGTACAGCCAAAGATTAAAAATAAGAAAAAGATCGGAATAACAATTTTGAAATTCATTTAAAACGCCTCTAGCGTTTTAAAATTTTTAAATTTTGGAACAAAATTTAAATTCATCCACAAAATATGGATTTTTGGGTATAAAAACATGTGCTTAAAGATAAGCTTAAAACCCAAAAAAGCATAAGATTAGCATGAAAGCACACAATGGATTGAAACTAATTGCATTTATTATTCTGGCAGGCCTGCTGGTTATTACTGCATTTGCAAACACGGCTTTGATTTATTCTTTTATTTTATTCTGCGTTTTTGCCAGCTTGCATTATTTGCGCAGGCAATTTAAGCCGGAAAAAATTTCAGCCAAAGAATTTGCAGAATTGGAAGAAAAATTTGAAAAATACACAAAATGGATTGATTTAGCCAGCATTGTTTTTGTTTTAATTGAAGCCAGCATTATTTACTTTATTTTTTCCAGCATCAAAGATTCATTTTTTACATTACCAGCAACTGTTTTGTTTGCCAGCAATCCCCAAGGAGAATTATTTTTAGCAGGATTTTTAATTGCTTTGGGAACCAGCGGATGGATTATAGAATTCTTGGTTAATTTAGTGTTTGGAAAAAAATACTGGCAGTATTATTACAATACAGAATATGTGAAAATGCAAACTCGAAAAGTCTATCATTGGATCAGTATAATTTCACTGATTATAGCCATGCCTGTTTTATTCATTGGATTTCAAAGCCATGCCAGCATCAGTTCAGAAGGAATTTATTTAAACACTGGCTTGGATTTAGAAACAAAATATTATTCGTGGAATGAAATTCAACAAATTGAAAAACATTCAGGACAAGAAC
The DNA here is from genome assembly GCA_030649345.1 of Candidatus Iainarchaeum sp. Classification (GTDB taxonomy): domain Archaea; phylum Iainarchaeota; class Iainarchaeia; order Iainarchaeales; family 0-14-0-20-34-12; genus JAUSKK01. The sequence continues at coordinate 13,599 of JAUSKK010000045.1, read as the reverse complement.
AAGAATTTTATGTGGTCCGATTTGAAAACGGAAAAAAATGGAATACTTCCAATGAAAAATGGAACCAAGAACAAACAATTGTAATGAATTATATTTCTGCAAGAAGCCAAAAAATGATCAAGGATTAAAAGCAAGCAAAAGAATTAAGTAAACGAATTCTGAAATATATGTAATGCTAGAAAAACGAACAGTTTCTTTGAAGGCACGAAAACAAAAAGATCATAGCGGCGGTTCCAGTCATCCAGCTATGCCTATGGGACAAAAACGAATTCCTGGAAATCCGTATGGTTTAGCTCAAAGAATAATTAAGCGTTCTTTGACTTTTGAAGAAACTCATTTGATTACTCACATTATGGAAAGACAACCTGCATTAAGTGCACGAGAAGTTGTGGCTAGAGCTTTGAATCGCGGACGTGCAGCAAAAAAAACCGTAGATTTAGTTTCAGGTCAACTAAACCGAGAGCTTACTAAACAAGAACATTATTTTTTAGCTGAATTAGCTTGGGCTAACCGTAAAAGCAATCCAGCTAATTTAGCCAAAGGATTTCTAAATCTAACTACGAAATTGCCTAAAGCAAAACAAATATTAGTCAGTCAACAAAAACGCGAACTATCCATAGAAGAAGAAAAATGGGCCAACGAAATTGCATTAACACACTCACAATTAACAGCAGAAGAATTAGCGAGAACGATTTCAAACTTTTTACTACAACTAGAACAAGCGAGAAAGACTAGAAAATAAAAAAATTATTTCCTAAAAATAACTTTTTGAGGCTTGGGTGCATTTAATAATTTTTCAAATTCTCGTTTCTCCCAAGGAAACACTAGCCAGTCTCTTGTTTGTCGAACAAAAAAATCAGGCCTGCGATTCTGAGGCGTATGATCTTTGATGAACAATGCAGCAGTTCGAACTTTTTTAACTCCGCGCTTTTTCAATAATACTTCTTTTGTATTTACCAGAGTATCTCCGTGTTCAGTTAAATCATCCACCAATAAAGGAGTACTGCCTAGTTTTCCTTTCACTGCAAAACTAATCGGCGGTCTTTTTCCTTTCAAGCGATACGTTTTTCCAGTTTCATAACTTTTATATCCAATAATAACCAAAGGAAGACCTAAAGCATCGGCTAATTCTTGCCCTGCTGCTAGACCTCCGCGCGAAATTGCAACCACTGAAGTAAATTGCTGGCCAGATCTTTTAATTTTTTCAACCAATTCATGTTTTAATTTTTCAGTTTCCACTACACCCACAGCACGAACATTAATTGGTTTACGTTTAGTTCGAAATAAAAAAGAAGGCTTTCTTCGCTCAATGCCTTTCAAAGATTTAGGCATAGAACGTTTTTGTCTGCGTTCTACATCACTATAAACCAGTTGATTTGTAGAAGCATTCGTAACTGCTACATGAACTCGAGTCATTCTACGAGATTTAAACAATTGAAACTTACGCATTACCAAAACTAAGAACAAAACCAGAATTTAAAGATATGCAAGTCTTGAAAAAAGCACTTAAATACGGTTATCACATGTTTTTGTGAAAACAACGTATTTTTAAATATTTTGTTATAACTAATTAGTATGTTTTTAGCCAAACGCAAAGTCAAAGGAACACAATATTATTATCTGGAAGAAATGGCAAAACAAAAACGAATCAGTGTTTTTATTGGAAACAAAGAAAATTTAAATAAAAATATTGCAAATGCTTTTGAGGAAGTAAAAAGAAAAACGATATTGGAACAAGCACAAACAACATTTAAAAAATTTAAACCAAAAACACTTTCAGTATTAGAACTAATTGAATTGGAGACTTTAAAATACAATTATCAATTGTTTAAAACATTTTTTTCCGAAAGCTTTAGTTCATTCGATGAAGATGAATTTGTACGCTATGCTCAAGGAAGTACTTCAGTAGAAGGAAATTCCGTAAGCCTGCAGGAAGCTTCGATCATTCTGACTAAAAATGCAAGCAGTTCAGGAAAAAACATTGATGAAATCAAAGAAGTTCAAAACATGAAAAAAACACAGCAAGTATCAGAAAAAAAACCAAAAATAACAGAACGATTACTCAAAAAAATACACGCAGTCATTATGGATGGATTTCCAGACAAAGGCCCAGGCAGATACCGAAGCGGACCTATGTTTATAACAGGATCCAAGATACGGCCGCCGAATGCAGAAACTGCAGTAAAAGAAGCCAAAAAATTAATGGACTGGTTTAAAGAAAATAAAGAAAAAATGCATCCTGTTGAATTGGCTGCAGTGTTTCATGTAAAATTTGAAGAAATACATCCTTTCAGTGACGGCAATGGAAGAACTGGACGAGAAATAATGAATTTAATTCTTCAAGAAAAAGGATATCCGCGAACTATTATCAATCTTGAAAACCGTGAATCTTATATTATTCTATTGGAAAGATTGCAGTTATCCAAACAATACATCCAATTCAGCAAATTTATTTACACTTGCCTGCAAAAAAGAGCCCAAGAAATACAACTAGCGATAGAAGAAAACAAACAAGAAATCTTCAAACAATTAATGAAAAAGAAATAAAAAAAAGAAATCGCAGAGAACGAGCTCAATCCCAATAATCCAACACTAACACACTAATTACTTGTATTGAATACCAAATGATTATATAATAGAGCTAACGAAGTTTATTTATAGTTTATTGTTAAGTAGAATAGGTAATTGAGACTATGAATCCAGAAGATCAAAAAGAAAGTGAGAATGAAAGTAATAAAATGCCCACAAGTCTGTCCATTATTCTTTTAATTACCGTTTTAGGCATTATTCTCTTATTAATTGAACTGTTTAAAATAAGGTCTAGTGAATATAACACCAGTTTTTGGTATCTTGTCAATGCATTTGTTTTAGTACTGACTTTGGCTTTTTCAATTGCATTTGCACAGGGCATTAATAAAAGAATGATTTGGGTGACATCATTATATACGTACGGAAATCCTGTAATAATTTTACTACCAATACTTTTAGTTTTCGGAATGGTTGGATATGAGAATATTATTAGAAACAGTGAAGTCTTAGGTAAATTAATTGCAGTTACGCTGGTCCAAGTAGTTTGGTATGTGGTATTTTTGTATTATCTGCGAAAACACAAATCTTTTTTCAATCAAGGAAAACCACTTATTGAAATTACTCGTAAAATAATGAAAAATTAACAAGTGAAAAAAACATGGTTAAAATTCAAGAAAGCAAAGGCAAATATTTCATTACACTGCCAAAGAACCTAGTGCGATTGAAAAAGTATTCAAAAGGAACTGAACTGCAACCAATGTTTAATGAAAAAGGAAATATTGAATTGATTAAAATAAGATAGATTTGTTAAATAATATTAGTTAAATTATGTTGGTTAATATGAGAATAAAATTCATTTTAATTGTTACTTTAGGGATTATTTTATTGAGCGGATGCACTACTCTAAGGATAAACAATGACTGTGAAGAAAAAGCAAAAGAAGTTTTAGGAACTAGCTTTTCAATGTTAGATGCGGCTGGCATGGGGTTTATAGACCTACACCCTAATGGCGGAGGGCAAATAAATAGACTTATTTACAAAAAAGGTGGTGATGACCCAGGAGAGAATGTAAATTATTTTTACCCTGCACATTCAGACTTTGATGCAGATCTACTGGAATTTATAGATTATTACAAATATCAAAAGAAAGTAGTCGCAGGAGATGGCACAATAATAGGAATACGACGTTTTGATGTACGAATAATTTTTAAGCCAGTAACTGAGTTAATACAAGCCAGCCAATATGCTACGGGGACAATTCCTGTTGAAATTGCAAGTACGGAATTTTTAAGTTGCCAGTGGATAGATGACCCTCAAGAAACACAACCAAAAACGGAACCAGAAGTAACTGTCGAACCAATGAATTATGATAACTGTCCTTTGATTAATGACTGTACAGCAATAATAACAGTTGAAATTGGGTCAAAATGTTCTAGACAACAAATAAATGAAATGATTGAAAGATGCAATAAACAAGTTACTTAATTAAAAAACATTTAATCAGCCAATGGTAACATATTTCCCTTTTTTGCAAACAGTACAAATGTAAGCTAGCTCACGGCCAGTGTCTATTTTGTTTGAAACTTCATTTTCTAACCAATTATGAAAACCAAACAAACATGGAATTTGCGCAAAAAAACTTGATTTTTCTTTTGAAACAACTTTTGGCAAATTACCTACAAACAGCTCAATTGAATTGATTGAATAGAAAGTAAGTCATTTGGTCAAACAGCTTACTTTAAAAATCATTCTTGATAAGATATCGTTATGAGATTAAAAAAGAATATTCAGGACAACCCAGTATACACTCTGATTCTGTTGAGAATCTTAATTAAGACAACTCCAACTTGGCATCTAATTCCAAAAGGTTTGCCTAGTGGACTTAGCAGCCCCCAATTAAAGGAATACTTAGAATCACTAGAAAAATTATATAATCCAAAAACAAGCAAAGAAAGGTCTCGCAATGCATACACTTTTTTCATTAAACAGATAATGGCCAAAACAGACCCTCAACTTGTAAAAAATTCAGAATATAAAGATGGAAATGTGCCATATTATGAATGCAATGCAATTGCAGTTGCAAATCACATCATAACTACACTTAATCAAAAAGAAAAAAAAATTTCTTTTTGTGAAACTGATGAAAAAATCCATAAATTTATTTTTGATGAATTTCAACATTATTGTTCATATGTGTGTGAATTTGCAAGTGATGAAACAAAAAAATATTCTCAAGAATTGTTAAATGAAATTAAGCCACTCTATGATTCTTTTAGCGGAACGCTTAATGGCTATACGTTTAACAAAATTTGTCAGAGTTTTATTGAACATATTGGATATCAGTATGACCAATTTCTCACACTAAAAGAAAATCATAAGAGAACTACTTTATCTAATTTTTTTTATCCATATAAAGAAACATACTGTTCAACAAGATTTTTATCAGAATGTCGCAATTATTTTGCAAACATTCACTTCCCATTTAGTTTAAAAATACCGAACAAAAAGAAAATAATTAATCAACATTTTCAAAGATTTGTTGAGAAAAAATAAGGAGATGGTAAAATGACAGATGAAATAGAAGCGTGCAGTGCCTGTGAAGACACTGTTGATTTGTGTGGACCATGCAGACGGGACAGTGAAGTAGATTGGGATTGTGATGACGAAGATTTTGAGATAAATTTAAGTAAACTGAAAAAGATTAATAATCTTAAACTCACAGATAACGAACTTCATGCAAAAAAAAATTGTATGCGTGGTGATTTTATAGAGTATCTTGCTAGGAAATATTATGAAAAAAAAGGGTATCACGTGGTGAAACTTATTTTGCAAGGTGGTCCTAGTATAAATATTTATAATGCCAAAGGAGTATTCAATGCATGTAATTTTGTTTTAAGACCCGACTTTGCAAAAGAACTTGAAAACATTTTTTCAGAAGAAGTCGCAGGCGCTCCAGATTTTATTTGCATAAATAAAGACGAAATTAAGTTTGTAGAATGCAAATCCGATTCAGATCCTGAAAAGTTCAAATCAACTCAAAAGGAAGGTTTTTCAAGTCTTTTGAGTCAAAAATATTGTATTGAAATATTTTCAGGTAAAGCCGAAATCGATGTAAAATTTAAATTAGAAGGCACATATAAATTAGAAATCAATGACGAAGAAGATGATTAAATGACTGTAGTTGGATTGTTTCAAGAATTAGAAGATGATGAAAAACTTTTACAAGAATCTTCAGATATTTGCCAACTATATTCAAAAACCGGAATGGGTTTTTGGTCTTGGGTTGGTCGTGAAAAACCAGATACTAGTTTTGCAAAGGTTTATTTGACAAATAAACATTTAATTTTTTTAAGCTTATTTACAGGAAACCTTCAAGAACTAAAAAGTGGAAAAGGAGAAATTACAGGACTTGCAGTAAACTGGATTAAATTGCCACTAAACACAATCACAAAACTTGAAACACCAGCAAAGATAGGATTTGGAGATGTTCTCGCATCTGCGTTTGGCCAAAAAGAAGATAAAAAAGCTGAAATGGTTATTCACGTAAAAAGCATTTCAAGACAAGTTCAATCTAAAGGTTTAACTGGAGCTTTATTTGGACCAGAAGCTCAAATATTTAGTGTAATAATTGATAAGCGAGATGCTTGGGCTGCTACAATTGAAAACGCAATACATGGACACAAAAAAGCTACTAAGACAGGACCTAGTGTAGATGATTCATTTAGAGTTATTTGTGACTGCTGTGGCACACACTATAACGAAGACGATGTTAAAATGGTTCAGTGTTTGTCTTGTTCCAAATATGTTTGCAAAGAAAAGAAGGAAGGTTCAGTATTCAAGAAATGGGTTGAAAGTAACTGTTTCAACACGGAAAAATTTGTTTGCATTGCGTGCAGTAAAAAATAACGAAAGAAGCATATTGTTTTTCAAAAAAATTAAAGACTACACTCTCTTCTAGTACTAGTACTAACTGATTGTAACATACGCAATAGTACTTCGAACTTGTTTGTTGACGGTGTTTAAAGTGACAAAATAGCAGTAATAAAAGATATTAATTAATCTAACTAAGATAAAGTTATTGATAAAAAATGAATAAAAATGCACTAATTTTATTAACAATTTTTTTATTAGGCTGTACAAATGGACTAGATACTCAAACAGAAATAAATCAAACTAATGATCAAACGAATACAAATAATGCTAATCCAAGTTCAGCTAATACTCAAATGCAAGAAATGCCAATTAGTTCAATTCCAGTACCTGATATTGACCCTTGTGAGGACACACAATATATTGGGTTGGAACCAACCGAAATTGAAACGCAATATGATGAAAATGTTTGTAACACAATTTCATATACTGAAATATATGAAGAAACAGAATGCCATAATGAGAGATTATCATATTCGCTGGGGCAATTAAACAATAAATCATATTTGGTATTATTTGAAGGTTGTAAGATTGATTCAACGATTAGTGTCAAAAATCACGATCTGGAAAAAAATGGAGTTTTTACAGTAAACTTCTATTTTAGAAGTAAAGTAAAAAATGAGTTAAAAGCAGTTAGTAAAAATATACTTCCTCAAGTTAACGAAACTTTTTTGGCAACGTATAGTGGTGAATGTTTAGCTGAATTTCCAAGCATAACTGTTGAGGTTATACCGCCTGAAAAAGAAGTGTGTAATCAAGTAACAAAAACAAGACCTGGCAGTAGGCAAGAGTGTCATCAAGAAACAAAAACAAAAAAAGAAATTAAATATTTGCCAGTTCAAAAAAATCAAGAATTATGCAATAACGAAAGTATTTGTAATTTTATTAATTGTGACGATCATAATTCAACAACCGCGGATGAATGTAATGAATCAGGTTGTTTGAACATTCCACAAAATCAGGGCTTGCAAACAAATCAAGTCACACAACCTCAAACAGAACCTGAATCAATACAAACAATCTGCAACATACAAGAGTGTCAAGCAAGAAATACTACTAGTTGCCAAGGAACAACAAAAAACCTAACAACTTATTATTGCGTAAACAATCAATGCCAAGGGAACATAACCACTGAAGAAAATAGTGCTAACTGCGGATATGTTGAACCACAACAAATTACTTTAAAACAAGAAGTTGAATATCTATTCAATAATTTTTCTGAAGTGTTAGAACTCAGAGAAGGATCAAAAATAAATCTATATGTTACTGACCGTCATAAAGATTTTGAAATTATTAGAACTTCATCAGGCATAACCGTTTTAGAAGATGCAGACGAAGGTGACATAAGTATTACTTTAGGTTATTGGCTTTTTAGTGATTTACAATCAAGCCCAAATGTTTGTGCTCAATTGAAATATAATTACTCAATAGGTTATCTAAATCCACATAATTTGATTAAACAAAAAGATGATTTAACTCTTAGCTGGAATGGTTACAGCAACCTTTTAAAGTGTTTTAGTTAAAAATATGTGTATGAAAAGCAACTATGCCTTTGTCAGTTTATTACTTTTTTTTATACTAATTACTGGTTGTTTAGATAAAGAAATCAAGAATGTTGAATTGCCAAATGATACCGATGCACGCAGTTTAGTTCCAGATATCGAAAATTACAATGTTGACAAAGATATATTGGGAAAAGGAGCGCCAGTTATTTCAGGCATAATTACAAACAGTTTAGCCTCTGCAGCACCAGTAATTGCTCCATTTCGTGTACCTATTGCGTTTGCAATGACAAATTTTATTACATGCGCTGAAGAAAAAAATGTCGCAGTAATTGCTTATTACAACACACCATCCGATTTAGCTGACCACGGAATCTTAGTTATTGGTGAAGAAAATATCGACAAATTATACAAATGTCTTGGAAATTTAATTCCATTTTCAGTAGTACTGCCAGCAAAATCATATGGATTATATGCAGCATCGTACCAAATTAGAAATACAAATACTAACTTAAAATATTATATTGGATTTATTGCAACAACAGACATTATCGCAGACTCAATTTGTAGTGAATTACCTGAATGTGATGAAACAAAAATGTTTAGGTTACCAGTTTTTCAAAACTAACCAAGTCACAGCTCCCCCTAGTACTAACTGAATTCAATATACGTAATAGTAGTCCGAACTTGTTTCACTAGTATATATGTACACACATCAATTATCGGACATTTTTGAATTTAGACAACTTTTAAAGCACTAGTTTGTCATTTCTAAGTGTTCTGCGTGTGTCCGAAAGTGACCGGCAAAGAATAACTAAAAGAATAGACAATAATGGAAAAACATTAAAATTAACTTTACTTAATATTGTTATGTCTTTAAGGGAAAGGAGAAATACTGGAGGTACAATCGATTTTGTTAGTGACGGAGACGAGTCTAAGACTAGATTGACCGAGGAAGAAATAAAAAAAATTGAAGATGCTTACAAACGTGCAAAAGAACGAGAGCAACAAAATGAAAACAAAACTAGAAACGAAGTAGACTCAAATGAATGCCAATATTATTCTTGTAAAAAAACATGTAATCAAACATGCAAATATTGCAAACGGAAATTTTGCAAAGAACATACTAAACCAAAAAAACCAATCATAAAGTCAATAAAGCATAGATCATCTGATGACTTTGATGAAATGCGCAAACCAGGGCACAGTTGTTATGAATATGCTATTTTTAAAGAAAAAGAAAAAGAAGCTGAATTGGTAAGATGGGAAAAAACATTAAATTACGATTTTAAAAGAAAAAAGTTCAAGAATGCTATAACAGAATCAAATAGCCCAGTTGTAGCAAATATTTCAATTACATCAGTGGCCATTATAGTGGTACTGCTTGTAATATCATTAGTTGGGCTAATTTGGATTCAAGACCCAAGTTTAATAAATTCAGTTATCCAATCAATCCAGCAAACAACTAGTGATTCAAATCAATCTTCAGATCTTAATGTTACTCAAAGCAGTTTATTCAGAGTAGATAATACGTTTCCTCTTTCAGCAAAATTAAGACTTGCATATACCCTAAATAAACCAGCACAATTAGTTTACTTGGAAACAAAAGAAGGGAAAAAAATTCAAGATTTAAACTGCAGTTCAAAAGGCCTTTGTATAATCCAAGAAAATATCCCTATTCGAAATTTTGAAACGATATCAATTAATCAAAACAAATATAGCACCAAAGAAGATACAATTTTATTATGTGCAAAATTTAATTTAATACAATCACCGCAATGCATAACTATTGAATTAGACCCAATTCAATTTATTTCAATGGAAGAACCAACAATTAATTCAAATTTTTTTAACTGTCCAACAAATTACAAAATACTGCAAGGGCAATGCCAAATAATTAAAAGATGTGATGATGGAACAGAATATGAATATTGTAGCACAAACAAACCACAATTTTGTGAAAATGGAAATTTAATAAACAAAGCAAGTTTATGTGGTTGTCCATTTAGTGATTCGATAAAAAATATAAACGAAAATTGTGTAGATCTTTCCAAACCAAATATATCTGAATTAGAACTTGAAATACATCAACATATTAATGCAGCTCGACAAGCTAACGGGCTTAAGGCACTTGAATATGATCAAAAACTTGCAGATATTGCCAGAGCACATAGTCAAGATATGGCCCTAAATAATTTCTTTGAACATGAAAACTTGCGAGGGCAGGACCCTACAGCTAGAGCTAAAGCAGCAGGCTACAACACCCACAAAAACCTCTCTGGCGGATGGTACTCTGATGGAATAGCTGAAAATATTGCACAAAATAACCTCTATACATCCACCGAGTACATCAACGGAATCGAAACTTCACACGCTTGGCAAACAACGGACGAAATCGCTGCATCAATTGTAAACGGCTGGATGAACAGCCCAGGCCACAGAGCAAATATCCTAAACAATGATTACGACAAAGAAGGTATTGGTGTTGCAATTTCACCAACCGATGAAGTATTAGCCACAGAAGATTTTTGGTAAAGTGCAATATGTGTTAATTGAACAAGGACCACACAGTACATATGCAGACATATTGATTTTGACGCATTTTGAAACAGAACCTCAATTAAATAACTTTAAAGGTATTTTTAGTGAGATATTAAAGAGCACACTTAGTGCACGGAGTGTGCATCAGTAAAAAACCTACTTTTTAAGTCATTGGATTCAAAAAAATGCAATCTTGCCAGTTATGATCTGGCTTTCTTCCAGATATTTTTTCATAATCGGACTCTGAAAGTTCACAAAACAAAAATGCATTAAAATCCAAGTTAAAAAAATACTCAAAATCTGGCGCTTGTTTATTATAAGTTTCTGGAACTTTTTCCCATTTTTTATCCTTCAAAAAGGGAAAGATTACCAATACTCGTTTCAGCTTAGAATAAGTGCACATTGCGTAATACTTATCTTTTGAAAAAACACCGATATCATAATTCATTTTTATCACCTCTTAAGTTAATTGAAATTTGTTAACTAAGTAAAACAAAATTTAACGTTTTTTTTGCCACACTCATCAAATTTTAGTCACTGACTCTACGCCAAATCGTGTATTTACACCCAGGTTCTTTTGGTTTTGTCGTTTTGTCTGTCTAATTTGATAAACCTGTAAAGTCTGACCAGTTAAGTCATACCATGAAAGTGCATCTTCAAGTATCTCCGTTTTCGTTTTACCTGTTTGAGCCTGAATTTTTTCAAGAAGTTCTAAACTCAACGGATGTAATCGAAAAGTTTTCATTACACGAATTCCTTTCATTAAACCAGCCTGCTTTGTTTGTCATAAATTTCTTGTTCAAGTTCAGCACATAAAACACAAACTTTATTTCCATAAACTGAAGTCACATAATAGCATCGCTTGTGACAACTTGGGCAAATTTTGCTTTTCATGTTAATTCTCCTTCTCTGATGAACTCTGATTCAGAGCTGTTTGCTTTGTTTCCTTAGGTTTACGCCTCATTAACGCGGCTTCTTGCAAATTCTGATAGAATTTCAGCTTCTCAGAACAATCTTCAGTAATTTGGCTATACCACTTAAGTAAGTCAATACCTGAAAAGTCAATCCGAGATAAATTAAATGCATTTTTTAGTTGTTCTAAGTCAAATTCTTGCCAATTAACTCTTATTCCGAATTCAGAAGACTTATCAGAGATCGATTTCCAATAGACATATTTTCTATCAACTTTAACCGAATTAATTAGTCCAGCTTCGTAAAGTTCAGTTGCCATTTTATAGGCCTGACTTGAACTCCAACCAAGTTCATCTGCAATCCATTGTTTGTCAACTGCATCTAATTGATTAGTTGGAATAGTTCGCAATAACTCTAACGCAGAAGAACTAGCTTGAGTCTTCTGATGTTCCAGAGAATGCTCCCAAATAATCTTTGCTCGTTCAAAATCATATTTTGTTGCAAATACAATCAGCCCAATTGTAGGACGTTGGTTGGTATCGATTAAAGCCAAAGCTTTCAAAATTGTGCAAAACAAAGGAAAATTTCTCCGGTTAGAAATCCAATCAAATTTTAATTGCTGGATGAAAGGAATAACAACTGAATACTCATCACTTAAAACTTCTTCCATTACACACTGAGCTAATGAAAAATCTAAGTCACTATTTGATTCGACGCCAAACCCATAACGCTGCTTTTGATATTCATAAACCGCCTTATCTTGGAAGTGACTCTCATCAGGATTGCCAACAATAAAACGATTAAGCAATTGGTCATCACGCAATGGTTCAACAGAGTTTAACCAAACAACTTGTTTGCCTTGAATCTCTAAACGCATAGATTTTTTTTCATTATCCACAGTCCAATGACTCGTAGCACGACCTTGACTCGAAGCGCCTGTTAAGGAGCGTAGCAAAGCAACTGAATCCTTTGAGCCATCCATTTCGTCTACACAAATGATTTTACCATTAAGTGAAATTTCTTTGTTGGCATAAAACAAAGATTTGGCTGAGAGACTTGACAATCTAAAAAATCTATTTGGATGTAAAAGTTTCAAAACATTACCTGTTAAGTGCGATTTTCCTTTACCGGATTTTCCAACCAAATAATAGTGAAGTTGGTCGGTTTTAGCTAAAGAGGTTACGGCAGATAAAATCAGTCCACAAGCTAGAAGTTCGTCTCCTTTATGAAGTTTTTCAAGTTGCTCTAATTGGAATCGTAAAACATCACCATTTTCTGCAATACTGGATCCCTCCTTTTTGGTTTCTTGTGTGAAGCTTTCGAAATAATTCTCACTCATTTCAACCGCCTCTCTAAATTTTGAATTTTTTCAGAAAGAACGGTTACACGAAAAGAAAGCTCAATTAACAATTCTGCACAGTTTCTTTGTTTTGAAAGAAGAGATGGAATAGTTTCGACTTCGAGTCGTTTCAATACATGGTAAGCCGCTTCACCGCCTTTTCGGGAAGTCTTAAATACTACACCTTCAGTTACTTTAGTTGTCATAATATATCTCCTTTGGGCTTTTGCCCCTTTCTTTTTTTATTTATCAAATTTTAAATCAGTTATTGTAATTTTTTTAAGATCACAAAACTCATGTTTTAAAATATCCCATTTTGATCCCTCAGTTAGCACAAGTTTTTTCATTTGGCACACCGTTTTTTAATTTTTAACAGTTTAACAGTTCCAACCCACTTTGCTTCTAATAATTTTTTTCTGATAAGTTCACGACTGATAATACTTACTGTTGATTTGTCAACAGTTAATCGTCTAGCTAATTCACAAACATGCAAAAAATTTTCTTTTTGCAACTCCTTAATTATTCGAATTTCCAGTGATGATTCCATATGTATTAAATACGCGTTGGTGAGATACTTAAATGCACAGAAAAAATCTGGTGATACCTTGAATCCAACATCCAGAACGGTTAGAAACTTTTATTTTAACAGACCTGAATCAGTTATAGAATATTATTTTTATAAATCGGACAAAGAAGAATTGTATTATCCACTCAGCAGATTTGAGTGGATATTTGATCAGAAAAATAGCTTTAAGGCAAATTCTGTAAAGCGAAGATACGGACATTTTTTACTTTGCTTTTTTTACCCAAAAACCAGCTATTCCGTAAACCAACAACTTGGGTATT
>JAUSKK010000042.1 GCA_030649345.1 Candidatus Iainarchaeum sp. | reverse complement strand
TTCAGTTTTTGATTTGCTGAAAGGAAGTTTGATTATATCCATTCCAATATTTATTGCGGCTTGGCTGGGTTTAAAGGTTCGCGGAAAACTTCAAGCACGCTTTAAACTAAAATGGGCTTCCAGTTCATTTTTAACAATTTTTTTATTTTCAGCATTGCTTTTAATTATTGCATATGCTGTACCCATGTATTCTCAAGTTTGGGCTGAATCTTTAAACTTGCAGAAAGCACCTGAATTTTTTCAGCCGACTTTGTATGATTATTTTTTGATTGCCATAACATCCATTGCTAAAATTATTATAACTTCAATTGCAATTTCTTTAATTTTGCTGCCGTTTTTATTATTGGGTTCTTTAGCTAAACCTTGGATGGAGCGCAAAACCAAAAATACTACTTTAGGCTTGTTTTTAGCTTGCTGGGTGAGTACCTTGGTTTTTGCGTTTTTGTTCTTTTTTGTCTTCAAATTTGCCTTTTTAGGCATTGTCTATATGCTTTACTTTTACTAATGAGTTTTGTTTAAAAAGAAGAATATATTATATACTATAATATGAACAGCTCTGTTCCAATGAGTCGTGAACCAGTGAATAATATTAAGAATATTGGACTTATTAATTACGACTCATTGCCTTTGTTACGCACTAAAGTTATTTGTTTTCTTTTGCTGTTTTTAATTTTATCCAGTTTACCAGCTTCAGTTTTTGCGCAAGGAACTGGAACAACAGGCACAGGTACTGGAACTACTCAACCTGTTGCAGTGAATACTCCTGTGGGTGCACAGTTTGCCTGCAGAACTATGCCGAATAATCCGCAAGATGTTCAGCGTTTTATGGATTTATTGAATCAAGGTTTTTTAGGAAACCAAATTGGTTCAGGCCAGCCAGCGAATACGAACCGAGATACTTTAGAAAATTCAGAAATTTTTGATGTAATTGATCCCAAAACAGGAAAAGCATTAAAGCAAGAAATGCCGGACCAAAAATTTTCTGCTTTAGAATTACAGCAATGGCTGAATTCCGGAATTAAAGGAGCTTATTCTTTTGGAGTAATTTTAGAAGATTCTTTGCGAGTCGGCCGATGTCCAGTTGCTGAAAGTATTGAAGACTATAATGCTTTATCTTGCTGGATGGATGAAACCAGATTAAAATACAGAAATTCTGGAACTGGAATTGTTTCAGACTTTAAACCTTTAGGACAAACTTTGAAAGATACAGCTAAAACATTCGGCCGAGTTTTATTGCCAGCCAGTGCAGAAAAATATTTAGGCTTGGATGAAAATGGTTTTGAAACTTTCACTGAAGACGATCATTCTAAATTAAGAAAATTGTTTGGTTTGCCTGATTCTGCGCAGAATTCTTTTCAGCAAAATTTAGTTGAATCTGGAGATGCGGATTCAGTTACTTTAGAAACCTACAAGCGTTCTACGGATAGTCCAATTTTGAATTCAATTTTAACTGAAAAATTTAATTCTCAATTCCAAACTACGTGTTCTGGTTCAGGTACGGATTGTATTATTTCAACGTATTCTATGTTTGACAAATATTTTAATTCTTATTTTTCCGCAGAACAAGTATTAAGCACTGGCTTGCCCACTTTATGGTTTCGTGCAAAAAAATTATTTAATTTTGCTTCAGCCGGCGGAGAAAATACAGTTCAGTCTGGAATCTGGCCTTGGTCCGCGCCCTATAGACAAGTCATGGATAAAATTCGCTCTAAATTATACGATCCAACCAGCGAGAATCCATTGACTCAATTTTTAGCCAACAAACGTTCTGCAAAACTATATCAATATTTGCGGGAATATCCTAATTTTGGAAAATTTAACAATTCATTATTTGAACCGCATGAATGGACTGATGGATACTTGATTTCAAAAGGAACAAGCTTTCGTCAATGGTTTTACAAAGAATTTACTTCGGAAGGCGGAATTTTGGCAGAAATTCAAAAACAACCCAAGTCAGTGCAGAAAGCATTTTTTGATTATTTGAGTTTATTGAGAGATACTGCCAGAACGCAAGGCGGAATTGCTTTAATTGGAAAACGAAGCTATGAAACAACCTTAAAACAATTCGGGTATGGAAGTGCGCAAGAAATTGCCGCTAGAATTGAATACTCGAAAGCTTTAACTAAATCTTTGCGTGGCTGGGATTCTTTGGTTCGATTGGATATGGGTGAATGGGTTTATCAAAAAGATGAAAGTGCGCAATTTTATAAATATTTTGTCAAGCTCAAAGACCAAGATGTTTACATTCCGTTATATAGAGACCCAGCTCAATGGAATCAATTGGAAGGAAAATTTTGGAAAGACGGACACTTTGGCGGAGATTGGCAAACTGGAGGAACTGGAGTAGAACAATATGAAAGTGCAGGCAAAAACTTAATCTTGTACGAGCCTGATCCAATTAAACGAGTCGACAATGCAAGAGCTAGAGATATTTTAAGACATCCTCCAAGATTTACTGAAAAGTTTATTGCTACAGACAAAGGAGAATTAATGAAAATGGACCCCGAAATGACTCCTTTCTTAAAAGACAAATTGGGAACTCGTGGAGATGTATTTGTCGGAGGGTATCGAAAAGGTTTGGAATTAACTCCGGAAGATTTTGCTGCACGAACAACTACTAAACGTGCAGTCATGACTGCTGCTTGGGAGCCTTTGCGTAATACTGAACAAATGTATTTAAGTGCTTTAGAACGAGGCTTGGGAAATCATACTTACACCAATATTTTAAGCAAAGCTTTCTCTGAAAGAGATGAACTTTTAACAGATTATTTTTCACTTAAAGGTGGACCGAAATGGACTGCTGGAATGTATGCGTATTGGTGGGGTAAGCAAGGATTTGGAAACGAAAAATTTTCAGCTTACCAATTATCGGATGGCTGGCTTAGAGTCAGTTGGCCATTGCAGGATACTGCATTGTACGATGATGCCTATGTTGATTTCTTTGCTAACGAAGGATCTGACCAAGGAGATATGTTTAAACGCGTTTTGAATGCTTTGCCGATTGATAAAATTTTAAGCACTGCTGCAGATCAATTTCAGCCAGCTAAAGATTTATATAATTCTGTAAGCGGCCGCGGCGGCCGAGATGAAGTGGAAAATATTGCTTTGTTTTCCAGCACAGAACAAGAATGCGATAATTGTTCTTTGGTTTTGAATGCACGTAATAATTTTCAAAGCTGGCAAGGCACTTTTAGAAGTCCAACTAAAATGAAATCGTATATTTTAGAAGACACCACAGACAAAACTTTGAAAGAAGTTGGCCAGACTTTAATTACATTTGTACATCACACTGACTTAGCTGGAAAAGTTAAAAACGATTCTATTGCCAGCGGAGAAATTAAATTAAGCGAAGCTGTGCAAAAAAAAGAAACTTGTGCAGATATTATTAAAGAATTCAGTGTAGGCACTGTTTTAACTTCCGGCTTAATTGATGTTGGGCCCAATGCAGCTGAAATTTTACCCGGCTTAAGTGCACAACAAGCTACACGTAATTCCAAACAAAAAAATACTGCAGCCATTGGATTGTATATGGCTGGAATAGATAGTGTAGGTTATATGGTATTTGGCTGGGCTGCCATTACTGCAAGCATTGCCCAGCAAACTATTGTTGCTCCGAAATTGCAGGATTGTGTAGATCATATTGAAGGATACTACAATCATTTGTTTGCCGCCAGCAAAGAAGAAGAACGCAAAAAAGAAGAAGCCAAACAAGAAGCTTCCAAGAAAGCAGTCGAAGGACTGCAAAAGTTTGCGGATACAGTCACTGGCTGGTTCAAAAGCAGTGAAGCATCGTATACTCACAAAGAAGCTGAAGGATTGAATAAAGAAGTTGCTCAATTTTTAGATCAATCTAAAAAAAATGAAATCATTGAAGCCTATATTGAAACTATTGGAAATGCTCAAGGAAATTTAGTCGGCCAAGAATTGTTGTCTTTATGGTTTAGAGGAGAAGTGGATCCGCTTGGATACAAGACTGAAGGAAAAAGAATTATTTCGGATGAAAAACACAAAATTGATGTAGACATTGATTACAAAACAGGCAAAGCTACTGCAACCCAAGAAAAAGACGGAGTGAAAACTGTTACTGATTTGTTAACCAATCCAGATACTGTGCGTTTGTCTTCTACGAATACAGATAATACTGCAGAACAATTTCCAAACAGGTTAGGATATGTTCCAATGACTGGCCAAGGAATCATGTTTGAAATGACTATTAATTCAGACTTAATGGTTATAGATCCTGTAATTTTGAATTGTATTCAAGCTACAGTACTGGAACAAACTGGTATTGCTTTGAATTCCAATAACTTAAGCGAAGTATTTGGAAAAGTAATCAATATGGCAACCGACAGCCATGCCAATATTCAAGCTTGGAAAGAAAATGGACGAATTGTAGCCGATGGTATAGTTCGAAGATTTGTGGAAGGTCCGAATGCAAGAGTTCAAGTCTTGGGCAATCGTGAAACTAAATTATTAAATTTCGAAACCAAAGACATTGGTTTTTTGGATTCAGTGCAATTCGAACACGGAGTAATTATTGTCAAGCCAGAAACCAATGAATTGTTGGTTTGGTTAAAGCGAAACAAAAAAGCAATTATTAATCAAGACGATGTCATTGGTTTGAATGTAAAACAAAATGATGTAATTAATCCTGAAACTGGATGTACTGAACCTGCATTCGATTTATCTGCTGTTCCTAAACCAGGATCTCCGCAAATTGCTCAAAATGTAAATAATTTTAATACTTCTTTGGATAAAATGGGTCCATTTCAATCTTTTGAAACTGCAACCAAAAGATTTTCGTTTTATTCCAAGCGCGTGAATGGAGAATGTAAAAACTTTATTAGTATTTTGGACAAAAATACAGGCGATGTGTATGAAGCACCCATTAAATCTTTGATCACTACTCCAAATGGAATTAAGGTTGTAGACGAAAATGGAAAAGAACATAATTTAGAATTTTCTGCACCCAATGGAATTCCAACCATTCAATACAATAACGAAGTGCCGGAAACTTTATTGGGGGCGCAAGGTAAAAATGGAAGCTTTTGGTATGATCCCAATACAGGCAACTGGTATCCACAGAATGGAAATTTATTGCCTTTAATTGAAGCATTTAGAGACGGAATTTTAACCAAAGTGGGTTCGGATGGAAAAGCCAATTCAGTAGCTTCTGGAAATGTGTTAAGCTTAAATTTAGCTCAACCCAGTTCATCTGGATTTAATTTGCCTTCTGTTCCAGAACAACCTTTGGCTTTGCTAATATTTGTTTTATTGCTGGCCATCAGTTTTGCGGGAACGCAATTACTGTTAAATTCAAAAAAGAATTAATAATTAAAAAAAATTTAAGAATAAAAAAAGATTTTTGAACTTTAAAAAAGAATGAGTAATTAATTTTTTAAAAAAATAGAAAATTTAATGATGTTCTCCGCTATGTCTTTGACTTTGCGGATTTGCTAATTCATGTACTGCTTTTTGAACCAATGCTTCAGCTTCAGCAATTTTTCCTTTGCCCAATAATGCCACAATGTCAAAATGTGCATCTTGAATTACCCGCAAGCGAGTATAATAATTTTCTTTGGCTTTCGGAGCTGTTGCTGGATTTTTTAATTCATGTTCCAATTGTTTTGTAATCAAGCTCATTCCTTGTTCTAAAACATGAGCTGTTTTATGAGAAGTATGTGCTTGCTTTACAGCTGAATCCAATCTTTTTTCCATTCCCTGCAAACCCAAACTTTTTCCAATACGCGTATTGGCCAATGTCCCCCAGCTGGGATTGGCGCCCAATCTTCGGGCAATTAATTCTGCCGGCACTCCAGCTGAACCTACTACAAAAGCATTCAAAAAAAGAGCCCAATTTAAAGGATTGAATCCAACGCGTTCCATTTTAGTAATTCCTTTGGCAGTTGCTCTTATTCCCAGTCTTCCTTCTCCTCTGGCAAAAGCTTGCTGATATTTTTGCACGTCAATTCCTAGTTCTTGAAAATGGTTTAAAGTTTGCGAACTAACCATTTTTCCAGCCTGCAAGCTGGCAGCCATTACTTGTTCAGCATAAAATCGTGCACCTGTATCAAAACTTTTTGCATCTTTATGCAAAGTTTCTCTAGTGCTTTCCCGCATAGTAGCTGCTGTTGGAACTTGAGCATAATGGTGTGGTTCTCCTTCTCGATGCATTCCCACTTTTTGAGATTGTTTTAATTCAGCTTCATGTTCATGAGCGTATTGTTTTCCAAAGCTATGCAGTAAAGCCAATCGTTCTAAAGAATCAGGGTCTTTTCGCTTGGGTTGTTTAGTGACTTCTTCCAGTTTTTCTGCAATTGCTTGAATAATTTCTGGATCCATTTGATACTTATGCTTTTGTCCTCTGTTTTCGTGAATTCGTCTTAAATTAGTTCCATGTCCGCGTTCCCTAGTTCTATGTTCGTATTTCCGTTCACGTAAAGCTGGCATAATCTTATCCTAAATAATAGTATCTGTTCTTCTTAATAAATATTCTTTTTGTCACTGGATTTAATTAAGCATACATTTGCGGGCCTTTATCCATGTATTTTTCGGTTTTTTCCTGTGTTTCTTTAATTTGATTGATTTGTTTTTTGACCAATTCTTCCATGCTTTTGGCTTCTTCCAGCAAAGGCTTGGCGTCAATATTTAATCCTAAAATAGCATTCAATTTTTCAATAATTACTGCAGCTGTTTTATAATCTGCAGTTAAATTTACATTCCCTAACAACGAATAGGCTAGAATTGTTTTTTCTTTATTTAATTTCAATAAAATAAGTGCAGTGACTCCTGTAGTTAATCCATCTTCAATAATTTTTACTCCAAATTTTTCCAATTCTTTTAAGGATTCTGAATGACTGGCAATTCCGTATACTTCATTGCTGGCTGTACCTTCTGCATGAATTCCTGCAATGGAAATAACTCGTTTAATATTTTTGCTTTTAATCCAGGCAACCATTTTTTCTGCAAGTGTTTCCGTTGTTTTGCTTTCAATCATTTGTTCGGCAATCAAGACAGCTAATTTATTTTTGGAGTTCACATAAATTCGGGCAGGATGCAAAGGAATTCCTTTATGCACTCGAATTACAGGCGCAAAGTCACTGCATTCCACATGGCCGGAGTACTCAAATTGCATTTTTTCTAAAAGATATTTTGCTGCAATGGTTCCCACCAAGCCAATTCCTGGAAATCCTTCAATTAAAGTATATCCTTTCAAATCTACTTTTTCTTTTTCAACAAAACAAACTGTGCACGTATCCATATATCAGATTAACAACAAAGCGATTTATAAACTTTTTGAAATTTTTATGAAAATCCAGCTACCAAACTTCAATTTTTAGTTCAGAAATATTTTCAAAATCCTTTAAATTGCGGGTAACCAATGTTGCATTATGTGCTTTCGCTATGCTTGCAATAATCAAGTCCATGGCCTGAGTCATTTTTCCTTTTTTTTGCAGATGAAGAAAATCTTTTCCAAATAACTGGCAGGCGTTTTTTCCAAATTCCATTAAAAAAATGTTGTCAGCCAATTCATTTATCTGCAAAACTTTTTCGCTGGCTTGAGCATGTAAATAAGCTCCTTTGTACAATTCACATAATGTAATTGCAGTTATTCCAATTTCTGCCTTGGTTAAGGTTGAAATTTTTTGTATGATTTTGGAATCCCCTTTAAGCCAAGCAATGATAATGTTTGTATCCAAGCAGTACATAAAAATTCCTTACAGTTCCACAGACCTTAATTTTGTTTTTTTCCGGTCTTCTGTAACCATTTTTTCCAATTGGCCGATGAATTCTTTTTCATTTTTCCATAGTCCTGAAAAATAAGTTAAGGGCTTTTGTTTTTCCTGAGTTGTCAATCGCAAGATTACTTTTGAAAAAGATTCATTTTCTTTTTTCAAATTTTTAAGTTCTTGGTATGCGGGTTCTGAAACTGCAATTAATTTAGCCATAATTATATATGTATATATAGATATATATAATTCTTTGTCTTTTTGGGTTGTAGCCATTATGTTCCTCCTTGAATCCAGTAAAACACTGTAAATGCAATTGGCAAAGTACTCAAGGCATAGATAATCCATTTCTTTTTTTGTCCTTCTTGAATTCCTAAAAAATAACTGCACATCAAAGCATTGACTGCAATATATGCTTGAGCTGCCTGTACTGCAGTTTGCGTAATTTCTGTTTGATTTCCTGAACTGTTTTCTATTCCTAAAAAATTTAAATTTAAATTTCCTAAGGTATGAACTGTGCTGGCCATCATGCCTAAAATTCCAGGAACCAAGATTGCTGCAGCCAATAAAATAGTATATTTTTGAATCCATTGAATGCTTTTCCCTTCTGTTTCTACACTTTTTTGCTCCAATTCTTGTGCTGCTGCCAACCGAAATGCTTTCTGGGAAACTTTGCTAATTTGAGCCCATTCCATTAATTCAATCAATCGCTCAATACTGTGTCCGTTTCGTTTTTTTAAATTTTTCAAAACTTGCTCTACGCTATTTCCTTTTTCTAATTCTATTTGGGCCTGCTTGAATTCTTTTCCTAGATTGTTTTCATTTTTTGCAAATTCATAAATCATTTGTTCTACGCTCATGTTTTCTGAAAATAAATTGGCTTCCAGTAAAAACTCCAAGCTTTCATTTCTAAGCTTTCTTTGAGTTTGTTCTTTTTTATATTCTATCCAGCTGTAGTTTACAATACTAAATCCGACAAAGCTGGCGGCAAAAATTCCTAAATTTTCGATCCAGTTGGAATGCATCCATTCCAATGCAACCCAAATCATTAAACTGAATGCAAATCCCTGCAAGCCTGTTTTTTTCCAATTCATAATTATCTCCGTGTACGAACTAAATTCGGTGTTTTTTCCTGAATTCCAAGCAGTAAACAAAAATTCAAGAAAGGGAAAATGAATCCAGTGATCATCCATATTTCCAAAGAAGTTAGCCCTAGATCTAAAAATGCAGAACCAATAATTGCAAATCCTAGAAACAATGCAGGCACAATGGCTGACAAAGTTACAAAAAATATGGAATAAACTGAAATCTTGGAATGGTATTCGCGCAATTCCATAATTTTGACTTTCATTATTTCGGAGCCAATTTTTTCCAAAGATTCAGCTTCTTGTTCTGCTTGATTTCCGTGTTCGTATACAAAAATCAATTGCAGAAACGCCTGCTTAATGGATTTAGATGAATGCCGGTGCACGGCATTCATAATGGCTTGGGTTAATCCTTTTCCGTGTTTTTCCATGTCTTCTTGAATGATTCGAAATTCGTTTCCAAGAATGCCTTCTTTTTTGGCTATTCTGGAAAAACAATGTTCCAATGAAAATCCCAAACTAATTTGAAGTCCAATTTCCTGCAGTCCTTTTCCCAATTCCAGTTCTAATTCTTTTTCTTTACTTTTTTTTCTTTCCAGTATTTGTGCAATTCTTTTTTTTAGTTTTTCCAATTTTTCCATAATTGTTCCTCTTCGTTTTTCCAGATTTGTGCAAATTCTTTTTCTGAACAGCCTAAACATTGTCCTACCTTTTTTGCAATCCGCTGGCTTTTTTCTTGTTCAATCCATTCATTTTTTTCAAAATCAAACTCAAATAAAATGCGCACATTTCCGTCTTCGTCTAATTCTGCAATTTCAGTAATTTTTCGAATCGGCTGATGGTTTTCTTTGGAATGACTCCATCTTCTTTGAATCAACAGCAAATCCAGGCTGGCAATATCGTATTTTTCGGCTCCCAAATTATTCATTCGTTTTACAGCTTCTGCGGCATTCACTGCATGAAATGTAGCATAGCTTCCTTTTCCTTGTCCTGCCTGTAAAGTATTCAAAAATGCTTGTACGTCTTTAGCTGTTCTTAATTCTCCGACAATAATTCTGTCTGGTCTCATTCTTAAAGTTTCAGAAATTAATTCATTCAATTCAATTCCTTGTTCTTCTTCTACCATCAATCGAATAATATGTGCTTTATGAATGCTAAGTTCAGGTGTTTCTTCCAATAAAATTAAGCGTTCTTCTTCTGGCATAAATTCAAACAAAGCATTCAAAGTACTGGTTTTTCCACTGCCTGTGTTTCCGGCAACCAGTATACTGGCTTCGCATTCAATGGCTAATTTCAAAAAAGACAGCATGCGCATATTCAATACTTTAAGTTTAACCAAATCCAAAGCAGCTAAACTTTGATTTCGGAATCTCCGAATCGTAAAATTAATTCCACTAAATGCTACAGGTTTCATGCTGGCATTGAGCCTGAATCCATTTCCTAAAACTGCATTGATTTTAGGCGTTTTAAAGCTTAATCTTCGTCCAACCGGCCGAGCCATTTTGTTAATGCATTCTTTAACCCATTCTTCGTTGACCAAACATAAATTGGTTTTCATCCAGCCGTTTCGGAAATGAAAAACACGCACCGAATTATTTAATCCCAAACCAATTCCTGAAATTTCCTCTAAATTATTGTCTTCCAATAAT
Organism: Candidatus Iainarchaeum sp.; assembly: GCA_030649345.1. Classification (GTDB taxonomy): domain Archaea; phylum Iainarchaeota; class Iainarchaeia; order Iainarchaeales; family 0-14-0-20-34-12; genus JAUSKK01. Next base: position 35,943 of record JAUSKK010000042.1, on the reverse strand, counting down.
TCACTTAAAGGCCCAAATCTATGGGCGGAATTTTCCAAAACGTAAACCAAATACTGTTTTTGTTCTTTTCCTAAAATTAGTTCTTTTTTTTCACAAACTGTTTCTAAAATAGCCTTCAGACTTTTTTCATTCTTTTTTTCAGGACTTGCAGAATATTCCTGCAAAGTTTCTGAAACCAATAAACTTTCTTCTACAGACAGTTTAGGGAACTGTAAACAATATTCTTTTTCTTTTCCAGCAACCAAGCACCATCCAAGAATTTGTGCAACTTTTGTTTCTTCTGTTTTTTCAACCATACATTCCTCTCTCAGCAAGTAATTTTTCCACCTAAATCTTTATATTACTTTGTATTACTATGTATTACTATGAAAACAGTTACGTTCAAAATACCTGAAGATATGGCACGTCATTTGAGCAAAGCTATTAAAAAGTTTCATTATGGGACACAAACAGAATTCATTCGAAGTGTAATCCGGGAAAAATTGCTGGATTTGAATTTGGTTGAGCCCACTGTCCAAGAGCTTTCAAAAAGTGGATTGCTTCAAGTCAAACAAAGTTTAAAAGATTTGAAAGCTGGGCGTATTCGAAAAGTGGCCTAAATTTTTGCCATTTCTTTTTCGAATTCTTTTTTGTTTTTAAGTATAAAATTAATAATTTCTTGCTGCTCTTTTTTCCCCGCAAATCGGACTAACAAAATTTTGCCTAGATTTTCATAAATTAAATAATACAATCTTTTGCCTTCGAACTTTTTTTCCCTGAACCAAGGTACTTGAAGCGGTTTTCCAGTAAACGGGTTTTCTTTAATTTCTCGCTTTACTTTTTCCATCCATTCAATTTCGTGTTTTTCCATTTTTTTGCGCAATCGAATAAGCGTTTCAGTTTCATATACTCCAAATGTCATTCAACCACATCCTCTTAGCAAGTAATTTTGAATTCCGTTCTGTTTAAATTCGTGCTGTTTTCAGCGGAAAAACCAGAAATTTACTTACCTTTGCTTTTTAAACTATTTTTTCCTTTCTTGATGTATGTCTTCGATTCCTGAAAAAGTATATTTTCGTTTTGATCAAGTCCGAAAACCTCAAAAAAAATTGATTCAAGATATTGCGCAAGTTTTACATTCTGGCCAAAATTTGGTGGCCCATGCTTCGGTAGGCTTGGGAAAGACAGACGCTGCTTTAAGTCCGGCGATTTCGTATGCTTTGCAGAACAATAAAAAAGTTTTATTTTTAACTCCCAAAATTTCTCAGCATGAAATTGCCTTGCAAGTCTGCGAAGATTTGTCTTTAAAATTTGATTTGAATTTGAAGGCTGTTGATTTGGTAGGCCGAAAGTATATGTGCATTCATCCTTTGATTAAAACTGCAGAACAAGGATTTTATGAATTGTGCAAAAAAGTACGCGAAAAAGAACAATGCGAAATGTACGGAAATTCTACAGGTTATTCTAAAAATCAAATACTTCAAGCACGTGAACATTTAACTCAAATCAAAAAACGATTTTCAAGTACTGCCCGTCATTTGGACATCAAACATAAAGCTAAAAATTTTCGGGTCGGAGAAGAACTCAAACCTTTGTGTCCGTATGAAGTTGCTTTGGATCTTGGAAAAAAAGCCCAAGTTTTGGTAGCAGACTATTACCATATTTTTAATCCGGAAATTCAAAGAGTTTTATTGGCTCGATTAAATGTTAAGTTAGAAGACTGTATTTTGATTGTAGACGAAGCCCATAATTTGCCGGACCGGATTCGTAAATTGTTAAGCCAAAGTTTAAGCACTTCTTTACTGGATCGCGGCATTCTTGAACTTGAAAAATTAAATCATTCTCTTTTAATTCAAGATTTGCGAAAATTAATTATTTGCTTGGAATCTTTGTCTGCAAAAAAAATTATTTCTCCAGCCAATGAATCTTTAATTACTCCAATTGAATTTTCTGAATTTATTTCCGGTGAACTGGATTTGAAATTATTGGCCGAAGAATTGCGGATGCAAAGCATCGAATATATGGAAACTGTAAATCAAGGTTATTCTTCTTTGTTAACCATTGCCCAATTTTTGGAAAAATGGTTTACGGACGAGCCATCCGTGATTCGTGTTTTGAAAAAACACCCCAATCGTTCTACCAGCCTTCAAGTGCGTGCTTTGGATCCCCGCACGATTTCTGAAAATATTTTTTCCAAAGTTCATTCAACTATTTTAATGTCCGGAACTTTACTGCCTACGCAAATGTATGCCGATGTTTTAGGTTTAGATCCTGAAAATACAGTATGCCAAGAATATTCTGGTGATTTTCCCAAAGAAAATGCATTGCATTTAATTGTGCCCAATCTTTCTTCACGGTATTCCCAGCGTACTCTTTCCCAGTATGTTTTGTTTGCTGAAAAAATTTTCTCTATTGCAGAAAAAATTCCAGGAAATACTGCGGTATTTTTTCCTTCCTTTAATTTTTTGAATACTGTCTTAGCTCAATTTCCTTCCATTAATCGAAAAAAAATTTTGGTTCAAAAAGAAAATATGTCTTCTTCGGAGAAATCAGAATTATTGAACGCGTTTCGAAATTGTTCTCAAAAACAAGGAGCTTTATTGTTTGCCTGCGCCAACGGAAGCTTAAGTGAAGGCATTGATTTTCCGGGATATGATTTATTGGGTGCCATTGTTGTAGGCGTTCCCTTGCAAGAATTGTCTTTGGAAGTTCAATGCTTGATTGACTATTATGAAGATAAATTTGGCTCCGGCTGGAAATATGCTTACTTGTATCCTGCCATTGTCCGAGCTCTTCAATCTGCCGGCCGAGTGATTCGTTCAGAAAAAGACCGCGGTGTCATTGTTTTCTTGGATGAACGCTATACTTGGAAAAACTACAAAACTTGCCTGCCGAAAGACATTTCTTTTATTGAAACCTTAGAACCTGAAAAATTGATTGAAAACTTTAAGTTTAATTAGATCTGATTAATTTACAAAAAAGATACATTTAAATATTTGTTTGATGTAAATTTATCATGCATACGATTACTTTGAATATATCTGAAGAGTTAGCTGACCAATTTAGAAAAAAAGCGGAAGAAAAATACGGCAAAAAGAAAGGTTATTTGGCTAAAGCTGTAAGCGAAGCCTTTTCTGTCTGGTTAAATGAAAAAGACACTGTAATTGACCAAGCTTTGTCTGTAATTGAAAAAGGAATGAAAGTTTCAAATTTGCGATACAAAACTCGAAGTGAACTTCATGAACGCACTCATTGATACCAATATTTTGTTTTATGCTCTGGATAATTCGGATTCTCGAAAGCATAAAATTGCCAAAGAGCTTGTAAAAAAAGGCTTTAAAGAAAATGCTTATATTTCAACTCAGAATGTTTCTGAATTTTATTATCTGTGCAAACGCAAATTAACCATGGAACAGCTTGAAAATGCAAAATTGGTTGCATTGGCTGTTCTTAAGTCTTCCAACTGGATTAAAATTTCATATTCTGAGAATACTGTTTGGAATGTTATTCAAAAAGATAACCCTAAGCATGATTTTTGGGATTTATTGATTTATTTTACTATGTTAGAACAGGGTGTTACAAAAATATTTACTGAAAATGAAAAAGATTTTAACCAATTTTCCGGAATTGAAGTTATTAACCCATTTAAGTAGTGTAAACCAACCCAAACCTTTATTTATTTCATTTAAGTATTATATGTAGTGATATTTTGGAAAACCGCTGGAAAAACCTAATCCTTGTTTTAGTTCTTATTGGAATTTTGTATTTAGCATTTCCGTATCTTTCCACTCTTTTTTCTGGCATTCAACCTAAATCCATTACAGAAACTCAAGCAAAGATTGCGTTTTTTTATTCTGAAAACCAAATAGAATTTGTACTAACTGATTTTGACTTAATTCAAGTACAAGATTCTGGTTTAACTAAATTAATCCAATCTCTGCAAACCTATAAAACTCAAAATTCAAGCAGTCCTTCAGTTGTTATGTTAACGGATATTTATTTATTGAATGCAGAAAAAACTCAATCTAGAAAAAATTTAGCTAAACTCAATTTTGAATTAGACGAAATAAGCTCAGAGCAAATTTGTGTGAATATTTCTAAATTTGAAGAAAGACAAACAGTACTCGAAGAAGTGTTTTCTAAAACTCTTGCTTTGAACCAAAAAATTAATGAATTTGAAACACAATATTCTGCGCAAGCTGCTGAGCTTTCCTTACTGGATTTACAAACCGAAACAAGAATACTCCAAAACTTGATTATCTCTTCACAGGAACAAGTGAACGAATTAAAAGCTTTGTGTGGGTGATATCATATATGAAACCTTTTCTTCGCTTGGCATTGGTTTTCTCAATTTTGTTCTTGTTTTCTGTTTCAATTTTTGCCATTGATTTACTTCCCTCTGTTTTAAATGTTCAAGATCATAGAACCGAAGGATTTTTGTGTTCTAATCCGAAAGCAGGATTTAATCGAACGCCTGCAAACTTTACGGATTCAGTAACAGTTGTCTTGCATCATACTGGAACAGATACTGCAAATTCTTTGCGTTTATTTAAACAAAATAGAACTTCTGCTCATCTTTTGATTGCTAAAGATGGAACCATTCATTATATTTGTGATTTAGAAAAAGTTGCAGATCATTTAAAAGGTTCTGGGCAAAATACTTCTGCGTGTGCCAACAATACTCAATTTGTTTCTGATTTGCAAAGTTTAGATTCAATGGAACAATTATCCATTGGAATTGAATTGGAAAATTCTGGAAGAAAAGGAGAAGAATATACTGTTCAACAGTATGCTCAATTGAATTCTTTATTTACATATTTCCAGCAAATTTATCAAAATAAATTTAATATTGCCAATACTCTTGTTCGCGGTCATTATGAATTAGAACCTTCTGCTGGATTTTATGAAACATGCAATGCAGGTACGCGAAAAGCTGACGACCGTAAATGGGATCCGTCTCCTGAATTTAACTGGGAAAATATTGGCTTATTTACACATTCTTTATTTTCAAGTATTTATTCTAAAGAAACCTGTGAAACGGAAGTTAATTTTGAAACCACAGGATTTTCATGTGCAGATTTATATCCTGAAGCTCCTTCTTCTGAACCATTGCCTGGAGAGCCAGTAGCTACTCCTGAACCAGCAGTTGTTGAACAAGACCCAATTAGTGTTTTTTTAATTAAATCTTGGAATGGTTATCGCGATGAATCCAAAAATTTCAAAAATCAAACTGTTCCAGTTTCGTTTAATTTAAGACAAGACAATCTCAGTACTCAAGAAGTATTTTTTTCAAGTCAAAATGGTTTTTCAGAAGATGCCAAAATTATTGTTTACTTTTCAGTTTGTGAAAACTATTTTGGCCAAGATTGTCTGCAAGCGCCAGACGAATTTTATGTTTATTCAACTCAAACTCAAATTAATTTTTCCACTCAAGGAATTCAAGTTCCTAATTTTCCTTTAGTTCCGTATCCAAGTGACACTGGTGCTGGTCAATCCGTGTGGTCTTACACTGGTCGACAATCCATGACGGTTTCCGATGGTTTGTTGGATTATACTTTTTCAGTCAGCAAAGTTCCATTGATTGGTTTTGCAAAGTATTGGGTTGCAAATTTGGCTAAAGTTGAAATGAAAGATCCTGCAAAACTTCAAACTATCAAAGCAGAAATATTAAAAAATTTAGCCAATCAAAATGCTCAAAAAGCTTCAGCTACTTCAGCCTCTGCTGGCTCAGGAGCTCCAGCCAAAGCTTTAGATATTCAATTGAGTTTCACTGAGCCCATTGTAGCTGGAACAGGATTTAATATTACAACTACTGTGAAAAATTTAACTGAAAATTCTGTGACTCCGCAAGTAAATTTAGTTTTGAAAAAAGAAGGAACAGTTCGTGCTCAATTAGCCAGTTATGAAATGGATACACTTGAAGCTCAAAAACAAGTTGGTGTTCCTTCCAGTATTGATCTAAGCACTTTGCCTTCCGTAACTTCAGGAAGTTATGAATTGTGTGCTCAAATTAAAAATCCAGACCAAGAATTTTGCACTGGTCCATTAACTGTTCAAGTTGCAATTCCTCCTTTGGCTATTCAAGCTGTTGTTTTGGCGCCGGAAATAATTGTTCCAGGCCAAAAGTTTTCCATGCGGGCTCAATTGAATTCTTTACAATCTCAAGACATCCAAGTAAAATTTACTATTAATGGTGTTGATATTAAAAAAAGCGAAGCAACTGTAAAGGCAGGACAAGAATTTTCCGAGCCCTTTTGGTATCACGGCAGTGGTTTGTTTTTATTGCGCCGGTCCATTAATATTTGTGCAGTATTGGTTTCAGATCCAGCGATTAAATCTTGTTCAGTTGAAACAGCTACAGATCCAGCAACATTGCAGTCCAATATTGTTTACGTGGATACACCGGATGGAAAAGTAAAAAGACTGGATACAGTTATTCGAGAAATTATTCGCAGTGGACCATTTGCTGGAGGAACTTTTACTTCAGAAAATGTGGAACGCACTTGGACCCATGCATCCAAACAAGTGCGCGATTTAGTGATTTTACATGGAGCACGTTTGCAGGAAGAAGTTGGAACTGTAATTCGAAATTCCGGCAAATCATTATTGGCTGGAGTGATTAAACAAGAAAGCAATTTTGAAAAAAATTCAGCCAATGAAAGTGCAGGCTTAGAGCCTAGGCAGCAATCTTATGGTTTAATGCATATTGCTCGCTTGTCGTTTAATTCTACTCACTTTAATGGATTCAATATTGGGCCTGTTTTAACTGAACGAACTAAACAAAATCCAGAAAAAAATATGGAAAAAGGAACCAATTTTTTAATTGCTTACTTGTCAGCATACCCTGGCTATAAACCCCAGCAAACAGCTACTGTTTACAACAAATGCGAAAATACGTATGGTTTGATTGCAGGCTTAGAAGAATACGGAATTACCATGCATGAAGCTTTGGCAGTCAATGGCTACAATTGGGGTCCAGCTGGAACAGATTGTGTGTCTTATGGAAAAGGTGCACAAAAAGGCCAGAAAATTGTACAAAGTACTGCTGGTGGAGATCATTATTATGCCATTCGAGTTTTAGCTTGGAAAGTTTTATTTGAAAATTATTTCAAAGAACAAGAAAGACTCGAACAAGAACGCACAGTTCCACCTCAAGCATTACCTGTTTCAGATATGACTTTAAGCTCTGAATGGATTTCTTCAGGTGATTTAAGCTTACATTGGCAATACGATCTTTTACTTAAACCACAAATGCAAACATTTCAAATTTTAACTTGTGACAAAATCAATGCAAGTGAATGTTCGCTTACTCAAATTCCGCCAGAAATTATTTCAGATCCCAATGCTTTAACTTTTGGTATTCCAGCAAGTGAAGTTAAAAATTTTTACAAAATTCAAGCACTGAATTCAAGCAATCAAGTGATAGCTCAAAGTTCTTGGACTATTGTTCCAGTAAAACCTTTGCCTGCATTTGACCCCAGACAAGTTTTATTGACTTTGAATAGTTCATCAATTCCTGCAAGCAACCAACTTGAAGAAGATTCAGAACAAGAATTTTCAATTTCAATTCAAAACAATGGTTCAGTAAATTTAGAAAATGCCGTAATTCAATTAAACATTGGATCTACTGTGGTATCGCAAGAATTGGTTTCAGTTTTGGAATCAACCCAACAACACACTGGTCCTGTTGCCAAAGTTAAATTGGATCAAGGACTATTGACTCACCTATATCAAGCACCGCAGACTCCTGAATCCATTGAAGAAAAAGGTTTAACTCAATCTTTAACCAATATTTTAATTTGCGCTAAAGTCAAAGACTATGAAACTACTATTCAATCCTGTTTGCCTGCAGTGGAAATTGTTCCCAAACCTTCACCTATAGCTGAACTAGCTCCGGAGATTGCACGTTTGCCGATTCAACCCATAGACCGAGAAGCTTTAGCCAATCTTACAATTGCTTGCCCTGCCTCTGAAAGTGATTTAGATACTGTATTTTTAGACCTTACACGAAAATATCCAAATACAGATTTCACTGCATTGAAAGAAAAAATTAAAGCAAATTGCATAAAACTAAGAGACGAATTAAGCAGATTTGATTTTAGATTAAACGTAAATCGTTTACTGAATGATTCTATGCAATTGACTTGGAGCAAGCATCCGCAAGCTGAAAGCTACGAAGTATATCGTTGTGCTGCTGGAATAACTGAATGTTTGGATACTGCAAACTTTGAATTGCTTTCCACTCAAACCAATTTAGTTTATTCTGATTCTGAATTATCTGACGAAGATTTTTTGCCAGTGTATTATGTTCAAGCTATTCGATATAAACTACACGAATCTTTAGGTAAAGTACGCGAACCTATATTGGCTTCTTCTAAAGTTCAATTAGCAGAAGTGCCAAAAGCTTCTATGAATCTTCGCTGGCTGGACACTGAAAATTTAAGTTTTGACTGGAGTACTGGTTTGCCAGCAGTTTTGGATAGTTCCATTAAATCTTTTAAACTAAGTTCTTGTAAAGAAACCAATGATTTATTGTGCGGTTCTGGAACTCAAGTTCAATTAATTAATGAACCAGTTATTCGAAATTATTCCATTGGATTAAATGAAGCTGTAAGCGTAAAATTTTACAAATTATTTGCCTACAATTCAGATCAAATTTTAGTTGCAGTAACTGAATGGATTTCAGTGCCTGTAGTTCCAGACTTTTTAATTCCTAGATTAAGCACAAATACAGCTACTTTGTATTTACAATTTAATGGAAGCATTCAGTCTTTGCATTCATTGATTGAAACAGGAAAAACTTCAAACCAGTATGATTATTACCAGGCACAACAAGCTATCAAATATGGTCAAGCAATTCAAAAATTAAGTGAATCACTTGACAATGAACATGTTTTTTCCAATAAAGCCAAAGACTTAATTGCCGCCATGATTATGGTCCGCAATCCTTCTTTTGATGCCGGCAAAATTGAAACCCATTCATCTCCAAGTCCAGAAATGGGAAATTACGGTTTAATGCAATTGCCTTTTTATTATTTGAATACTCAAGCAGAAACCGCAAAAACAAATCCTGAAGAAAATTTAACTGTCGGAATTGCAAACTTAACTGGAAACATGAAATTAGTTAAAAACTTTGCTGAATCCGTACTTCCAGAAAATCCTTGTAAAGCAATTTTACGCAAACAAGTCGAAGGATTGCCTGGAGTTTCTTTTGTAGAAGTTTTAAGCATTGCATCCGATCAAGGACTGGGCACAACACCGATTGAACACATGAATTGTGCCGATCCAAATGCTAGTGCGCATTTTGTATTAACACCTTACAATGGCAATCGAGGTGCAGGATATTTATTGAAAGTTAGCTCTGATGTAGGCGGAGATTCTTTGCTGAATTATGTTCAAAATGTATTTGGCTGGAAGCAAACTTTTTCAGAAATTAATTTTGCACAACCCATTCCTTTAAGTGCAGAAAAAACTGACTTGAAAGTTAAATCATTTACATTAATTCCTTTTCCCAATATTGCGGCCGATGCTTTCCTGGAAGCACGTGTTGAATTGGAAAACGCTGGAAGCATTAAATTCATAGGAGAAGCTGGAGTTGAATTATTTGCTGACGGCCAATCTTTGAATATTTCATCTTATTTAACTCAGCCTATTGATATTTCAGAATCTCAAACTGTTACTTTAGCTCCAGGTTTAACTGGAAGACTCAAAGAAGGCCAGCATAGAATTTGTGCCCGCATTTCTGGAACCACAGAAGAAAAATGCTTGGATGTAATCATTACAGCTGATTCTTTAAAACAAGAAATCAGTGCATTAAGTTTGCCGGAAGAACAACGCGCTTTATTATTGGGTTTACTGGATTCGTGTCCTTTAAACCTAGAAGAACAACTGGCCGCAATTACTGGCAATGATGACGTGAAACAAAAAATCAGAGAACGCTGTCAAACATTGCGAGAACAATTAAATGATTTAGCTTTTATTGTCAAAGCCAAACGAACTCATAGCTTAATTGTTGAATTACGTTGGCCAACAGTTCCTTTAGCCAACCAATATTCTGTTTTGGTTTGTACTGAATCTAGTGTTGAAAACTGCAGTGATGATAAGCTAACTGAACTCACTCGAACTACTGAAACAGAATCTGTGCATAATTCTGCTTCTGGTAATTTATTTTACAAAATTCAAGCCTTGCGTGTTGTAGATTCAGCCAAAATAGATTCAGATATTAAAGAAACCTTAAAAGTTTCAGACTTTGTTCAAGCTCCAACCCAAGTCAATTCAGAAAATTCTTCTTGTACTGTCACAATCACAAATGTTTCTGAATTAAATAATTTGACTGGAAAATTATCTCAAGAACAAGAATTGAAAATCCAATTCAATTCAACGTGTGATTTTTACAATTACTCTATTGATTTATGGAAAACTGCTGAAAGAAACTGGGGCGCGGATAGACTAAATTTACAGCAATTTATTTCTTCACCCCCCAAAGCAATTCAAGCAAACCAAGAACAAATTAAAACATTCAAGTATAGTCCAACGCAGAATGTAAAAATTGGAAACGAAATCAAAACGTTAGAACAAGCATTGAAAGATTACACTGAACCTAATTTGTGGTTAAGTGTTTCCATTTGTCCAAAATTAGGCTGTAAACCAAATGGTTCAGATTGGACGCATTCTTCCATTATTGAATTGCCCTATGAATTTAAACAAAAAAGACAATGTACTTCTTTGTTGCAATGTATTCAATACGGAAATGAAAACATTATTCGCAGTTTATTTATTGAACGCAAACAAGCCAGCTTGAATATTACTACTTTGAATGTTGAATCCATTGCAAGTGATCCAACTCAGTTTACTGTGTCTTTGTATTGGACTGCCTGGAATCCAGAAGAAAATATTAATTATGACATCTGGTGGTGTCATACTACGCCTCAATTAACCGAGCAAGACATTCAAGCATTGCTTTTACGGAACTTGAAGCGTGGTCAATCATTGCGTACTTTGAATTCAAATGTTGAAGGGGCGTGCAAAATTGAAAATCAATTTTTGAACGAAACAGACTATAGTTTTGTTTTGCCTGACCGAACCCAAGATTATTTTGTTAAAGTTGTAGCCAGCGATGTACGCGGTCTTGTTTTAGCTGAAACCAGTTGGCGTAAGACTGGTTTGAAATAAACCCAAGCTTTAAAAATAAGTTTTGTTGTATAATATAACTATGAAAGCGAATGGAAAACTTCAAGTTTGGTTGGATACTGAAAGTGACTTTTTGGAATTTTCAGCTTCTAATCGGAAAGGCTTTTTTCGTGACTTGGGAAATGACGTTTTTGAACGCGTAGATTCCAAAGGAAATGTAATCGGAATCGCTATTTTTAATTTAAAAAAACGCGGGCAAAAAACTGAGAAGATTTTGATTCCAATTCAAGTGCAATTTAATCGCTTAAAAAAATTGGCGCGTTAACATGCAGTTTTTGAAAGACCGTTTCGGAAAATTATTTCGTTTAACTAGCGAACGAAAACTTCATATTTTGAAAAAACCAGAACTCAAAAATCAGTTTAATAAAATCCGACAGGTTTTGTTCGATCCAGAAGAAATTCGAGAAAGCAGTTACGATCCAACAATTCATTTACTTTATCGGCTTTATCCTAAAACACCCGTAGGTGAAAAGTATCTGGTGGTAGTTGTTAAAGTATTGTCCAAAGATCCATTTATTGTAACGGCTTTCTTTACTGACCGATTGAAGTCGGGGAAAATAATTTGGACCTTTAAATCAATGTTTCATGCAAAGGCAGATGAGTACGCATATCGTAAAATTAAAGAAAAAATAGGCTAATATTCGGGTTCCCAACCCAAGCTTTAAAAATAAGTTTACTCTAATAATTACAGTTATTATGGCAAACAAATTCGCAATCTTATTGGTTTTAGTTGTAGTCGCTGTTTTGGCTTATGTATTTGTATTCCAGCCAGCTCAAACTCTTCCAGTACCTCCGTTGACTTTTACAAATGCATTTGACCAATTGGATAATATTCGAATTACCCGAAGTTTTAGTTTTGCTGTAATCGGAGAACAATTATTGGAATACTCTAATGAAAATTTTACGGAAGTCAAGCAAGCTTTGCAGGATTTTAAAACAGAAATTTCTGGAAAAAAATTTGTAAACGAACAAGACAAACAAGCGATTTTAGAATTAACTGATTTGCATTTATTGTTGGTTGACTCAACTCAAGCAAGATATAATTCTTTGAAAGCCAGCAATCAATTGGATGCAGTTATTTCCAATCCGTGTCCGAGTTTAAGTTTGTTTGAACAAACCCATGCCAAGACAGTTGAGACTGTGAATAAGTCTTTGGCTGTCAATGCTAAAGTTCAAGCCATTCAATCGGCTTATCCTGCGCAAGCTGTAACCGCTGAAGTTTCTAATTTTATTGTAGACGAACAAGTATTGCAGGATAATTTAGCTCAATCTCAAACAGGCATTAATCAATTAAGACAAACCTGCTAATTTTTTAGAATTAGTTTTTTAAACTTTTTAATAATTTTTTTGCATGTTTTCCAGCAGCTTGGTTTACTTTTTTGCTGAGCTTTTGTACGTCTTTTTTTGTTAGCTGGCTTTTTTGCACTAGCCGGTCTGCAATTTTAAGATTATCCATTTTTTGTCCAGCAGGATCCATAGAATATATTCGAATTATTACTTGACTGAAACTTTCATTTTCGCGCTTTTGTGAAGCCAAAAAATCATAGGCTTCTTGCGTGATCCGAATTTTTTTATTAGCCATAATTTGTCTCTTTTTTAGGTCAATTCTGTGTTTGCGGCAAATAATTTTGAATTTAGAACAATTTTTCTGCTGTTTTCGCACTTTGCCTTTGTTGTTCTGAGTTTGCTCCAGTTTTCACTCCTTTTTTTCCAGCCAATTGAAGTACTTCGTGAACATTTTTGTTTAATAATTCTGCCGTTCTAGTTAGAGTGATTCGTCCGCTTGCATACAACTCCAAAACATAGTCTTCCACTCCTTTGTACAAGAGTTGTCTTAAGGCTGTGGTTTTGTCCACATGTTCTTCGCGCTTTCGTATTTCAGTGATCTGCATTATTTCCTCTGAAATTCTTAATGGATAACTGACAGTGTTTGCTTTCATTTAGATTCCTCCACTTCTTTTTTTAAGCTGATATAAATTTCTGATTGAATCAATGGTTTCATTTTTTCCAATGCATTCAATGTCTCTGATTTGTTTAATTTTTTGTTCCAATACAGTGCCTGAAGTATTCCTGCCGGTGTAGTGAACGGCACTTGTTTTTTTTCCAATTCTTTTAAAAATCTTTGATTATCGCTAATAATGGCCTGTGCATGAATTTGATAATACAATTCCAAACTGGTTCTTTCTCCTTTTCCAAATCCATCCAAGTCCGAGAATTCCTTTTTTTCTGTTGCATGAACTTTTATTTTTTTATTTTGAATCAATTCCTCAATTTTAAATGCATCTTCAAATAAAAGCTTTTTTCCTTCTTCTACGCTTTCTGTGAAAACTTCCTGCGATATATTGCAATTCAGAATTTCAACAATTTTTTCCAGAATGTCTGCTTTGGTCAATTTTATCAAGCCATCTGCATCCAGCACAACTTTCCTCATTAATGTCATCCCACTACATTCTTATACAATCTTATACAAACTGTTTTTATTCTTTTCTGGTTGGGCTGAATTTGGAATTAACTTAATTTATTTACTGAGCTTTTGTCAATCTCTCCAGCAAAGCTTTAAATAATCCTTTATATTAGTATAATATAGCAAAAATTGTTCTCACGGAACTAAGTGAATTGCATGAATGGTGTTCGTTTCAATCTCATTGCAGTATTTTTTTTACTCTTATTTTTAGTCAGCGTAAACTCAGCACTTTATAGTACGACTTTGGCATACAATGAAGATCAATTGAATTCATTTAAAGAAACTGGATTTAACGTAAGTGAAACTCAACTTAAGCGAACTGACATTGGTTCTGGAGTAAATGAATTCAGTGTAGACGATACTTGGGTTATTAATGTCAAAATTTTTCCAGGCAGTCAAACAACTGGAACTCCTTTATTGGATTTGCTGAATGCTTGGTTTTATGCTTTTTCTGAAAATCGAGTTTCGAGTACTATTCCTCAAAAATTTGCAAACAAATTGGGTTTTGATAAAACTAGTTTTATCGGAATCTTAAACCCAAATAGTGCGGATTTTACTGTTTTTTCAGGCACTGGTACTTTAAAATATTCCAACCAAAACGGAAAAGTTACTGTCAGTAAATTTACTTTCACCAGCAATGATGTCAAAGCTTTGTTGGCTTTAGCTGGAGACGAAAAAAACAAAGGCGTTCCAACTAATATTAATTTAACTCAAACTCCAAGCACAGATCATCCTGGACGCATTCAATTAGCTTGGACAATTGATGGACCTTATCCACCACTAAATTATTCTGTGTTTTCTTGTTATTATGAATTTGTAAACAATGAATGCCCTAGTTTTTTCTTTGATGGTCAAGTAGATACAACCTCCACTGTCTATGAACCAGCCAATGCTTCTGGAACTACTGGGTACATTGTTTATGCAAAAAGTTTACCTAATGGTCCATTTATCGGAAAAAGTAATTGGGTTTCAGTTAGCTCAACTTCAAATGCTTCAAATCCAGTAGTTACTTTAACTCCAACTAGGGAATCAAATAATGAAATTTCTGTTGCAGTTGCTGTAAGTCCAGCAATTTCAAATCCAAACTATTATTTATTCGCCTGCAGAACAGGAAATTGTTCTGATATTCCAACGACTGTAACTGAAGCGCAAATAACTCCTGGTGTGCAATCTTTATCTGGGCCTGGATTTTCGTATTCATCTGGTGAATATGGTGTACAATCCAGTCAAAAAGTGGCTGTAGGAGTTTACGATTCTTCCAATGGTAACTTGTACACTGCCAGTGATTGGGTTAATATTCCTGCTTTACTTGCAAGTACAGAAGCTCGAGATGCTGGTTCTACTCCTCCTCCAAGCCCAGCTGCAGCTGTTGCTGGAGCTAGTGCTAGTGTTTCAGGTGCTGGTGCCAGTGTTTCAGGTGCTGGTGCAGGTACTGCTCCTGCTGGAACTGGTTCAGATGTACTTAGACGACCAACTCCAACTGGTGCTGATCTGGGCCCGCCATTAATTGGGCCTGGAAGATCCAGAACTCAGTTAACTGAAGAATTGGAAGATATTGCGCCAGCTGTAGAAGCTAAATCCAGAGAATTAAATTTACCTGCTTTAACTAATATAATGCAATTAAATGATTATTTTTCAAGTCAAACTGGAGAAGAATGTCCTGAAACAGGAATTGGAAGAAATATTAATTCAGCAAATGCTAGAACTGTTTTAAATCCAGAATTTGTTGAAAATGTAACTGCAATTTCAAATCAGCCTAGTTTAGATGTTCCTCCAGCTATTTTGTTTGGAATTAGTGCTGCTGAATCCAAATTTGACAATCAAGCATTTGCTTGTTTGGATAAAAAACCAATTGGCTTAGGCTTGGGGCTGGTTTCAACTATTAATTTAGCTTGGGGTTATCAAAGACCTGCTGATGTTGCTGACTATTTATTTGGCGGAAAAACAGTTGAAGTTCCTGATCCAGCCGATGATTTAAAAACAATAAACGTTTCTTTGCGAGAACAAAGATCTCAACCGAAACACGGAAATGTAGTTGCTGTTGATGTTGGAACTATTAATTCTGCGGATGCAACTAAAAGTGAAATTTTTTCCTGTAATACTGTTGTGTGTACTGGAGAAAATATTCCTTTATGGACTACTCCTGGTGCTAATTTACAGCGTGCAGCTGAAACCTATGCAAAATCAAAACAAAGACTGAAATGTGAAGGTCCACAATACAATGCAATGACTTTGCCTGGCTTGGAAGATTTAGGTTTAACTACGCGAGAAATTTTAGTAATTGCTTCTTACAGATATGGTCCAGGAAATGTAAATTGTAAAAACTTAAGTGCAAAAGCCAAAGATTATGTGGCCACAGTTTTAGCTTATGCTAGATTATTCAAAAATGCAGGAGCATTTACTCCTGATGCTTTGCCTGCAGCTGATCCTAATAATGTTGTTACATTAACTATAACTCCTTTGCTTGGCGGAAAAACTAAACTAACTTGGACTGCTTTAGAAAATCCTCCAGCAGACGTTAAATATAATCCTGTGCGCTGTGATGAAATGAATGATGATTCAACAGATTGTACAAAAAATCCAACCAGTATACCTGTTACTTCAGGCAGTGTAACTCAAGCCATTGATCCCAATACTGCAACCAATAAAACATTTTACAATGTCTTGGTTGAAGATGGTGACGGAAACCCAATTGCTGAAAGCGGCTGGGGACTTATTCCAGATACTATGCCAGAAGTAGACGTAACTTTAACTGTAGACAAACAATCTGATGGTGCTCATTTATCTTGGGGTCCTGAAGGAGATTATGTTTTCAGACCAGTACGCTGTGATAAACCAAATCCAAATGATTGTGTAGACGATGATTTAGTTCCTTTAGTTCCCTTGGTTCGCAATGGAGCAGAACCAACTACTGATGATACTTCCATTATAGATTCTCACCCAAATGATGCCTCAAAATATCAAGTCACTGCAGAAGATCCAGATGGAACTGTTTTAGGAACAAGTCCAATGGTTCGAGTAGACGGAAGTATTGTAGGCGGACCAGAACCTTCGGATGAACCAACTCTTACTTTAGACGAAGCTGTACGCGAAGGAGATAAAATTACTTTAACTTGGACTGCAGAAAACATGCCGAATAATGTTGAATACAATGTGTTTAGGTGTGAAAAAGAAAATATTGCTGACTGTGATGATGGGCCTGATAGTTTGTTAGATGAAAGTACTGTTATTACTGAAACAAGCTTTGTTGATCCAGATAATATTCCAGATGCTCTTAATGCATTAAAATCCAGAGAAAACATCGATGATTTTTCTTACAGAATTGGAGCATTTGATCCAGCAACCCGGACGCTTGTAACGACTTCCGGCGATTGGCAAAAACCAACAGAAAAAGAAGAAAATTCAGGTGCAAGTGTAACTGCTGACACTGTAGAAATTTCATCAATTGACTTAATTACTCCGGGCTCAAACGTTTATGTTGGCCAGCAACTCGAATTCCATGTTAGGTTAAACAATAAAACAGCTGATAATTTAGAAAATGTAATGCTGGTATTCAAATCCAAAGAAACAAACCAAGCTGATTCTGAATTAAAAAATGCTGGTTTGCTTAAAGAAAAAATTGAATCCATGCCATCCGGAAACTATCCAGTCATTACTCGAACATTTAAACAAACCCGTGAAGGCAATCGTACTTTATGTGCAGTGATTCCATTGGATGATGGAACCAGTATTCAAAAGTGTACAGATTATGTTGTTGAAGTTGATCCCAATGCACCGAGTGTTGAATTAACAGTTGAACGAACAGACCAAGAAAATGTTACTTTGACTTGGACTTCAAATAATTTAACAAATATGCAATACGATGTGCTTAGATGTGCTGAACAAGAGTTGAGTGATTGTGATTCCAAAGATGGTTATGGTAAGTACGATGGTGCTTTTTCTTTGTTGAATAATTATATGGAAGGAACTGAAACAGAATTTAAAGACCCAGACGGAATTACTGTTGTTAATAATGTAGATGAACTAAAAAGCCGAGAAAATATTGGTTTGTTTTCGTACAAAATAATTGCAGTGAATGCAGAGGATACGGATACTGTTTTAGCTGAAAGCCCAGACTGGATTCGAGTGGATGATATTCCAGAATTAAGTATTGATTTAATCAAACAAAATGGCGGAATTTTTGCAGGCTTGTATATGAAAGCCCACAATCCAGATGTTGAATTCTTTAAACCTTACAGATGTGATGCTGTAAATACTGATGGCTCAATTCCTTGTGATATGAATAATGATACTGCAATTACTCGTGGTGCTGTAAATATCCCAAGAACTGAAGGCGATGGTTATACTGCATTCATTGATTCTGTAAACAACAAACCTATTGTTGAAACAACAAGCTATTACGTAGACAGCTTTAATGTAGGCGACATACATACAGGCGGAAACGGCTGGTATACTGTTCCAACAGTTTTGGATGTAACAATCGAAGTCAGCTTAGACGAACAGGGTGCACAAAAAGCAAGGTTGTCTTGGACTGCACTAGAAATACCTAATTTAAGTTATTCCATGACCCGCTGTGAAGCCAGCAGAGAAGGAGTTATTTCTTGCTTGCATGATTATGAAATAAAATCAGATGATTCTGGGCTGAATTATTTTGAAGCGCCAACAGATTCTACTAGTTCAAATCTTGATGCAACGCCAGTTACAATAAATACTTTTTATTCTGTGAATGTTTATAATGGCAGCGAAAGAATTGCTCAAAGTCCTTGGACGAATGCTTTAGATTCTGTAAAGCCTGCTTTAGTAGGCGGAACACCAGCTTCAACTCCAGCTACTGATTGTAAAACAATCTTGGAATGTTTGATTCCTTTACAGAAAAAAATAATTGAATCTGCATTAACTGGAACAGTGCATGCAGTTACAGGAGTTGCTCCAGGAACGCCAACAATTGAATTAACTGTTACTCCTTCAACGGACGCAACAACAGCTGAATTGGAATGGACTGTAACTCCAGATATTTCTTACAATTTTGGTGTACTTAGATGCGATGCAGGTATTACAGTTTCTGGTGACTGTGCAAATGCTGAAGAAATAGACTTAACCGAAAAACAATATGTTAGTTCTCCATTTACTGATCCAACCAACAGCCAACAAGCTGCTGCAGACCAACATCAACCTTATGCAAATACAAAATATAGAGTTATAGCTTATCCAAATCCTCTTCCAACAAATCCAGATGGAACAACTGCAGACTACGAAAGTTTAAGTGAAAGTGCTTGGGTCCCATTCCAAGAACAAGTTGTAGAATTTGAAATTACAAATACTGCAGTTGATTATGGCAGTGTAAAAATTGACTGGACTGCACCTGAACCTGATACAGTGGCTTACTATTTGCCTTTATTGTGCACACAAGAACTTAATTTGGATAGTTCTGTTAACAGTGAAACTTTGAATGCACTGGGTGATTTAGTTATTGCTGATGAAACTCCTGATGATGAATCTGATGACAAAACTATTGGAGATATTTGTTCAGTGGGTAGAAAAACAGTTTTGGATGAAAAACTTCTTTCTTTAGCTTTTACACATTCTTTTAATTTAATGCAAGAAAATTATTCAAAAGCAGGCAATGCATTATCCTTATCTAAACAACACGGATATTTTGCTACAGTTTTATTGTTTGATGAATTTGGCTCAAATGCTATATTGAGAAATCATACTGAATTTGCGTCAATTAGTTTGAGTGCAAGTACTGTAATTGGCGACTTCAGATATACATTCACTGACAATTCAGCTGAAGATTATGCTACGATTACTTGGCTGGCTGTTGATAATGCTCAAGCTTATGCAGTAGTAAGATGTGATCGTTTGACTGCTTCTGGAAATCCAAGTTGTGATGAACTGTCAGATTCATTATCTTGGCAATCTGGACGTTTGCCTGGTGGAATTGTTAAATTATTGGATGCCACTCAGCCTAACTCAAATAAATTTACTGACACTCGTCCTGTAAGTTCTAATACAACCTATAGAGTTTACGCTTACCGTAATTGGATAAAGCCTAGTTCAAGTATGGGTGCAACTCAAGGCGGAACTGTTTTGCCACCCACTACCGGCCAGACAACCCAGCAAAATACACATACACTTTCTGGTATTTTGAAAACTTTAAAAGATCAATAATTTTTTTTAAACAATTAATATTGTTTTCTAATTGTGTTTTGGAATAATTCTTTTAGTTTTTTAAATTTTTCCAGTTTTAGAAATGAATTCACTTGTTTTAATTGGAATTATGTTTTTGGTTTTTGATTCAAAAGTTCCTCTGCATGCTTTTCGGCTTCTATATTTACTTTTTTATGAGAAAAGTTAAAAATATAATGCAAATTGGTGATTATGCTAATGTATGAAAAATATCAAAAAATCTCAAGTAAAAAAAATAGTGAATCCATGGGAAGGTTTGCCTGAAATTACAGATGCTAAATCAGCTATGGAACTATTAAAGCAGTATAGCAAATTGCATTAACTAAATATATATTATTTTAACGCTAAGAGGGTTGGTTGTGTGACTAGACTTAAGTATTTAGACACTAGTGTGCTTTTAGAATCATTTATTAAAAATGCACCGCGTAAAGCAGACTGCATTGGAATAATTTCAGCAGTCACTCAAGGCCAAGAAAAAGTTTTACTTTCAACACTCAATATTGGTGAATTATTTCACATACTTTTAAATCGTGAAAACTTAAGCATTGATTATATAAATAATTATCTGGAGCGAACCATTCACTTGCCGGGTGTCGAACTAGTGGAATTAGATGACTTAATTTTAACTCAAGGTTTCAAAATTTCCAGCAAATGCCAGATTGATTTAGCAGATGCCTGCGCTATAGCTATTATGCAGAAACACAAACTCAAATACATTTATTCTCTGGATTCTAATTTTGATAAATTTCCAGAAATTCTGCGTTTAACTGAATTAAAAGTCTAGAACTGTTGTTGGATTCATTTTCTCTGATTAATTTAAAAGTAAGTTTTAAAAGCTAATTGTTCTTGATTTTAATTGCTGAGAGAGTATGGTGAATGAAGAAAATATTGACCTATTGAAAATTAGGATTGAACGATTTGCAGAATTGCATTTAAAACACGTAATTCACTTTGAGTCTTTTGATTCTGATTTGACTGCTTTTTTGCAGGAAGATGCTTGGCGGAATCAGAAAAGAAATATTTCAGTAACTCATTTATGGTTTTACAAAGAGCAACTGGTTGGATACATTACTCTTTTAGCAGATGCACTAAACTTAAGTGCTGAACTCCAGCAAAAATTTCAAAAACAAGGAATTAAATATAAATCGTTGCCAGCCATTAAAATCGCTCGATTGTGCGTAGCCAGTCGTTTTATACGAAAAGGAATTGGAACCCATATGATTGACTTTACTATTCAGTTGGTTTTAAAATTAAATGAACATATTGGCTGCCGATTTATTACAGTTGATGCAAAAACTTCAGAAGACTCTAAAAAAGATCCAGTGATTTTTTACAAAAAATTTGGATTCCAAGTTATGAAATCAAATAGAACGAATTCAATTCCAATGTATATTGATTGTGAAAAATTTATTGTTGAATTGCGTCAAATGTCTTCCAATTTTTCTGCAAACGAGCCCAAATAGTTTTCTGTTTTTTGTTCATAGGTCCTTGTTCTTGTGCTTTCATTTGCCTCAAAAATTGGATTGCTTGTTTACCCTGCAAAACAGGTGTTGCTTGAATCGGTTTAGCCATAAAATCAATATAGTAATAACTTATCGAACAAATAATAATCTTTTGCATTCAACTACGTGTAGTTATTCATTTAATCAGATGAATACATGAACAAACCTTAAAAACCCCTGCAATATTATAGTATATATGCGTTCCACGCTTTTGCCTGTTCTATTATTTACATTAATTATTATAGTATCCAGTCCTGTTTTTGCAGTTGACTTCACTGTAGATACAACACTTGGAGATACTTCGTTGGATGTCACTGGTTTAGTGTGCACAAATTGCACACCGGATTTTAAGCATGGCATTTATGCTGTGCGATTGGTTTCTGAATTTGGGGAACCCAATGAATTTGCTGAAGGAAAAATCAGTGTATTCCATACAGTCAATGGAACAACAACCCAGCTAGATTGTGATGTTGGCTATTTAGGTAATTTTGGAAAAACTAAAAAAATTACTGAAAATGACAAAGATTTAGTTTTGGGCTGTCAAGATGAACAAGGAATTAATCAAGAAAATGTAATTCAAATCAAAGCAAATCCTTTTCTTGAATTTCAAGTACCTTCCGAAATTGAAGACTTGCCTTTAACAATTTATTCCGGAAATTCGGAAACAATTCTTTCTGTTTATGCCAATATGCCCAATGCAGACCATGTTGCAGTATGGCGGTGTGAACAAGGTTTAGACTGCTCTAAAGATTTTCCAACGTATGAATCTGGAACTGGAACACAACAAAAATTTTTCACCAGTCTTCCTTTGACCAATGTAACTCCACTAAATCAGTTTGTAGAATTCACAGATACTCATCCTAGTACAAATAATACTTTCTATATTGTTGCAGTAAGAAATTCTTCAAATCAAGATATTTTTTCTCAACACAATATTATTCCTGTAGTTGGAAGAAAAATTTTTTACAATCATGTTTCCAGAATTGAAACAGTAAAATTTTCAATCAACTTAGCTTTAGATAAAGACGAAGGATTTTTCAATAGAACAGAATTTGAAACAGCCAAGCCTGCTTTACTGGTAAAATATGGTTCCAGTGGAACAGCAAGCACAGCACCTAAGCCAGTTGTGAATAAAACTTTAGCTGACTTGGTTATTTTAGATACTGTGGATTTTACTTTAGGAGACTTTCAAGCTCCAGCTGTAACTGAAGTTGAACAAGGAACTGTCGTAAGAATTCGTGTACATTATAATTTTCCAGAAGAAGCTAAAAATAATCCAGGAGATCTTGGATTCAACTGGAAAATTCAAGATACTGACCAAGGTCAATTTGCTGCTAATGCATATTCTGCAGAAAAATTAGGAAATGGTTTGCGTTGGGTTTCCGATAGAACCAAGACATTTAATTCAGTTGGAAACCAAATTGTTTGTATCTATGTAACTGGAAAACCAGAAAAAGAAAAATGTGCAACTTTAACCGTAAATCCAAACCCAGTCGAAACACCGGATGCAGGAACACCCAGTGGAACTGGAACACCTTCAGCTCCTGTTGAGCCTGGAGTAAAAGTATTTGTAGACTTTGATTCAAAACCAGAGCATCCTGTGCGCGCAGAAGAAATAACTTTATTGAATGATGCAGTTTCCAAAGTCTTGGAACAAGGAAAAAATACGGATGAAACTCTGCGAAAATATAACAATCGAGAATACACGAAAGAAAACTTAGACAAAGCATTCAAAGAATCTGGAATTGCTGATTTTGAAACCATTGTAAACAATTTAGGCCCAGATTTTGAAGATATTGAAATTGGCGGAAAAAAAGCCATTCAAAATTCAGGAATTGCTTTATTGAAAGCCATTATGATTAATGAAGCAAGTTTTGAAGTAAATGCTTTGAACAAGTCAGCTTATCCAAGCAATCCAGCGCGTTGGGATTATGGAATTATGCAAATTAATGGAACCAATTTACTCAAACTAGCTGCTTTAGATTCAGATGAAGATTTAAGCTGCGGCTTAATTGAACGAGTTCAAATCAGAAATACTGCTACCGGAGATTTAGAAACTGTAACTAAAGTAGTTTCTGGAAAAACTGGAACAGATTTAGAAGCTTGTGCAGACTGGCAGAATGTAGAAAAAAATATCCAAAAAGGAATGCGATTATTTTCAGACTCTTTTAGCTTAAACTGGGATAAATTAGATGCAACCAAAGATTGTGCAGATAAACTAGATTCCTTGGTTGCAGGATTTGAAGATATTGGGTTAACTGTCCGCGAAGTATTTGCCATCGGAGCACACAACTGGGGTTCTAACCTAATTCGATGTGAAATTAAAGACAATGGAATTTATGTACACTTAAAACCAGACTTAGCCAATGGAGATTATGATTTTATTTGGAAAGTAAGTGCCTGGAAAACTTTAGCAGAAGACAAAGATGCAGTTCAAACTCCAGAAGTTCTAAAACCAATAATTGAAGACCTTGTTGTAGATCGTTTGGAAACTAACAAAGTAAAAATTGACTGGACTTTAAAAAATCCTCCAACCGACAAAGATTATGCTTACACTGTATTGCGCTGTGATCAAGAAAATATAACAAATTGTGAACAAGAAAGCAATCAAATTGATTTAGCTGGGCCAACTGAAGTTCTAGGTGTAAATACTGAAAGTGTTACATTCACTGATCCAGCAGATATTGCTGCAGGTGTAACAGTTACTCCAATAACCAATTTCACGAAATACAAAATTGTGTTTTATACTCGCCCAAAGGCACCCACAACTGAAAAATATGCAAAACAAAATATTTCCACAGACTGGGAATTAGTTCAAGAAGAAAAAGCTAGTATTACTTTAGAATTGTACGAAAAACCAAATTGGATAGCTCACTTAATTTGGGGGGATCCACATAATTTTCCAATACCTGTTAGTGTCAACAAAGATCATTTAGTTTACAGAGCCATTCATTGTTATCCAAAAGATTTGCCTGCAGGGCAAAATGAAGCAACATTTTGTGAAGAACACAAATACGACAAAAAAGCAGCAAATTCAACTACTGAAGAAGAAACTTATTTTGAAGATCAAATTTATGATCCTGATGCAGATCATTACGAATGGGAAGATGTACAAGAATTTACTTCTGAAAAAACTTTGTTTAAAATTGAACTTATTAACACAAAAGGAACTCCTGATTTAGCGGATGACACAATTTTAGCAGACAGCAAAGACTATGTCAGTTATGTTTCGCATTCTCTAGACTTTAGTGTAACTGTAGATGAATTAAATGAATTGAAGGCTTTAGCCAAAGTTAGAATTCCAGCTAATCTTGGCAGTTCAGTTAAATCCTTAAAGTTTTGGAAATGCCTTCAAACTTCTGAAATTGAAACTTTCGAAGATTGCACAACTTTTGAAGCAGATTTGCAAGCCATTCAGCCAGTTCATTCATTAGGCAATTATGTTTTAAATTTAAATCCTAGTGAAAAAGTCTTAGGATTTATTGTTTATGGGTTAAATCAAGAACAAGAACTGGTATCTAGTTCTGCTTGGATTGAATTCAAAAAAGAAACAACCTGCGATACTGTCATTGATTGTGTTTTGTCTGGAAATAAAATTATAATTTCAAAATTATTCAATCCAGACGCAAAAGGAAAACTTTCATTAAATATTGAATTTGAAGCATCCGAAGAAAATGAAATTTGGTTTTCTTGGAATCAATTGGTGGCGAATGCTGATAATTATTATGTTTGGGCTTGTGAAATTCAAACAACTGCAGAAAATTTGAAAACTGATTCAACCGATTGTCAAGTTATTATTCAAAGCCATGGGCTGGAAGGAACTCAAGATGTTTCTGGGTTATTGGGTGAACTGGTTAAAGAAGATTTAACAGAAACTCAAGTTTTAGAAAAACTAAAAACAGAAATAGGGTCATTTTTTAGAGTAACTTTAAATTATTCCGATCGATCCATCCGAGAAGCATCTAATATTGTTTCTATCGAAGAAATTTTGCCAGATATTATGGACTACTTAGAACAAGAACATACTTTAACTCAAGAAAATGCTTTAGGATTTTATTTAGATTTGACTGATGCAAAAAAAAGTAAGCAAATTAATGCTCAAGGAATTACTGTGCTTAAAGAAAACGGAGCCGCAAAATTGATTGAATTGGAAACATATACTTTTACTTTAACTCAAGGCGCTGTAGAGTTTGAATTAACAGTTAAAGACTCTAAAGACAAAAAATTGTGCAGTTATAAATTTCCGCCCAATGTGGAAAATATGAGTGGTTATAGACCTTATCTTTGTGAAGACTTTGGTTTAATTAGACTTAACAAAACGTCATCTCAAGCTGTAGACTTTAGTTTTAGTTTAGCTGGATTTAATGACTTCTTTAATTCCCAAGAAGAACTAAATGAATTTAAAGAAAAAAATTCCAGAACTGCTATTGACAGTAAAGAATCTTTCCCTGTAACTAAAATACAACCTGCCGAAATTAATTTCAGTGGATTAACTTTAAACAATCCATTTTATAGGTACGGTGTTTACAAAATTGCAATTAATAATTCAAATGATTTACGAATCTACAATATCAGCGGATTAAACTTTTTAGGAGTCCGGCAATTGGATGAACTGGATTGTTCTGAAAATGATTTAGAAGACTTGATTGAGAAACCAGATACTCTAGTAGCTTGTTTTGATCACGGAAGAAAAATTTTATATTTTTCATTTTCTCCAGTTTCAGGAACAGTTGGAACTGCCAATTTTAAAGTTCGAATGGCAGTTAACAATAAATGGTTTGGAACTCAGAAAGAAATTAGTTCATTTATTTCAAGTTTACTGCAAAACAATTCAACCAACACGTCGTTATCCTTTGCTTTTCCAACTGCCAGCAAAACTGTAACTTCTTGCTTTGGTTACAGAAAATTAGGAGATAAAGTGCATGATGGAATAGACTTTAGAGCCAAAACACCCCTGCCGGTGTATGCTATGGAAGATGGAACTGTTATAAAATTAAAGAAAAACACTGACGGTTTTGGAAACTCAATATTAATTCAGCATAGAAACGGAATCTATTCTGCCTACAATCATTTGTCTAAAATTTCAGTTAAAGAAAAACAATTAATCCAAAAAGGAGACTTGATTGGAAAAACAGGAAAAACAGGAGCAGGAAACGCACCCCATTTAGATGTAAAAGTTTATGCAAAAGAAAGCGATGCTTACGGAAAAGACACTGGAATTAATCCATTTTGTTATTTTTCCGAACAAAAACAAACAGCCATGACTTTAGCTGGCTCCAGCTGTAAAAGTCCATACTATCAACCAGCAACTGAATGCACTCAAGAAAACAAGTTCTTGCAAGCTGATGACTTAGCTAAAAAAGAAAAAATAACGGTGTTGGCCGCAGTTTCCAGAAAAAGTTAGAAGAGCATAAAACATCTAAAAAAGACAAAATAACTTATTTTAAAGCAAATTTTTAAATGTTCCCTTTGTCACTGGATATAGATAGGTTTTTATATATCCCCCAATACTATAATTGTATACGAGTTAATGTTAACAAGTTACAAAAGGAGTTTTTTGGGGTTTGAAAATGGATATTAAATTTATGGCTTTAGCCATTTTATTGGTTTTATTTTCTAGCTTTGCTTTAGCTCAATCTGCTGATACCAGTATTACTTTCCGCGGCTTAGATCCAAAAGTTTTGGAATTTGATGTAAAAAATGAAAGCACGGAAGAACAGCCTTTATTTGTAAAATTTATCGGCCCAGCTGGATTGGATTCAAAAGTTTTAACTAATATTGAAACATTAGAATCTGAAGAACAGATTACGCTTAAAGTAAGATTAACTCCAAGTTCACTTTTGTTAAACAACTCGTATATCAGCACACTTGAAGTTACAATTGGTTCTGAAGTTGTACGAAAACAAATTCGATTAAATTTTTTGCCAGAACCTGTAACTCAAATTACTGATTTAAACGATAATCTTGTTCAAGAAGACGAAAATGCAGGATCTACTGGATTTGTTTCTTTGCAAGGAACATCTGTGGAAACAACTTTTAACATTATTTTGTTTGTAGTTGGAATTATTTTAGTCGGAACCTTAATTTTAGGAATTCGAAAAATCAAGAATACTGGGGTTGAAAAATAAATGAATGGACACAAAATAATTGGAATTTTCAGCATTGTTTTAGCAATTCTTTTGATTTCAGTTACTGCATTCGCTGTCACTCCAACCGGTGTGGCTGTTACAGCACCTGTGAATGGAACTTTTTTGAAAGGAAATATTGATTTTAACTTTACTTGGGACGATGCCAATAGTCCAGCTCATGCTCGTGTAGATGGAAATTTATTTTTAAGAAATTCAACCGGCGAAATTGTTGTTATTAGTCCCAATATTGATTTGCTAACATTGTGTGACATCAATGTAAGTCCTCATACTTGTACTTTGCCAGTTAATACTGTTCTGATTCCAGACGGAACTTATTCTGTTGGATTAACAGTAACTGATAATGAAGGAAATGCCAGTGCTTTGTATATTCGTGCTGGAACTTTTGTAATTGATAACACAGTTCCGACCATTACTTTAGTAGTCACTCCTGGAGCAGTTTTATTCGAAGACGGATGGTACTTAGGATATCCTGTTATCACTGCAACTATTGATTCATTGGTTTCAGGAACAGCAATTCAACAATATAGATTTGATGGAACTGGTGCTTGGAATAATTTTGCAGGAAATTCTTTTTCAACAGCAGGATTGGCAGATGGAAATCATTCTGTAGATGTAAATATTATTGATCGAGCAGACAATGTAACTGTTTCACAAATTTCATTTAGTATTGACAGATTAGCCCCAACCACTACAGTTACCTATAGTTCAGAATTCAATCCAGCCACAGTTTGGCAAAACAGACCATTCACAGTTATCTTGACTTGTGATGATTTAGGAATTGGGTGCGGACAAATGCATTACACTGTTGACTCTAATCCAGAAACAGTTGAGTACATGACCGGAGACGGAAATGTAAATATTTCCATTGCAGAAAATGGAACTCACAGAATTACATTTTATTCAGTAGACCAATTAGGTCACCAAGAAGCAGTTCAACTAATTACAGTTAACTTGGATACAACTATTCCAGCTGTCACTTTCTTGAATCCAACTGAAACTGGAGTCATGGAAAATACTGCCAGAATTGTTTTCAAAGTTAACGGAGCAACTACAGGTTCTCCAATTGTATTGAATAGTTTAAGTGTAAAAATTAATGGGATCGCTAGCCGATCATTTAATGATAACCGAGGAAGCGTCTGTAGTGGTCCAGCTAACAGCATTACTTGTTCGTACGCTGAATCTTTATTGGTTCCAAATCAAGCTTACACAATAACTGTAACAGCTAGAGATACAGCAGACAACAATGCAATTGGAAGTATGTCATTCAGAACAGTTTCAACTATTGTTGGGGCAGTTCAAGTCATTCAACCGAACGGAAATCAATACATTAAAGGCAATAGTCAAATTTTATTTGACGCTAACACCAATGGTTTAGCTGACTTAAATGCATTCATTCAATTGAGAAGAACAGGCACTGTTGTTTTTACAACTTTAGTGGACAATTATGACTTAAATGCTCAAACCTGTAATGGAGCAGGCGACTTTTTCATTAGTCGAAGATGTAGTTTTGATTTCAATACTCAAACTATTGTAGACGGAAATTATATTGTTCAAATTTCTTTACGTGGAATTAAATACAATAATTTAGGGCAAAGAATTGAATATACATCACCTGTAGATGTCAGTGATTCCAGTTTTATTATTGACAATACAAGACCAGTTGTAAACTTTACAATCATTACTCCAGTCAATGGAATTATGGATTTGAATGCTTGGAGAAATTTTGACTTCAATGCAGTCTTTTCTGCCAGTGATGCAACTGCAGGAATTGCAACTTTACAATACAATTTAAATAATTCAGGATTTGTTTCCAGCACAAACTTAGCTCAAGCTTTGGTTGAAGTAAAAACCGAAGGAGAAAACACAATCTTAGTGCGGGCAATTGATCGTGCAGGAAATCAAACTGACATTAATGCTAAAGTTTATTTAGATAAAAGTAAACCAGTATTATCCAATGAATTGCCTGTTAACAATTCATTCACAAATAAAATAGATTCTAATATTTCAGTAAATGTGACAGACACTTTGTCTGGTTTAGTGAATAATTCTTTGCGAATAGTAATCAATGGAACTAATTTCCCAATTGGAAATTCCAGAATTGACTTTACAAACGGAGTATTAAAATTAATTCGAAATACTTGGCCTCACGGTGCAGTAGTTCAAGTTCAAGCCTTTGCTCGAGATACTGCAGGCAATGACCAAAACTTAGCTTGGACTTTTACAGTAGACACTGTTCGACCAAGAAACATTAATGATTTAAGAAGCACTTTAGATTCCAACAATGATATTCAATTACAATTCACTGTGCCAACCGATGATTTAAGCGGAATTGGAAAATTCAGAATCTATCGAGCATTCCAAACCATGGATGCTAGAAATTATTCACAATATTTCTTGGCTGAAGTGGATGCCAATAGTGCAATTAATACAACAACTAATATCGCAACTATTGTGGATGATGTTAATGTACAATTAGACAATGTGTACTTTTATGTTGTAACTGCTGTAGACCAAGCAGGCAATGAAAGTGCAGTGTCTAACTTAGTTCGACAAGAATCCGGAAAAAGATTCAAGTACATTTCCATTACGCCCAAAGTAATGCCTTTGGTTATGGAAACTACAGACACAGCTACAGCTGTATTTGAATTGAAAAACATTAGTTCAGGAAGACAATGTTTTACTTTACGTGCTGTAGTCGGCGGAGATCCTTATGTTAGAGCTCAAGCTGAACAAGGAAGAATTTGTTTAGAATCCAATCAAACATTAACCACTGGAGTAACTATTACAACTTTAAATTCTCCAGCTGTGCAATTTGATTTAAATTTAATTGCAGTCTTAGACAATGGAACTTTTACTCAAGACAATGCCAGTACAACTGTGATTGTTGGATTGCATAATGTAATTCAATTAGACAGTGTAACTGGAACAGTCACTGCAGGAAAGTTTGATACAATTAGTGTCATTGTACGAAACACTGGAAGTACTGCAAAAATGATTAAATTAAGAGCCAGTAGTCCAATGTTTTTACCAGTAGTTGTAGAACCTGAATTGGAAATTAGAGCAGGTCAAACCAAAAACATTGATGTACGCATGTACATTCCATCCAATGTTCCAGTTGGAAGTTATGATTTTATTTTAACAGCTATTAACGGAAATGAAGTTACTCAAAGAACAGTTTTCTTTAATGTAGTTGCTGGAAATACAGAAAGTATTCCAACTTTTACAGTTAGTTCAATGGACTTCAATGGAGTTTGTAAAGATGCACGAAAAGAAAGAAACACTCCATTGGAATTTAGTATAGAAAATTTACTGAATGAAATCCAAACCATTTCATTGCAATCCTATTCAGACATTCAAAGCAACATAGTTAGTGAAGTTACTTTGGAGCCTAAAGAAAAGAAAACAGTTTACTTGGATGTACACCCAGTTATTGAAGATGAAACTGGAAATTATGATATTCAATTGTATTCTTGGTCTACTGGATTTACAGCTGAACCAGTTGTAAAATGTGCCAATGTTTTAGGCATGGCTTACGGTAATGCAGAATTAATTGACAATGATGTAACTTTAGTTCGCGGAAGCCAAAGAGAATTTGAAATTTTGTTGAGAAACACAGGGGATTCAGAACAAACATTCAGAATTCGAACTCCAACTCAACCCGAAGGAATTTTGGTTAGCAGTGCAGTGTCAACTGTAACTTTATTGCCTCGCGAAGAACGAAGAATTCGAGTAACTGTAACTGCAGCTGAAAATGCTGACTTGCAAAATTATAGTTTGCCTGTAGTTGTCGAAGGACAACCAGTTCAAAACTTGGCTTTATTATTTAATGTAGTTCAAGGTTTTGAAGGAAATTTAGATTTAACCAATTATCCAATTAAAGTAACAGCTGAAAAGAACGCCTCTCAATTGGTTTCTGTAACCATTGTAAATAGTTCCAATCAAGTATTGGAAAACATTGTTTTGACTATGGAACGATTGC
Source organism: Candidatus Iainarchaeum sp. (assembly GCA_030649345.1). Taxonomy (GTDB): domain Archaea; phylum Iainarchaeota; class Iainarchaeia; order Iainarchaeales; family 0-14-0-20-34-12; genus JAUSKK01. The sequence goes on along the minus strand of JAUSKK010000042.1, from coordinate 4,491 downwards.
CTGAAGGAGTTACATTCCCAACTCGAATGTTTACTTTAAGCCCAGGAGAAAGCATTACTGTAGTGCAAAAATTATCCATTGCGCCAACAGTAGAATCTGGAACTTACGAACCTAAATTAGTGGTTCGCGTTGGAGACTTAGAACGCAAAGAAACAATTGATTTAGAAATCAAACAACCTGCTGCTGCAGCACCAGCGCCTAAACCAGTAACTTCCATGACTGGAGAACAAATCTTGTCAGGATTGGTTGGCTTAGGGCAATCTGTGCCTTTAGGTCTGTTAATCATTGTAGCTGTATTGATTGTATTCTTAGCATTCAAACCAGCTCGAAGCATTGAAAACGAACAAGTCTGGATGAGGAAATAAAATTCCTTATTCCTTTATTTTATTTTTATTTTTGATTTAGTTCTTTGAAATTGATTTTTATAAATTAAATTTTGTTTGTGTGATTTTTATGCGATGCAATTATTTTTTTGTCGGAATCGGAATTTTATTAATTATCGTTTCAATTGGTTTAACCGTTTTTGGAATTTAATATTCCAATTTTCATTCTTTTTTTTCTTTCCATTATTTCTCTGCGGTTTGTCCAATAAATAGGGTTTCAATTTCTTGGACAAAACTTTTTAAAATTTAAATTTTAATTTAATTTTTCTTTTATTATAAAACTGTTTTTAGTAAGTCCGATTTAGTAATAATTCCGCTGATTTTTCCTTTGGTTGCTATTAAGACTGCTTGTTGGTGTTCTAATAATCCGTAGATCAAATGCAATGGCGTTTCCTCTGCAATTACAGGTAATCCTTCTTCCATGAGTTCGTCTATTTTGCTTTTTCCTAAATCTATGATTTTTCCTGAATTTATTGCGCTTAAAATGGCCTTTTCGCTGATTAACCCTACTGATTTGCCGTTTCCCAGCACAGGTATCTGAGATACTGCTTGTTTTTCCATTAATTGAATGGCTTTTTTCACTGGATCTTTGGGACTAACTGCAAAAATGTGCTTGCTCATGATCTGTTTTGCTGTAAGTCCTTGGCTTGTTTGAATGCTTTCCAAAGCCAAGAATATTCGTTTGGCTTTATCATAAGCCGGTTGGACTTGGTTGCTTTCAATTTTGGCCAGCAAAGGCTGACTAATATTAGCCATTTTAGCCAGTTCAGTTTGAGACAATTCTAGTTCTTTTCTTCTTCGTTTAATTTCAGTTAATTCAGGTAATTGCATAGTGTTTGTTCCATATTCTTATTTGAATAATTTATTCTTAAATTATTACACTTTATGTACCAGTTTGTTTTTAAATATTGTGAACGTAATTTTTTTATATCCTTTAAATTTATTTAAAGGGACGTATTGTATCCAATGGGTATGATTATTGGAGGGATTTTTTTGAAGTATCATGTAAGTGGAAAACATTTTTTTACATCCGAGTCTGTAACTGAAGGACATCCGGATAAAGTTTGTGACCAAATTTCAGATGGAATTTACGATGAAATGTTAAAGCAAGATCCTGATGCACACGCTGGCATTGAATGTTTTTGTACTACTGGTTTAGTGTTGGTGGGCGGAGAAGCCAAGACCAAAGCGTATGTAAATATTCAGGATACTGTGCGAACTGTTTTGCGAAAAATTGGTTACGATAAACAAGAATATGGTTTTTGTGCGGATGATGTAGGAGTCATTGTGACTTTGCATGAACAATCTGAGGACATTGCACAAGGAGTCGAAGAAGGCCGCGGTGAATTTAAAGAACAAGGTGCAGGAGATCAAGGTTTAATGTTTGGGTATGCCACCAATGAAACTCCGGAATTTATGCCTTTGCCGATTACTTTGGCTCACAAGTTAACCCAAAAATTAAGTGAAGTACGCAAGAAAAAAATTTTGCCATATTTGCGCCCAGATGGGAAATCTCAAGTAACCATTGAATACGATGGCGAAAAAGTTGTGCGAATTGATACTGTAGTAATTGCAGCACATCATTCTGCAGATATTGATTTGGAACAATTGCGTGCAGATATTAAAGAAAAAGTAATTTTGCCGATTTGCGGTCAATGGATTGATGATCAAACCAAATATTTCATTAATTCTACCGGCCGTTTTGTAATTGGCGGTCCTCCAGCGGATGCTGGTTTAACTGGAAGAAAAATTATTGTGGACACGTATGGTGGAGTTGGTGCACACGGCGGCGGCGCATTTTCTGGAAAATGTATTACTAAAGTGGATCGCAGTGGAGCCTATTACGCTCGTTATGCGGCTAAAAATATTGTGGCTGCAGGTTTAGCCGATAAATGTGAAGTTCAGGTTGCTTATGCGATTGGTGTTGCAAAACCAGTCAGTATTTTAGTAAACACATTTGGCACAAATAAAGTTTCTGAAGAAAAAATTGTGGAAGTTGTTCAAAAAGTATTTGATTTTCGGCCCAAACAAATTGTTGACCAATTAAATCTCAAACGACCAATTTATTTGAAAACTGCCGCCTATGGTCATTTTGGAAGAAACGATCCAGACTTTACTTGGGAAAATACAGACAAAATTCAAGTATTACGAAAAGAATGCGGATTGAATTAATCAATCCCTTTTTTATTTTTTTTATCTAATATTTGGCTCTTTGAAAATCTTCTGTAATTTGTTCAAGTATTTTTTGCTTTACTTGTTCTGTGCAAGGGTAATTGTTTACTACTTTTTGAAAAAATTCCCTTACTTCTTTTAGTTTCATTCCAAATTCAAATTTTAATACGCGTGAGCCTAAATAATGGTAGTCATCTCGAAATGAAGAATATGTGCTGTTTGCATCGCTCCAGTTAATTTGTCTTTGAATGGCTTTACTGAAATCAATCAATCCTATTCGAAATCTTTTCCAAGTTAAATTGTGCGAGTGTGGGTGTCCATGCTCTATTCCTTCACAGTGCATTTTAGCTAACTCTTTTGCTAACTGTCTTAATGCTAGTTTTTTCACTATTTTCCATTGTGTTTTTTTCTTTTTGTCAACTAATTTTTTTAACACTGTGTGCAATGTTTCTCCGTGTTCATAAAACACAGTAATATTGCCTCCAATTGTTTTTTCGAATACTGGTTTTTCTGCATTTACGCCTAACTTTCTTAATTTTTGAATCATTTCAAGTTGTTCTTGGCTTAAAATGTTGCGCATAAACCAAGTGTGTTTTTTTTTACCAATCTGAAAACGTGTGCGATAGGTTCCTTTTCCAGATGGGCTGCGAGCTACCTTGTTTCCAATAGGCTCTGGTGTGTGTGTTTTAATTTCTGGTTTTGCATACTTTCTTTTTATTTGCAAAAATCTAGGTAGTTTCATTTTGTTTCCTCTATTTCTTTTATTTTTTCCAACACGTCCAATAAATTGTGCGCAATTTGATCTGGTTTAATTTTGTGTTTTATAATTTGTTCTTCTGGGAATGAATGCGTTACTGCAATCACATAAGCTCCAGCTAATTTTCCGCTTTCAATTCCTTTCAATGCATCTTCTATTACAATGCATTCGCTTGGTTTTAATTTTAATTTTTCAATTGTCTTCAAATAAGGTTCAGGATTTGGTTTTCCATAGTTTACTTCTTCACATGTTGTGACTACTTTAAAGTATTTTTTCCATCCAAATTTTTTAAACATTAAATTTACAGTTGACTTCGGCCCAGAAGTGGTTATGGCTAAAACATATTTTTTGCTTAATTCGTGCAATACTTTTTCTATGTTGGGGAATGCGCCTAATTCTTGCCTGGCTAATTCTAAATATTTTTGATTTCGTTCTTTACTTAATTCTTCATGGGTTGTCTTGAGTTTGTGTTTTTGAATTAAGTGTGTGTAAAAATCTTGGTCTGTGCTTCCTTTGAAATTGTAATCATCTTGGTTATCTAGGGTTAACCCAAATTTTTCTAAAACAGTATTTCCAGACTTTACATGCAGTTGTTCTGAGTCAATTAAAACTCCGTCCATGTCAAAAATAATGGCTTTTATTTTCATATTTGTGCCTTTTTCCCTTGTTTTTTAATCCTTTTCTTTTCTAAGTATACTAATGAGTGATGCCTTGAATTACTGTAATAACGTATAAAGAATGTTATGCATCATTCATTACTAAAGATATTGTTATTTGCTTTTTTAAGTTATTGATTTGATTTCCATGATTGAAGATTTTATTTTAGCCAATGAATTGAAAGCAAAGATTGAGCCTCGCTTAATTAAGCATCCGGATGGAGCTGTATGTGAGCTTTTTTTTGCAGACACGAAAAAGTTTTTGTTAATTCATTTGGTTCACGATGCTTTGGATTTAGAGAAAGTAAAGAAAGTTTTACGCGTTGGCTTGGTTTTTGAACCTTCGGAAACTGAAGTGGAAGACTTAACTGGGTATAAAAAAGGTTTCTTGCCATTGATTTCTATTTACGGGTTTTCGGTAGTGATTGATCAAAAAATAATGAAAAAAGATTTGTTGTTTACTTTTCTCAATGACGGTCTGACTTTGGTGACTCCAGTGAATGAATTAAAAGAATTTAATGAA
>JAUSKK010000036.1 GCA_030649345.1 Candidatus Iainarchaeum sp. | reverse complement strand
TAATGTCAAAAAAATCATGACGCTTATTTCCAACAAACTAGGCCAATAATATATTGAACCTAAAATTAACGCTCCGGCCAAAAAATCCAGCTGATCCAGTAACAAAACTTCTTTTCCAGAGGCTAAACCTAACCTTCGTTTCAAAAAACTAGCTGTTAAATCTCCGGCATGCGTTCCAATGCATAACAATCCGGCTAGTATTAAATAATTTACTGAAAGCAATTCTGTGAGTTGAGGAAAACCATAAAATAAAATTCCTGCTGTTAAAAATCCAGCGAATAAACTAAATAAAGTTCCGCGAAATGTTTTTCCTTTTCCCAGCAAAGGTTTTCCGTCTAAAAATTTTACTCCAAAATCTAAAGGAGTTTTTCCAGAAAAAAGAACTGCACTGGCATTGGTCACATACATCGGTAATAGATAAACAATTAATTTAATCCAATTCAATTCTAACGCCATAATGATCGAAAGGCATTCCTTTAAAAGTATTTAATATCTATTAACTTGAGATCTAAATGGTTAATAAATGGATTTTTTTAACAGCTGTAGGAATTCTGATGCTGGTGGGCTTGGCGATTGTAGCTAGTTTTTTTTATTCTTCTACAGCCGGTAGTTTTTCTTTTGGTCCCAAAATTGCCCGCATTGCTTTGGTGGGTGAAATTGTTTCAGAAGGCGATGTCTTCCAGCAACTGGTTTCTGCAGGGCAAATTGTGGATTTATTGGATCAAGCAGAAAATGATTCAGGGGTTTCAGCTATTTTATTGGAAATTAATTCTCCCGGCGGAAGTGTTGTTGCAACCAAACAAATTGTGGAAAAAATTCAATCCATGAACAAACCTGTAGTTTCTTGGATTTCAGATATTGGTGCCAGTGGAGCCTATTATGTTTCTGCTTCTACAACTTATTCCATGGCGGATGAAGATTCTTTAACTGGAAGCATTGGAGTTATTACAGTATTGCCGGATATTTCTGGATTATTGCAAGACTATAATGTCAAAATCAATGTTTTAACTCAAGGAAAATTCAAAGACATGGGCAGTCCATTTAAACCTTTAACTGAAAAAGAAGAAGAATTGCTTTTGATTGCATCCCAGCAAATTTTTGAAAACTTTAAAAATTCCATTAAATCTTTTCGCGGAGACAAACTAAATTTAGAACAATTTGAATCCATTGCCGATGGACGAATTTTAACCGGAAGGCAGGCATTTGAACTAGGTTTATTGGATGAAGTAGGCGGAAAACAAAAAGCCATTCAAAAAGCTGCTGAATTGGGCAATATTTCCGGCGAACCTATAATCGAAGATTTTTCTGTAACTCCTGCTTTTTCAGATATTTTTTCAACTGCCGGCCAAAGTTTTGGACAAGGAGTCAATGCAGGTTTAACCAATTCAATGGTTTCGCAAACTCGTTCTTATTTTAGATAAATCGAAATTTTTAATTCATTTAAGAATTTTAAATAATTAAACCAATTTTTTAAATAATTAAAAAAATTCCTGCAATCAATCCAATTAATGAACCTGTTAAAGAGCCTAAAAAATTAACCCAAGTATTGTTTAATTTTCCAGAACGTTCAAAAATTGCTCCTAAAAAAGAATCCGTAATGGATCCAGCAAATCCGGCTATTACAATTACTATAAATGCAGTGCTGGATTGAAATTGAACAAAATAAGCCAAGCCAACAATACTGGCCCCCAATACTGCGGCTATTAAGCCTCGCACAGATACAGCTCCGTCGGTTCCAGTTTCTACTTCTTTCCAAGAAGTAATCAATACAGGCTTTCGTTTTGAAGTAATTCCAATTTCACTGGATAAAGTATCTGCTAAAGCAGCTGAAATTCCTGCATAAAAACCTAAAGTAGATCCTGCTACCAGCATAGCAACTGCAGCTGCACTGTTTCCTAAAATATTCCCTGTAGTTCGCACTTCGTGTTTAGCTCTTTTGATTCTTCCAAATCGAGTTCCCAATTCAGCAATAATAAAAAAAAGAACTAAAATAGAAAACGAAATTAATCCGCCCAATAAGAATACTACAATTCCCAAAATGTTTCCAATTAGAATGCCTTCTAAATCTAAAGAATTCTTTTTATAGGTTAAAATAGAAAAAAGAAAAAGCGCTATCAATAATACAATCATTTCACTGAGTTGTATTTCCTGCATTGCTGACCTCAGGTTCTACTTTTGCTTCCGGTTTAGCCGGCTGCGTATTTGTTTCAGGTTTAACCGGTGCTGCGCCTTCGATTACAAATTCCTTTTTTTCTTTGCTGGTATTTAAAATTCGGGATTTTACAATTTCAATTCGTTTAATAATTGCAACATTTTTAGCTCGCTTGAAAATTCTTGCAGCAATAGTTCCAAAAATGAGTTCTTGAATATATTGATCTGCATCTCTTCGTTTAGCCGACCCCATTAATTCGTCGTCCATGATTCTTCGCAATTCGCTTTCTTCTTTTTTTGGAACTAAATTAGCTAAACATAAAGCTTTAACTCGGACTTGTTTTTTGTCTCGAGTCAATGCAGTGCAGACAGTATCTACTTTGCTTTTTCGTCTGCGAATCAATCGACTTAAATAAGATTGTTTGATTTCATGTCCTTGCAATTCAGTATGTGCATTGGATCCTTCCACGCGTACGACTTGAAAAGTTGTAGTAATATGTCTTTGTTTTCGATCGCCAGTTACTTTATCTAAAGTAATTTCAATGGTTCGATTTTCCAATAAATTGGGCTTGGCTGCAGGTGTTTCTCCCAACAATTGCCGGTCAAACGAAGCTGGAGCTAGAACAGTATACCAGCGTTTTTTCTTCCACTTATCTACAGTTGCTTTCAATTTTTTGGATTGCACTTCAGCCATACTTTAGTTCACCTGATTTACAATAAATGTATCTACAATTTCTAAAATTTCTTTGGGTTCATTGTTTCCTTTTTTTGAAATTTTTTTTCCTAAATTATTTAATTGAATATAAAATTCCATAATGCATTCACTATTTTACCATTAAGCGTGCTCGTTCTTCTGTGTATTTCCAATCTTTGGCTAGAATTTTTTTGCTTTTATAATATTTGGCCAAGCGGTTAATTTTTGAAACGGTTAATTGAAAACCGTGTTTGGCGCTGAAATCTTTTTTGTTAATATTCATGTGATCCAATAATTTGACACTTTTTCGAATCAAATTCAATATGTCTTCTGGGACTGCATCTTCTAAATTTTGTTCTTTTAAAATTTGAGTAATGGTTTTTCCAGTAATGTCTTTTACGCTTCCAATTCCATATTGGTCCCGCAGAATAAGTCCCATTTCACTTTTTTGGGTTCCGGCATTGGCTAATTTTACAAGAATATCTGTAACTTCTTCTGGTTTAAAGTCAGCCAATTCTTCCTGCAAAGATCCTTCAGGTAATTTTTCTTTTACTTTAGGTTTGGCTGCTTTTTCTTGAGCATATTCGAGCAATTCTTTTTCAGCATTTTTTTCCAAATCTAAAGCCGTAGGTTCAAATGCTTCTGTGGTTTCACGTTTTCGCATAAGATTCACTTTACAAATTTAATTGTTTTTGCCAGCGATAACCTGCTAAGGCTTACCGAAGCTAGTCCAAAAACAAGATCTATAACTATAAATTAGTCAATAGGGTTTAAAAAGATTGATCTACAAATACCGGACTCTTAATTCTACTTCCTTCAAGCCTTTAAGCACTTGCAAGCCTTTGGTTTTATTTCCTTTTACATACCCTTTTTCCACGCTTTTCCAGTATAATTCCGCGTTTTTATACTGTGCTTTAAGGGTTTTTTTAAAGTTTAATAAATCTACTGCAAAATCTTCTAATTTAGTACTGGCTGAACCCAACCCAAAGTCAATGAATGCCAGTTCTTTGCCTTGAACCAAAATATTGCTGGAAGTTAAATCTCCGTGAACAATTTGGCCTGCATGCAGTTTTCCAATTTCAGTTCCAACTTTTTTACACCATTCAGTTTCCTGCCTGCTTTTTTCCAAGAATTCGTGTAATTTTTTTCCTTCAATGAACTCCATCCAGAGTTCTGTATTTTTTTTATCCACTTTATACAAAATAGGAGTTCGAACGCCAGCTTTTTTGGCTCGTTGAATAATTCCTGCTTCAATTACAATTCGTTTTTCTCGCAAGCTTTGATCCAATAAAGGTTCGCGGTATTTTTTTTCAACTCTTTTTTTCAATACTGCGGGTTTTCCTAAATAATTAGTTTTATACAATATAGCTTCTGCAGTTACTGCTAGTGTTTTCATAGAAATCTTTATTCGCAGTAATTTTCCAAGCTTTGTTTTTGGGTTTCCAATCTGCCTTGAATTCCTAAAGTTGTAGCTTTTAGTTCTGAAACAAATTCATTTGTTTCTTTAGCCAACAAACGCGAAGTTTCTGAACTTAAGTTCACGGCTTTTCCAATAGCTGTATCTATAGCTTGCTGTGCATTTACAACTTGAGTTCTACATTCTGAACTTTGCAAATCAATTAATACTGTTTTTTGATTAACCAATTGCAAAGCTTTAACCAATTCAACACCAGTCAATCGCACTTGCACTTGTTCTGTGGATCCAGAAAAGTTTTTCAAAGCTTGCTCATAGGCTTGTATATTTTCTGTAGTCGGTAATACAGAATCCTTTAAGTATTTTTGATCCAATTCCTGTAATGGATTATTTGATCCAATCATGGATGGATTTACAAAATAAACAATAGCTACTACTGCAACTAAAAGTAAACCAATTTTTTTCAATCCCATTTGAAAACCTCTGTAATTTTATTCAACTATTATTATCTGATGTATTTATTCTATTTCTATTTTTATATCTTCGTTAACTTCATGTACCTGCACTACATTCACTGGATCAGCCAATCGTACATCTAGAGTTAAAACTTTGCAGGTTCTTTGAATGCAAGTTTGGCTTTCCAAGATTTGTTCTTTGAACGCATTGTTCTGTAAGTATATTGTGACTTTTTTGACTTCTGAATTCATGGGCAATCCTTTCAAGCTTTTGTATTTTCGGATTCCTGCAATAACTTGATTCATGGTTTTTCCAGTTTGCTCTGCATGCATATCGATTTTTTCTTTTTCGATTTTCGGCCAATTGCTTTCATGAATGCTTTTTTCTTTTTTGAATCCAATAATTTTGCTTTCCATATACAATTCTTCAGTGATGTGCGGTAAAATAGGAGCCAATAATTTCAAAATTTGCTCAAACACATGCACTGCAGTATATTGTGCAGCTTGTTGGTCTTCAACTGTTTTGGGTTCGTAAATCCTTCCTTTAATTTCTTCCAAATAATAATCACAAAATTCCAGCCAAAAGAAATCACGTGTTTCTGCTAGCGTTCTTGCAAAATTAAATGCATTCATTTGTTCAGTGCATTTTTCAATTAAGTTATTCAATTTACTCAAAATCCATTTATCTTCTATTTGTAAATTCAAAGTATGCTTGGGTGCATTTCCGTAATCAAAGTTTTCCGTTAATCCTTCAATTAGTTTTCCGGCATTCCATAATTTGAATAACAATCTTTTTCCAGAAACCAGTTCTTTTTCTTTATAAGGCACGTCTTCGCCTAAGCCTACAGAACAAGTCCAGTATCTTAAACAATCTGCACTGTATTGAACAATAATTTGCTGGGGTGCAATTACATTTCCAATACTTTTACTCATTTTTTTCCCATTTGCATCTAAAGCAAATCCATTAATCATGACTGTCTGCCAAGGCACTTGTTTGTGGTGAAAGAAAGATTTCACCAATGTGTTGAAGGCCCATAAAGTGATAATGTCGTGTCCTTGAGGTCGTAAGCTCATGGGAAATAATTTTTCGAAATGTTTTTCATTCACTGTCCAACTTGAATTAATTTGCGGAGTTAAACTGCTGGTAAACCAAGTGTCTAACACATCTTTTTCTGGTGTAAATTCTTTTCCACTGCATTTTTCACAAACTCCGATAGGTTGGTCTTGCAATGGATCTACTGGCAATTGTGTGTGTTCAGCTATTTTTGGATATTTGCATTGAGTGCAATACCATAAAGGAAACGGCACTCCAAAGTATCTTTGTCTGGAAATGCACCAATCCCATTGAAGTCCTTGAACCCAGTTTTCTAAACGTACCTGCATGTGTGTTGGATTCCAATCTAAAGATTTGCTGGCTTCCAGGAATTGTTTTTTTAGATCCAAATACTGAATAAACCATTGGGGTGTTACTAAAAATTCTACATCTGTTTTACAGCGTTCATGTACATTCACAATATGCATAATTTTTTTTTGTGTTTTCAAAATTTCTTTTTCTTTAAGTGTTTGAATTATTTTTTCACGCGCTTGCTTAATATTTAATCCGGCATATTCTGGCACCCAATCTTGCATTTTTCCATTCAATCCAATCGCAACTTTAATAGGTAACTGGTATGCTTTTTGCCATTCCATGTCTTTTTGGTCTCCGAAAGTACAACACATGACAATGCCTGAACCTTTTTCTGGATCTACCCTTTTGTCGGCTAAAATTTGTACTTTTTGTTCAAACAATGGAACAATCGCGGTTTGTCCAATCAATGTTTTGTGTCTTTTATCTTCTGGGTGAATAAAAATTGCAACACAGGCTGGTAATAATTCAGGCCGTGTAGTACTGATCATTATTTTTTGTTTGTTTTCTAATTCAAATTCTAAATCATTAAAGAAAGATTCTTTTTCAGTGTCTTCTAATTCTGCTTGAGCTATGGCTGTTCTGCATTGCGTGCAATACATGTGGGGTGTTTGGCTTTGATAAACTCTTTTTTGTTCAAATAAGTCTAGGAAACTTTCTTGGGCAATTTTAACTGCTTTTGAGTCAATGGTTCTATATACTAAATTCCAATCAATGGCTAATCCGAGAGCGCGGAAATCTTTTTCCAATTCAGTTTCTGCTTGTTTGGTTGTGTCTAAACATAATTTTACAAATTCTGCTCGCGTCATATCCACGGCACGTTTTCCAGTTTCTTTTTCTACAAAGCGTTCTGTGGCCAGTCCATTGTCGTCAAATCCAAAAGGATAAAATAATTCATGGCCTTGCATTTTTTTATAACGTGCAATTACATCCGCTTGACTATAACCCAATGCATGCCCTAAATGCATTTTTCCAGAAACTGTAGGCGGCGGAGTATCAATGCTGTACAAAGGTTTTTTGGAATCTGAATGATATTTATGAATTTGTTCTGTGTCCCAGTATTTTTGCCATTTGGTTTCCAATGAATGTAAATCTAGTTCAGCCATATACAATAAGAATTAAAGTAAAGGAATTAAAAAACCAGCGAAATTAGCTTACAAACAGCCGCTTATTGTGTCTATAAATTCCTTAGCTTTAATAATTTTTATTCCTTTGAATTCCTTTAGTTTAAGCAAATGTCGATCTCCGCTGACAATGAAATCTGCTTTGGCGTCCAAAGCGCATTCAATGAATTTATCATCATCTGAATCTTCCAGTACTGTTTTTACTTTGGTTTTGATTGAAATCCATTGCGCATAAATCTTGAAATTTGTTAATATGGATTCCCGATCGGCCTGTAAAGTTCGGCTGACAATTTCTGTTCTTTTAAATACATCTTCAATTTCGTCCAGTATTTCTTGGCTGGTAAAACATTCAATTTCTTCAGAAATAAGTTTTCTAAAAATTTCCGCTGGATAACCGCGTTTTTCGATCAAAGCCGAAACAACAATGTTGGTGTCTAGAACAACTCTAACCTTTGCGTGCTTTGTGAACAATAGCATCCACTCCCTTTTCAGAGAGTTTATGCTTGACGCGTGCTCGAATATTTTCAAACTCTCTTAGCAATTTTTCTTTATCTAATTTTTTTAAAATAAGCGTGTTTTGATCCAAAGCTAAAACTGAAAAAACCGTGTTTTTTTCAAGTTCCATAAATGTGCGTGCATCTTTCGGAATAATAACTTGTCCTTTGGTGGACATCTTGGTGGTTTCCACAATTACTTTCATATCAATCTACTAATTAGAACAAAACAGGTTAATAAGCTTTTCTTACAAGTAAGATTTGCTAAAAATTAGCTTACAAACTTATCCTTTATTTTGTGAAAGAATCCTTTTTGAATGCGTACATTTTCTTCTTCTTTTTTGAATTCTTCCAATCTTTTTTTCTGTTTGGTGCTTAGTTTTTCTGGAACCACAATATTGACTTTTACGTATTCGTCTCCGTGTTCGTTTTTGTTTAAATGTTTCATGCCTTGTCCTTTCATTCGGAAAATTGTTCCAGTTTGTGTTCCTTGCGGTATCTTTAATTCTGCAGTTCCTTTTAATGTTGGAACTTCAATTTCGCATCCTAGAGCAGCTTCAGTAAAACTAATGGGTAATTCAATGAATACATCGTTTTGGTCGCGTTTGAATATTTTGCTGGCTTTTACAAAAATAGAAACATATAAGTCTCCGGAGTTTCCGCCTTGAGTTCCAGCATTTCCCAATCCTTGCAATCGTAAAGTATAACCATTGTCAATTCCTGCTGGAATTTTGACTTCTACATTTTTTAGTTTTTCAATATGACCTGTTCCATTGCATTGCTTGCATGAATCTTTTACTGATTCTCCTTGGCCGCGGCACTTGGAACAAGTTGTACTGCTCTGAAATATTCCAAAAGCTGTTCTTTGTTGTCTGGTAACCACTCCTTTTCCATTGCATGAAGAACATTTGGTTGTTCCAGATCCGCCGATGCCTTTACAGGTTGTACATTGTTCCATGTGTTCGAATTCAATGTCTTTGGTGACTCCATTGACTGCTTCTTCGAATTCAATTTCTAAACTGTATTGTAAATCCGCTCCCTTTCTGGGGCCTGCTGGAGTTCTTCTAGAATTTGTGTTTCTAAATTGTTGTCCAAATATGCTTCCAAATAAGTCTTCGAATCCAAAGTCTCCGAAATCAAAGTCTGCTCCTTGAAAGCCTTGGAATCCTTGTCCTTCAAATGCACTTGAACCATACTGATCGTATTTTTGTTTTTTTTCAGGATTGCCTAAAACAGAATACGCTTGATTAATTTCTTTAAATTTGTCTTCAGCTTTATGGTCTTTGTTTAAGTCTGGATGAAATTGTTTTGCGAGTTTCTTGAATGCTGCTTTAATTTCTTCATGCGATGCATTCCTTGAAACTCCTAAAACTTCATAATAATCTTTTTCAGCCATTAAAAAATTCCTTTATTTTTTAAAGTTTCAAAATTCAAAAGAATTTTGGAACCATTGATTTCTACCTGATTAATTATGCTGCCATAAAGTTATTCAAGTAATCTCTTGATTTTTTTGCTTGGCCAAGAATAACTACATCTTCTGCTTTCGGTTGATTCTTCAAAACAGGTTCAACTTTTTTTGCTTTCACTTCAGGATTCATATGACCAACTCCATTTGTTCTATCTTTTCCACTATTGTTTGCTCTCGTCTTCCTTAAACTCCGCGTCAACCGCGGACGCGATTTAAACTTTTGTTTAAATGCGCATTAAAACGCTGCGTTTTAATCGCGCGGTTGGTAGGTCGTAGTGCTTCACTGCGTTCAGCACTATTGTTTGCTTTCGTCTTCCTTAAACTCCGCGTCAACCACTTTTCCGTCTTTGTTTTTCTTTTTGTGCTTGTGTTCTTCTTCTTGTCCGGGATTTCCTTGTTCTCCTTGATTTTGTTGCTGGTATTGTTCTCCGGCTTTTTGATACATTTCTGTACTGATTTTTTGCACGAATGCATTCAAGTCATCTAAAGCTGTTTTAATTTTTGCAACATCTTTGGTTGGCTCGTTTACTAATTTTCTTAATGTTTCATTTTTTTCTTTAATTTCTGTTTCTTGTTCTGCAGAAATTTTCCCGCTCAATTCTTTCAACACCTTTTCAGTCCCATAAACTGTGTTGTCTGCCATATTCAAAGTTTCAATCTCTTCTTTTTTCTTTTGATCCGCTTCTGCAAACTTTTCCGCTTCCTGCTTCATTCGCTCAATTTCTTCTTTATCCAATTTTTGCGGAGAAACAATTTTGATGCTTTTTTCTTTGCCTGTGCCTAAATCTTTGGCTTTAACATCCAAAATTCCGTTGGCATCAATATCGTACATGACTTCAACTTGTGGAACACCGCGAGGTGCTGGAGGAATTCCATCTAAAATAAATCTGCCCAAACTTTTGTTGTCTACTGCCATAGGTCTTTCTCCTTGCAGGATATGAATATCTACTGCATTTTGGTTGTCTGCAGCTGTGCTAAATATTTGAGTTTTTTTGGTTGGAATGGTTGTATTGCGTTCAATTAAATGAGTAAACACTCCACCCAAGGTTTCAATTCCTAAACTTAGGGGTGTTACGTCCAATAATAAAACATCTTTAACTTCTCCAGCTAAAACTCCGGCTTGAATGGCTGCACCCATAGCTACACATTCCATTGGGTCAATGCCTCGTTCTGGTTTGGCTCCTGTAATTTTTTCCACAAACTTTTGTACTGCAGGCATTCGGGTTGGTCCGCCGACTAAAATAATTTTAGCTACATCTCCCGGGGATACTTTGGCATCCGCCAAAGCTTGCTGGACTGGTTTTTCGCATCTATGAATTAAGGGCTCGACCAATTGTTCTAATTTTGATCTTGTTAAACTCAGGGCCAAATGTTTCGGGCCTTCCGGAGTAGCTGTAATGTACGGTAAATTAATTTGTGTATCCAAAACTGTACTTAATTCAATTTTGGCTTTTTCTGCAGCTTCTCGTAATCTCTGCATAGCTACACTGTCTTTGCTTAAATCAACAGCTTGTTCTTTTTTGAATTCTGCCACCAAATAATCCACTAAAATTTTATCCATGTCTGTGCCGCCCAATTGAGTGTCTCCGCTGGTTGATTTGACTTCAAAGACTCCATGGCCTAATTCCATTACAGTTACATCCAATGTTCCGCCGCCGAAATCGAATACTAAAATTTTCATGTCTTGATTGCTTTTATCTAAGCCATAGGCTAAAGCAGCAGCTGTGGGTTCATTAATAATTCGAATAACTTCCAAGCCTGCAATTTCTCCTGCATCTTTGGTTGCTTGTCTTTGATTGTCATCAAAATAAGCTGGCACAGTGATTACAGCTTTTTCTACTTTTTCGCCTAAAAATTCTTCTGCGTCTTTTTTAATTTTCTGTAAAATAAATGCACTAATTTGTTGAGGCGTAAATTCTTTCGAGCCAATCTTGTATTTGAAAGTAGTTCCCATTTTTCGCTTGGCTGCCATAATTGTTTTATCTGGATTACTGACAGCTTGTCTGCGTGCCGGTTCACCCACCAAAACTTGGTCATCTTTTGTGAATGCCACAACACTTGGAAATGCTTTTCCGTATAAAGAAGTTCCTTCTGCGCTTGGAATAATTTTTGGTTTTCCTGCTTCCAAGACTGCAGCTGCTGAATTACTGGTTCCTAAATCGATTCCAATTACTTTACTCATTTCATACCACCTTCAAAAATCATACTTTTATTTTTCAAATTTTATAATTATTTTTCAATTTTACTATCTAATTTGTTGACTTTTACTTTTGCTGACCGTAAAACTTTGTCATGCAATAGATATCCTTTTTGCAATTCTTCCAAAATCATTTCATCTGGTTTTGAATTATCTGTTCCTTGCAATACAACTTCATGTACTGCAGGATCACATTTACAATTTTGTGCTTGGATTTCATGCACTCCGTGTTTTTTTAAAAATTCTTTAAATTGTTTTTCCAATAACTGCAAACCATGCACGGCTTTTCCTTGATTGAATTCTTTTTCATTTTCCAGTTTATGAACTGCTGATTGAACTGAATCCAATAAAGCCAATATTTCTCGCAAAAATCCAAAATTGGCATGCTTTACATATTCTGTTCGCTCGCGTTCTACCCTCTTTCGATAGTTCTCAAAATCGGCCTGTAACCGCTTTAAATCATTGATATAATCCTGCATCTCAGCCTGTTTTTTAGTCATTAATGCATTGAATTCTTCATTATTTTCGCTTGGACGGTTATTTTCAGGTGTTGGGCTTTCCATTCCTTCTTTTTCATTGCTTTTTGTTTCAAAAGTCATAAAAACTACCTTATTTGTCTAAACTCTTTAATCATTTATCAAACTGTTTAATCAAAATGTTTTTAAATTTATTCCATTAAGAGTACTTGTATATGACTGTGCGCCGTACTTCGTTTAAAATAGTTATTAAACGTATAGAACAGCCTTTTCAGCATGATGTAGAACAAGAGCTGGGTTGGATTTGTCAAAGTTTTGGTTTATTTGAACCCATTGACAAAGACAAGTTGGCTTTTGCTATTTTTCGAGTACTTGTTCAAGCTACTGAGCAAGGCAAGCTTTTGACTTGTCCAGAAATTGCGGATAAAGTAAATATGTCTCGCGGTGCTGTGATTAATCATTTGAATAAGCTTTTGCTTTCTGGCTTAATTGTTCGAGAAGGAAGATTTTATTTAGCGCGTTCGCGAAGTATGTCTCGTACGATTAAAGAAATTCAAGAAGAAGTGAACTTAATTTTTAGAAGAATGGAAGAAACTGCACGAGAATTGGATCAAAAATTTGGCTTGGAAATCGAAGACTAGTTTTTTATATTCCGGTTTCCTAAGTTTAAACAATGCAAGCAATTGAAACCATTCAAGCAAACAAAAAAGTTATTGCTATTGTGCTCATGGAGTTTGCTTTGCTGGTTTCATTTATTTATTCTTTAATTCAAATTATTCAAATCAATGTCTTTGAGCGGACAGTTTCATTTAATTTTTCGCCAGAATATTTATTTTTAGCCGGCCTTTCTTTGTTCACATTTATTGCCGTGTATTTTGTTTTGAAAAAAAAACAAACCCAAGCCTATGATATCCAAGTTTTGGCCGGCAAAACATTGAAAGATGCTGTGCAGCAAAAATTAAAAAATGCAAAAAACGATCCCCGAGTCTTGGCTTTGATTATAATTGAAATTGTGTTTGCTTTTTTTATAGCTTACGCGATTGCAGCTTATTTGGATCCAGAATTAACTTTTATTAACTGGGAAAATTATGGAATCGTTCAGCCCTACTCGTATGCTTTGAATGTTGGAATCTTTATTGTAATTTTGGCAGTTTTTTTAAAACTCTATCAATATACTGCTAGCTTTCGTTCAGAAAAATAATTCTAAGTATTTAGATCTGTATGCACTCACAAGATCTCAAGATCTATTATCCAAGTTTTTTTGTACGCGATGTTTTTACTGTCTTTAGTTTTATTGCAATAGTTTTTTACATTGCCTTGGCTTTTATTCCAAGTGCTAAGACTTCTACTGTAGTACCGTTTCTTGCAGTTTTGCCTTTGTTGGTATTATTTTCATTCGTGTTTTTTTATCTTTTTGTAACTCGAAAATCCATTCAGCAAATAGCACCCATTATTACAGTATATTTAGACAAACTTGTTTTTGCAAACCCGCAAGGTATAAGCACTGAACTAAAACGGATTAATATTGTGTTGATTGCTAAAATGAATAATCACACTTATTGTTTGCTTTTAAAAAATCCGAATGAATTCATTCAAGCCAGTGTTGAAAACGGTACATATATGCGGCCACATTTTATTATTCGTGCAATTGAATATTCTTTTCTAGCTACAAGTCTAAATTGTTCCTTTAAGGTTGCAGTATCTTCTGATAAAAAGGACAATATAGTTTACTTGGAAAACCTTTTCAAAATGAAAGAAAAAAAGCATGGCTTTCACTTGTTGATTAATGCCAGTAATTACAAAAATAGTGCAGAATTAATTTCAGATTTAGATGAATTTACAAATAAAGATAGTGCTTTTTATTCTTTTGATTCTGCATAATTTGGCGAGTTTATTTTTTTTGAATCCATTTCGGAACAACATCGTCCGTACGTTGCTTGGGCTTGATTTCCGATTCTTTTATGGAAATTTTTCCTTGGCTTTTGTAAACCAAATGAGTAGTCCAAGCAATCATGGCTCCGTTGTCTGTGCAAAATTGTACTTCTGGGACAAATTTTTTTGCATTTCTTTCTTCGCACATGGTGTCCATCATTTGATTCAATGCTTTGCTGGCAGCTACGCCTCCCACCAATAAGACTTCTTTTTTTCCAGTATGTGCCAATACTCTTTCAGTAACTTCAGTTAACATAGCAAAACCAGTATGTAATAAACTGTAAGCTAAATCTTCTTGGGTTTCTTTTCCAATCATTCGTTCTGCTGCAGTTTGCAGTCCAGAAAAAACCAAATCACTTCCTTTGACTGTATACGGTAAAGGAATATATTTTTTTCCTAAAAAATACCATTGATCTAAAATTGGACCAGCTGGAAATCCTAAACCTAACTCTCGGCCAAATGAATCCATCATGTTTCCAATTCCAATATCTAATGTTTCTCCAAAAATTCGGTATCTTTCATTGCTTAAAGTAATAATTTGTGTATTCGCTCCGCTGGCATACACAACCACAGGATCTTTTGCTTTGGTTTTCTTTTTTCCAATTTCAATATGGGCAATGCAATGATTGACTGGAGCCAAAGGCTTGTTCAATTTCAAAGAAAGCGCACGTCCTACAGTAGCTCCAATGCGTAAAGCATTTCCAATTCCTGGGCCTTGAGAAAAACCAATTAAATCAATTTCACTTAATTTAACTTCAGCTTTATCTAAAGCTTGTCTTAGTATTCGTTCACTGACTTGAAAATGATGCTCTGCCAATTCTCTGGGAATCAATCCTTTATCTTTTGGCTTTAAGGTATCTTTTTCATTGGCCAAGACTTTTCCTTTAGAATCCACAATTCCAATTCCGAATGTATGAGCCGTTGATTCAATTCCAAGTGCAATCATTTTTCAATCACGTTCAAAATTTCTTTTTCAGTTACAGGTCCTTTTCGAATAACCTTTTTGTTTTTTGTATCATAAATTGTGCTGGCTGTTCGTTTTTTTAAATTTCCTGCTTCTACAATTAAATCAACTCGTCCTGCAAACAATCGGATTACTTCACTCAAAGTATATGCCGAAGGTTTGCTGGATATATTGGCGCTGGTGCTAATGATTGGCTGGTTTGTTTTCAAACTTAAATTTCTGGCAAATGCATTGCTGGAAACCCGAAAAACAATTCCATTTTTTTGAAATTCTTTGGGTGCTTTAGGTTTTGCTTTCACCAGCAAACTTAAAGGGCCAGGCATAAATTTTTTGATTAATTTTTTATCTTCTTGAGTTAATTCTGCGTATTTGGAAATAATTTTGACATTTCCTGTAATCACCGGCAAACTTTTGTGTTGGCTTCTTTTTTTAATTTTATAAATTTTTCTTCTGCCATTTTGGTTATTCAACAAGCACCCTAAACCATAACTGCTTTCTGTAGGAAAAATAACCAAGCCTTGTTTTTTCAAAATTTTGACTGCAAGCTCTAAAGCTTCAGGTTCTATGTGTGAAATAATTCTAGTTCTCATATTATACTCCGTTCAATAAACTGATTAAAAAAAAATTGTAAAACAAATGGGCTGAAATATTCACGTACAAATTTTGGTATTTTTGAAACCAATACGCTAAAATTCCGCCTAAAATAAAAGCTCCAACAACTTCTGTAATGGAACCAAATCCTATATGCCCTAAAGCAAAAAAAATGGTTGAAAAAAGTATTCCACTGCGTGGAACCAAGAAACCACGGAAAAATATTTCTTCTCCAATTACCCGAATGGTTAATAAGTATACTAAAAGCATTGGACTGGTTTCTTTAATTTGATTTATGGTTTGGACTACTTTATCTAAGTCATTTAAATTCAATAAAGAAAATACAAATGCTAAAGCAAAATTTACAATTAGTAAAAGTACAATTAACTGTCCAGTTTGCTGGGCGAGTTTTTTGAATTCAATTTTTTTAAATCCAAGGGTTTCTGCATTTTGTTTAAATGATTCAATTTCCAATTTTTGTTTTTGTTGAAAAAATAAAAAAAGAAACGGTACACCGTACAACAAGATATCCAAAAAATAAAAAGTCATAATAAACTTAGTTTTTCATTTCTGTGTACTTGCAGGTACCACACGTTGAGCGATTTTTATGCTCTGCTAAGAAAACTCCAGCACCGCATTTCGGGCAAGCTTTCTTGCTTCGTGTTATCGTAGTTTCACTGATTTTATAGTACGTGTGTTTTTTCATTTTCTTTTTTGGTTTGTGTACTTTTTTTCCTTTTCGTTCTCGTTCTGCCATACGTGTTCACCTAATTTTTTTTATTTACTTTTTTTCGTTGTAGCCGCTGCGGCCTTTTTTTGTTCTTGTTTTTGTTTTCGTTCTGCTTTCGGTAAATGTCGGTCTAAAATATGTTCTTGTTCTATTTTTTGCAAAGCTTCTTTGCTGGAATAAATTTTAGCAAATCCAGTAATTTTTTTTCGTCCAAAATAATGACCAATTTTTTCAATTACGGTTAATCCTTCTTCAGCTCCTTTGAGTGAAGAGATTTTTTTGCATACCTCGCTTCGGCTGGGGACAGTGTTCATTTCTTCAATTTCAAATTGGATTTCTTTTCTTCCCAATAATAGATTGTTTTTTTCTTCAATAAAATTTACTTTCAAATTTTCACCTCAAAATTATCTGCTTAATCGCAAAGCATGCATTCCGGTTGTTTTAATGCCCATGCGTTTGGCAATTTCCGATTGTTCTGGTTTTACAATGATTACATATCCTTTCCAAAAAGTTGTGAAAGCTGTGCTATTGCAGTTGGGGCAATTACTTCCTTCTTCAATTACTTTTCTACAATTTCTACAAGCTTTTCCTTTTACCGTCATTTAAAAAACCCCCGGTTTTTTAAAGTTTTAAAATTTTTTTTAAATTTTAAATTCATTTAAAATTCACCTTATTTTTTTTCTGCAGGTCTATTGTCTGGTTTCTGCTTTTCCATTTTTTCTTTTTTTGCAACCATGGGTTTCTTTTCAATAGGTGCTCCAGTATTCCATTCTTTTTTTCCTAAAAAAGGCTGGCGCATGGTTAATCCTAATTTGGAATCTGCAATGGCTCCCTTTAAACTAATGGTTACAATTCTGGCTGTGACTGCATCTTCTTTTTTTAATTTTCTTCCAGAATCTTTTCCAACAAAGCAAGTATTTTTGCTATCGTAATTGATGAATTCATCCATTATTTGACTGACATGAACCAAGCCGTCAATTGGGCCAATGCGTACAAATGCACCAAATTCTGTGGTCTCGCTGACAACTCCTTCTATGACTTCCTGCATTCTCGGCTTGTATACTACCATTTCTAATTCAGTTTCGTAGTAGGCTGCTCCGTCTCCCAATACAACTTTTCCTTCACCGCTTTTTACGGCTTGCGTGATAGCTACAATGACTCCTAAATCTTCATCCAATAATCCTTCGTATTGTTGTTGAGTTAAAGTCAGCAAAGCTTCGGTTAAATTTTTTCCAAATTGTGCAGGCGGCACTCTTACTTTGTCTTTAATTTTAACCAATTCATACATGAATTTCACACCTCAATAATTGTTAAATAATTAGAATGTTTCTGAAAAGTCTAGTACTTTTCGTTTTCTAATATAAATACTCTTGCCATTAACGTTTTTTATACTTTTTCGTAAGACTTTATCATTGGTAGCTATGATAAACCCTTGTTTTGCAAGCTCTAAAAGGGCTTTATCTGCATTATCGGCCTTTTGGGCTTTCAAAACTTTAAATTTTTTCTGGTTTAACCAGGCTTGAGCTAAAATGGCATCTTTGTTTTTTTCAATTTCTGCCAATTTTTTTAATTCATTTAATACCCTATCTGGGATTGCAATTTCAGAATTTTGTTCTCCAAATTCGTTGACTACTTCTTGAAAAATATCCAATTTTAATTGACTGACACTTAACAACATATTTGTGTCAATTGCAACCCGCGTGCGGGTTGGTAGCACGTGCTGCTTTCGTTGCACTTCAGCAGCACTGTTTAATTTTTTTTCATTTTTAATATTCATTTTTTTATTGATTGATTGCATATTATTTATTGATTGCGTAAGCAATTAATCTCCGTTTCGCCGGAAAGCCGGCGGTACTTTAAACTATCTTCGGCTTTGCCTCGATAGTTTTGATTATTTATTGATTGCGTAAGCAATTAATCTCCATTTCATTTGGTCTCGTTTGCTGACTGCAAGTTTTTGTTCTTTTTCAGCTACGGCTGGTTTCTTCAAAGCAACAACTACAGTATTTCCTTTTACGCTGGAAACAATTCCCAACAAAGTTGCAGTTCCAACTGTTAAAACCAAGTCATCTCCTTGCACTACTCGTTTAGCACTGCTGACAACAACTCGATCCAAAAAATGCATTTCTATTTTCAAGACTGTGGTAGGTTCAGAGAATATTCCTACAGCTCCAATGTTTTGGCCTTTAAGCTGATCGTTTTGTGCTAAACTTGGATCCAATAAAGTTTCTATTGCAATTAAACCGCCTGGCTTGGCTTCTTCTAAGACTCCATCGCTGGTTCGAATTTCAATAACTTTGGTTTGAATTTGTTTTCCATCCAGCCAAGGAGTTAATTCAATGGTGTCTCCTTTTTTGATGGTTCCTTGAATAATGGTTCCGCCTAAAACACTTCCATGTAATTCTGAAGGAAGCGTTCCTGGTTTATTAATATCAAAAGATCGTGCACAAAACATTTTCAATGGTTTTGTAGAATCAAATTTCGGCGAAGAAATACTTTTTTGAATTTCTTCCAATAATATATCAATATTGATTTTGAAATGTGCTGCAATGGGTACAATGGGCGCGTTTTTGTATTGGGTGTCTTTCAAAAATTCTTTAATTTCTTTATGACTTTCCAATGCTCGTTCTTCGGTGACCAAATCTACTTTGCTTTGCACTACAATGACTTGCTCGATGCCGCTGATAATTAATGCATTCAAGTGTTCAATGGTTTGTGCTTGCGGGCAAGTTTCATTGGCGGCAATTACCAACAAAGCGCCTTGCATAAGTGCAGCTCCACTTAACATAGTAGTCATTAATGTTTCATGCCCTGGCGCATCCACAAAACTAACTTTGCGGTCTAAAATACCTGGAGATTTACACTGTGGGCATTCACTGGTATTCGAATAATTAAATTCTTTGCATTTACTGCATTTATAAATTCCAATATCCGCATATCCCAATCGTATTGAAATTCCGCGCTTTAATTCTTCACTATGCGTGTCTGTCCATTTTCCACTCAATGCTTGAGTTAAAGTTGTTTTTCCTGCATCTACATGGCCGGCTAAACCAATATTCACTTCAGCTTGCACGCATTGTGCACTGCTGTCTGTTTTTACTTTTTTTCCAGCCATGAGTTAGTTCACATCCATTTATTTTATTATTCTTTTTTTGTTTCTTCAGAAAACCTTGGTTTTCTGTGACCCGCAAAAACTATTTTGCTTGGTCTTCTGCTTTGGGTGCTTTTGGGAAAATGGTTTCCAATGTAGGTGTTCCATATTCTGTGATTTTTAAATTCACTTGTCGTACGTCATCTGCAATAAGATTTCCTCGGACTCGAATTCTTCTCCGGCTGCCTTTAATGGTTTGTCGTAAACCAACTCCTCGGGAAATCAATACTTTTTTTCTTGCACTTCCAGGCAAAGTAGGCTTTAATGGAAAACCATCTTTGTCACTTCCGCCGGTAATCAAAGCTTTATAGCCTTGCAATCCAACTGTGCTTAAGTCTACAGTTTCACCAACTTTTTTATTTAAAAAAACAGGCTGTTCTGTATCTTTTTTGTAACTGTTTCCAGTCTTTGGGTCTGAGATTACTAAATTCATTCCAACTTTTTGATCTAATTTTGGCGCGGCCATTAAAAAACCTCCGTGTTTTTTAAAGTTTCAAAATTCTTTCGAATTTTGGAACCATTTATTTATCCTCCGTTCTCTTTATGTTTGATTTGAACATTTTTTATTTCCTCCAGTAAGGCCAATTCTTCAGAATTTAGCTCCAAATACTTTGGAATTTCTTCAAATTGGCTTTCTGGAATATACGTATACAATATATCTCCTTCAAACAAGTTTCGGCCAATGACTGCATTCTCTAAGGATGCTGCCAGTTCTTTTCCTTTTTCTGCAGATTCAACAGCCTTTTTTTCTTCCTGCAATCCCTGCAATCGTACCATTGTATTTTCATTAATCAATGTTGTTTTGGATTTAATTTTTCCAATCAATACTTTTACGCCAACCACGGCTGGATCGGATCTTCTAAAAACAAAGCCTCGCAATACTTCAATTTTTGCTGGACTTATCAAGAAAGTAGACTTGTTTTTTTTCATTTGATCTTTTTGAGTTTTTACCCAATTTGAATATTCATCAATAATGGTGTACACTACTTTTCCTGAAAATAATTGAATCTCTCTTTTTTTGGCTTCGTCTTCTGCAGTTTTATCAATTTCTACATTGAATGCAACAATACAGCCATGGTAAACATCTTTTTCTTTTGAAGCCAAAGCTTCCATGACATCTTTTTTGGTAACCATTCCTACATCTGCGGATCGTACTGGAATTTGATTGTTTTTCATTAATCCAATCAATGCTTCCAAGGATCCTAAAGTATCTGCTTTGATGACTAAGCCAATATCTTCGGTTGAAATTTTAATGGATTTAATTTCATCCAATATTTGTTGCCGTGATTCCACACTGGCATCCAATACTGGAGAACCCGCTAAAACATTTTCTAAGTTTGGAGCGGAAATTTTTACTCCGCAAGCCGCGCTTACAGATTCTACTGATTTGAATACATTTTTTTCATCCCGTATTTCCGATAATGGTTTGGGTTTGAGTAAAGTACGAATTTTGGTTTCAGTGACTCCTTGTTTGGTTCCAACAGCAATGATATCTCCTACGCGTAAAGATCCTTCGTATAAAATTACATCCAATGTTGTTCCTAGGCCTTTGTCTTCTTTGACTTCCAAGACAGTGCCTTTGCATTTTTCTTGTTCTCCGATTTCCAATTTGTTTTTCAAAAACTTTTGACTTAAACCAGACAGCATCATTAACAATTCAGGAATTCCTTCTCCCACCACAGCCGACAAAGGAACAATAGCTATTTGTTTTCGGAAATCTTGAATTCGATCAAAGCGTTCTGCTTCAAATCCTAATTCAAACAATCTTCCAACCAATTCATAGATTTTTTTATCCAATAATTCTTGGGCATGGGTAGTTTGAATTTTTTCATTTTCTAAAAACGAACCTGTCTTGCTTTGCCAGTTTTGTAATTTGTCAATTTTATTAAACGCTACCACAAACGGTACTTTGAATGTTTTCAAAATTTGAATGGCTTCCAAAGTTTGCGGTTGAATTCCTTGCATGCAGTCTACAACTAAAATAGATAAATCGGCAATGCTTCCACCGCGTCTTCTTAAATTCGTGAATGCATCATGCCCAGGCGTATCAATAAACAATAAGCCTGGAATTTCTAATTGAAATCCAAATTGCTTTAATAAGTTTCCAGAAATAGCTTGAATTTTATTTTCAGGTAATTCAGTAGCACCAATATGTTGCGTAATCGCTCCAGCTTCTCTTTCAGCTATAGTGGTTCCGCGAATTCTGTCCAATAATTTGGTTTTTCCATGGTCAATATGGCCCATGACTACAATAATCGGTTGTCGAATCATAATTTTCACACACAGTTATTCAAAGTTTTAGGATTCTGTAATCCTGCACTTTGAATGGATATTTCTTTTGGTTGGCTCAGCGCCTTGACCCGTATGCAATCAATATTATTTTCCAGTAGAACCAAAGCCTTTTTCTCCGCGCTGGGTTTCGCTTAATTGGTCTACTGTTTCAATTTTGGGTTTTTCAATTTTGTTGAAAACCATTTGAGCAATTTTGTGTCCAAATTCAACTTTGTATTCTTGGCTTCCAAAATTAATTAATATTACTTTAATTTCTCCGCGATAATCTGGATCAATGGTTCCCGGAGTATTCAATACACTTAAACCATGCTTGGCTGCCAATCCAGATCTAGGCCGCACTTGAGCTTCTAGGCCATGCGGCATTTCAATGGAAATTCCAGTACTGACCATTTTCCATTGCCCGGGTAAAATAACTGTTTCTTCACAAGCATACAAATCCATGCCGGCATCGCTTTCATGAGCATACTGCGGCAAGATGGCTTGTTCGTTTACTTTTCGAATAAATACTTTCAAATCTGCAGTGTTCAAAACAATCCCTTAATTTTTTTCTTTACTGGCATAAAACCATTCAGTTAAAGTTTTGGTGTAATTCATGACTTCTTCTTTTTTGAAAAAGCGAGCAATTTCTTTTTCTGCTGCTTCCAAACTTTCACTGGCATGAACTAAATTATTTTGATTGCTAATGGAATAATCTCCGCGTAAAGTTCCAGAAGTTGCATCTCTTCCATTGGTGGCACCCAACATTTGTCGAATCACTCGAACACATTCTGTGCCTTCCAAGACCATTAATACACTAGGTGTACTTTTCATAAAGTTGACCAATTCAGGAAAAAATGGTTTTGTGGAATGATGCGCATAATGTTCTTTGAGTTTTTCTTCAGCCAATACTTCTAATTTCATGGCTACAATTTTCAAGCCTTTGTCTTCAAATCTTTTTACAATTTCTCCGACCAAGCCTCGTTGAACTGCATCTGGTTTTACAATAATTAACGTTCGTTCCAAAATATCACCGGATTGATAGTATGTGACACTGTTGCATTGCTGCGCCAGTGCCACTAAATTATTTTACTTTTTTCGCTTTCGTTTCAACCGGGGTTCCGGTTGGTCGAACGTGGTGCAATCAAAATCTGCTGATTTTGATGCACATAAAACATTTTGTTTTATTGTGCTTGCAGCACCACAGAATTGTTTACTTTTTTCTTTTTCGTTTCACAGCTTTCTTTTCTGTAGTTTCTTCTTTTTTAGCTGTTTCAGTTTTTCCTGCTTTTTCTTGCTGGAATCCTTTTTCTTTCCAGTATTCTTGGGTCCATTTGAAATTTCTTGGATTTCGATTTAATTTCATTAAATTTTTTTCACATTTTCGTGAACAGAAATCAAAACGTTTTCCGGTTCTTTTTACAAAAATAATTCCAGTACCTTGTTGAATGTTAGTTCCACAAAATGAACAATTATTCATAATTTATCCCTCAATTTTTTATCTGGCTTTAATTTCAGCTGCTTCTCTTTCTGTGCTTAACAGAATTACGACATCGCCTTTTTGAATTAAGCCTTTTACATTTCTTCGCTTTACACGTCCTTTTTCTGGACCGTCCAAAATTTTTAACATAACTTGAGTGATTTCGCCTTGGACGCCTGTGCGTTTAATGATTTCAACCACTTCAGCTGGTGTTCCTTTTTCATCCATACGATTTCACTTCCTTTAAACCTGCAATTCAGCTAATTTTTTAGCTAAATCTGTTACTTCTTTTTTTTCTTTTCCTTCATCCATGACAGCTAAAGCACTGGTGGGAACTTTAATTCCTGCTTTTTCACCCAATTCTTTTTTGCTTTCCACAAAAGTATACGGAATCTTTTTTTCTTTGCAAATCAAAGGCAAATGCATTACAATTTCTTTGGGGTCAACGTCTAAAGCAATGAAAACAAGTTTGGCTTTTTCGCGTTCAATGGCTTTTGTTACTTCATTCACTCCGGCTTTGAATTTTCCGCCGCCTTTAGCTATTTTTTCCAAAACTTCCAATTGCTTGGCCATTAATTCTTTAGGTACTTCAAATGAACTCATATTCTAACCTCCAAATTATCATCGGTTACTGTCTAAATCAGAACCTTCGGTTCCGATACCTCCGAATTGCCTTCGGCAAGTAGACTATAAAACCAGTATACAATACTAGCCTTTCAAAAGCTTTAAAAATAGTGCCTTGCCTCTTAAATTTCTATTATTTGTGCGTAAACCATACTATGGGTTGATTTCCTTCCAATGAATCTAACCTTCCGAAACCCAATCTTTCCAAGTGTACAATTTGTCCAACTTTTTGTTCTAATATTCTAGTTTCTGC
The DNA here is from genome assembly GCA_030649345.1 of Candidatus Iainarchaeum sp. GTDB lineage: Archaea > Iainarchaeota > Iainarchaeia > Iainarchaeales > 0-14-0-20-34-12 > JAUSKK01. Next base: position 10,152 of record JAUSKK010000036.1, on the reverse strand, counting down.
ACTGCCCACTAGCCTTGAATTGTCGGGCATAACTATTTGTACGTCCACTGCATTTTCTTCCAATAGCCATGGAATGGTTTCTTTGATTTTAATATCTGCCACATACTCGGAATGAACTTCAAATGGATCCATGCTTTTAATGCGGACATTGTAGGCTTGCTTTAATCGTACAATTTTTCCAACACCATATTTTTCAATTTCTTTCCGGTCTACCAAAAAACTTTGATGTCCTTGCTTTAAATCATACATTCCTTCATTCAATTCCACTGTTTTTTCTGGAGAAAAATCAACATGCAAGTTCACAGGTTGTTCTAAAAACGTAATCAGTACAGCTTCTTTTTCTATGTATTTTTTGTTTTCACTGGAAATAAAATTCCATTCCAAAGTAGTATCGCTGGATTTAATTCCAATAAAAATAATCACATCTTTCAATGCTTCTGGTCTAAATCCTCTTCTTCGAAATGCTTGAATGGTTCCCAATCTTGGATCATCATGACCTGTATACAATCCTTCTTGGATTCCTTTTTCCATTTGAGATTTAGACAAAATAACTCCTTGTAATTTCACGCGGCCAAAATAAATTTCTGCAGGATATTCCCAGCCTAAATAATCGTATAAATATTTTTGTTTGGTTCCATTTTGTGCATGTTCTTGTCCTCGTGCAATTAATGTAATTCCCAATTCATGATCGTCAATTGCTGAAGCAAAATTATACGAAGGCCAAACTTTGTATGTGCTTCCTACTCTAGGATGTTCTGGATTGTCCACAATTTTGGCAACCCACCAATCTCTTATGCTTGGATCATTGTGCAGTAAATCTGTTTTCATTCGTAAAACAATTTGTCCTTCTTTAAGTTCATGGCTTAACATTTGTTCAAATAATTTTTCAACTTTCTCTGGTTCTAAATCTCGGCATGGACAACCTTGTTTGTTGTCAATAAGTTGTTTCCATTTTTCAGTTTCACAAGTGCAAGCATACATTTTTCCCAATTTAATGAGTTCGCGCATGTAATGATAGTATGTGCTTAATCGATCGGACGCAAAATAAGTTTCATCTACTGTAATTCCCAGCCAAGTTAAGTCTCGCAAGAAAATTTCTTCCGCGTCCGCCCTTGATTTTTTTACTTTAGGGTCTGTGTCATCAAATCGTAAAATAAATTTTCCATTATATTTGCGTGCATATTCGTGGCTAATGATAGCTGCGCGTGCATTGCCTAAATGAAAAGGTGCAGTTGGATTGGGTGCAAATCGTGTAATCATTGGTTTTTCTTTTTGTTCAGCCCAATCTATTGCTGGTAATCCTTCTTGTTTGTCTTTGGGTTTTAATTCATAGCCTTGTTCTTCAAACTTTTTGTATTCTGTTTCCAAAGTTTCTTTGCTCATTCCATTAATTTCTTTGACTGCTTCTTGGATAATTGGCATGGCTTTCTTTAAGTCAATGTCTGGAATCATGGCTTTGACTTTTCCGACTACAGCTCCTACATCTGCTTTGCCTTCATGGATGAACGCATTTTTGACTCCGTATTTGAAAGCAATTTCTTTTACTTTTTCAAGCATATTTAAAATTAGGGAAATAAAGTATTAATGGTTATCGATTATCTAAAATTGAGTTCAACTTTCCAATAGTCATCGCTGGCATCATTGGTTGCGTTTACATCCATGCTTGCAGGGAATGCTTGTCCGTGAACTAATTTGAGTGTATTTCCAGATTCATCGATTAATGTAATTTCTGGTATTGGTGTGAGTTTGCTTTCTTTTAAAGTATAATTTTTGCCAAATAATGGAACACTGATGGTATCATCAGTTCCATCTACAAAGCTTCCGCTGCGTGTTCCTGTTGTTGGATCATTGACCATAGGTAATCCTTTTTGGAATGTGATTGTGTAAGAAAAATCTTTAATTCTAGGCATGGATGTAACTGTATTTGCAATCATAGTTCGAACATAATCAAATAATGCGTCTCCGTTTAGTTTGATGCTTTCTGTAACTTTTTCTTTATAGGGACTTCCATTATGAGTCTGCGTTTTTATTAGATCTACTAAATAAGGTAATTGTGCTTTCTTTAAAATTTTGTTTACCAATTCTCTTCTTTGATTGCGCGAATCTAAATTTTGGGTATCGTAAATCCAAGCAGTTTCAGATGTGCCTGTATTTCCCAATACTTTGAATTCAATTTTTCTTCGCTTATCTGGAATTGTGGCTTTGAATTGATTGGGTGTAACTTCTAGTTTGCTCCCGTAATCAGTCCATGCTTTTTGTAAAACCGGAATATCTGTGCGTGCAGACAGTCCCCAGTTTTGAGTTTCTTTTCTATAATTTACATCTGCTGTATAAGTGCTTAAGTTGGTGTTGGGTAATTGTATTGGTTTTCCTGTAGCTGTGTCTATGTATATTTTTGTATCGTATATGCTGTCTTTGTCGGTATCTACTTCAAATTGTGCAATGAAATTATAATTATCGGAAGAATCTCCGCTGGGTGGAGATCTATTTGTGTTGTAATCTTGGCGGTTACTGGTAGAACTTCCTTCAAATTTAGGTAATTCTATATTGTCCAGCCAGTAAAACCCAACATCAGTGATTCCATCTTCTCCTGTATCTGTTCCTGAGAATCTAAAACCGTAAGAGTTTGAGTTTTCGGTTGATATAAAATTTTGATGTGCTAATAACAGGTAAACTCTTCCTTGAGTTTCATTAATGTAAGGTGTATAACCGTAAATTTGATTATTCATTCCAACTGTTGAAGTAATCCAAATAATGTTGTTTCTTTCACCAAAGATTCCTGTTTTGTTTATTAAGTTTCCATCATCCAAGTAAATGGTTCCGTCTGTGATTAGGTCTGCATAGCTTGGAGTTGGACTGAAAGTTCTTCCATTGGTTGTAATGGACATGTTTGCATCGGCATTGCAATTTAATGCAAATGTAGTTCCAATTCTTGTACAAGTATAATTAACTTTGCGAATATCTACATTTACTGTGTATGGATAACTTGGGATATTCAAAGGTCCTCTGTCTGTGTTTAATCTAATTTGATTTCCATCTCTGGTAAGATTCCCGGAAAAACCGTTTAATACAAAATCTCCTGTTAAAATAAAGTTTACATCAGCTGTGCTTACTTTGTAATAGAAAGTTGCACCATCTAAAGTGAATGTACTTCCGCCTTGAGACATTGAAGTCAAAGTATAATAGAACGGAACTTTGTGTTCAAATCCTGCATCGTCTTTGTATACAATTCCTTGAGCAGATCCAGAAGTTGCACTAACTCCATCTCCTGCTGTGAATGTTGTAAATCTTTCTCCTTTGTTAGCCCAGCCATTGAATTGTACATTCGCATAACCATATCCTGGCGTGCTTGCAGGCAATCCTGCTAAAAATTTAAAGTCTGGTTTGGTAGTTCTTCCATCTATGCATGCTTGTGTTAAGCAGTCTTCTGTTTTTGGCCATAAAGGACTGGTAAAATCGCGTAAGCTTTCTCCTATATTGTTATTGTATATTACAATGGTTTTAATGACTGGAACTGTGGACGAATTTCCAAATCCAGTAACAGCTTGTCCGCTGGGAGTTGAATTTTCTGAACTTGGCTGAGTACATCCTAAAAGTAAAATTAGAGCAATTGCAAAAAATACAATTTTAAATTTCATATAAAAGATATGGCTTTCTCATATATATATCTGTTTGAAAATTAGATTCAGTTAGTGCTTAAAAAATTAGATATTTGAACTTTAAATACTTTTGGCTTTTTGCCAGCAGGAATCAAAGTGGTTGGTTAACAAATTAGCCATAGGTTTGTGATTCCAGATTGTAAAATAGTATTCTGGTCGTTCTTGTTTTAAGTCGCTTAAAGCTAAAATTATTTTTTTATTATCTACAATAAATGCATTTAAACCGTGATCGAATTGTTTGTTTTCCACTGAATGTTTGGCATACTCTTTGACTTTGTCATGAGATTTATGGTGAATCATTTTTATTTTTACATTGTTGTTTTTGATTTTTTCAATGGCTTTAGCTAAAGCTCCATGTTCTTTATCTAATTCTGTAAATCCAGAAATACTTTCTTTGGCTTCTTCTAATTCTTGAGCTAAAATTCGAATAAAGTCTTCTCGATCTTTGACTTTCATTACTTTTTCGCCTTCCAAGTCCAGGCCTTTTTTACCTAATAAAGTTTCTTCTCGGATGGCTTCAATTTCAAATTGCAATCCTTCAATTTCTTTTTTCTTTTCTTCTACTAATTTTTGCAAAGTTTTTTTGGCTTCAATAATTCGGTATCTTTTAGGTCTTCCTTGAATTTCAATAATCAGCCCTTTTTTAACCAAACCATCTAAGACATCATACACCCGCGTTTTAGGAACTTGAGCATTTCTGCTAATTTCAGGAGCCTTGGCTTCTCGTAATTCAAATAAACTGTTCAAAGTTTTGGATTCATATTCTGTTAATCCAAGTTTTTCCAATAAACTATACAAAGTAGATTCTGCCATATTTAACCCGATAAAGACAATAGTATATTATAATTATGAAAGCCGAAGTATTTAAATTTACTGGTTACAGTGAGAAAATTAGGTTTTTTGCTTATTCTTGGATTGTAGCTTGTTGTAGGGCTGGTTTTAGGTCTTTTTTCTCTTCTTTAAGCTGAAATTCGAAGTCTTGTAAGCTTTCTTTCATGGCTGGCATTCCTTTGTGTTTTAGGAATTCTTGAGCTAAAATCCAGTAAGCTAAAGCCAAACTTTGTCTTCCTTTGTTGTTAATGGGAATGATTAAATCCAAGTTTTTGGTTTCATTATCTGTACTGCATAATGCAATGATTGGAATACGAATTCCGCGAGCTTCTTGAATGGCTTGAGCATCTGCATCTGGGTCTGTGATCATTAAAACTTTGGGTTGAACAAATTCTTTGGCTGTTGGATTGGTAAATGTTCCAGGAACAAATCTTCCTGTGATCGCATGACTTCCAGTGAGTTTAGCAAATTTTTCTACTGGTTTTTGACCATATTGTTTTCTGGACACAATTGCAATTTCTTGAGCATTAAAACTGGCTAAAAATTTGGCTGTAATTCGAAGGCGTTCATCTATGGTTGCAACATCCAATACTTTGAGTTTATCTCGTCTGTTTTTGAAAATAAATTTTTTCATTCCAACTGTTTTAAATTTGGCTCCAATATGGGAACCGGTTTGCAGGTATAATTTTGTTTCAACCAATGTGTTTTCTGTTTCGCTCAATTTATCACCATTAAATATTGTATCGTAAAAATTCATCAATAATATCGGAATGACTTACAATCATTCTTCGACAGCAGTATCGTTTGAGGCCTAGCTCATCCAATACTTTGTCTGGGCTTTTATTGTTTTTCAATTGTTCTTGGTATTTTTCAAATAAATCCCCAATTACTTTTCCGCAAGAAAAACAACGTACTGGAATAATCATTTTTTCACCATTTCTTTTTTTTGTTTATCGTTTACTTTTTTGTTTCTTTTTTCGTGCACCTTTTCCTAAAGGTTTTTTGGCTTCTTTGCGCCGCACATCATCAACCAATAATGTTCGATCGTATTCTAAAAATCGATCTCTTAATTTTTCGTCTCCTGTATAGGAAATCAATGCTTTGGCAATGGCACTGCGTACAGCTCCAGCTTGTCCTGAAAATCCACCGCCCATTACACTAACTCGAATGTCTATGCTTGAAACTAAATCTTCGGGTGCTAAAATTAAAGGTTCTTCAATTAACATTTTTACATATCTGGGCTCTATGATGGTTAAAGATTTTTGATTAATGCTAATTCTTCCTTTGCCTGTTTTAACCAAAGCTCTAGCTCGTGCAGTCTTTTTTTTGGCTTTTACGGTCATTCCTTTTTCTTTTTGTTTTGGACTGGGTTTTCGTAATTTTTTTCGTTCAGCAACCATTATCGTCACCATTTAGCTCCTAATAATTTGCAGAATTCTCCAATTTCAATAAATTTTCTAGAATACTTTGCTTTGGCTTGAGCCCAGTCTTCCATTTTTTGTCCTTGGTATTTTTTGGGAAATCCAATGCATACATGAACTCTTCGAAAAGCAGCTTGACCGCGTGTACTCGTGTAAGGTAACATTCCGCGAATACTTCTTCGGACAAATGCATCCGGCATTTTACTCATTTCAGGTCCTTTTTCTGGATTTCCTTTAGCTTCTAAGTCTAATTTTGTTTTGTAATTTTTAAATAAATTTTCGGTATTTCCATTCAAGACTGCTTTTTCTGCATTTACAATTACAATCGTCATATTTCGCAATGCTTTATGTGCTGTCAAGCTAGCCATTCGGCCTAAAACAAGGCCGGTAGCATCTATAAAAATTCTGTTTTGTAGTTTTTCAGTTTCTTTAACTTCAATTTTTTTATTTTTTGTTTCTTTGTTTGCCATATAGTTCACAACGCTTATTTTACAATTATAATATCGGAAGGTTTATCTTTTCCGTTCATTAATTCTTCTAAACTGATTGCTTTTCCATTTTTGTTAATTTCTGCTTTGGCTTTTGCACTGTAATCCATGGCTGCAATTTTTACTTTTTGAACCAATATTCCTTTGCCCAAGACTTTTCCGGGGACCAATAATATTTTTCCTGGATTGCTTTGAGCTAATTTTTCCAATTTTTCCAAATTGACTTTAGCAATATATCTTCGCGTTCGATCCAAACGTTTGGCTATGTCTTTCCATAATCCTTGCTGACTTTCTTTGGTTTTTTGTCTTAATTTTTTAACCAATTCAATGGTTTCTTTATTGACAGATTGTATTTTACCCATAATATCACGTTCTTAACTTTTCCCCAGGCTTTTTTCCGTAAGGAAAAAAGGCTGTGCAGGAGGAAGGATTCGAACCTTCGAATGCACTAAGCCACAGGATCACTTATCGCTTCTCTCCTTTGTAAATATTCTTTGAACTTAAGTCCTGCCCCGTTGGCCGCTTGGGTACTCCTGCGCAAGCAATTATATTTTTGCAATCTCCTTTCGGAATTCTTCTACTTTTTCGTTTAATACATCAATGGCTGCATTGAGTATTTCAATATTTTCCATTGCGCCTGAGGTTTCCACATTGACCACAAAACTGTTTTCTTCAAATTCAATTTCTAAATTGGAATCTTTCATAATTTCTTCGTAATCACTGGGTGTCCAATCGTATGCGTTTTTGGCCATAACTTTATTGTATTTGACTTCCAGTAAACCGGTGGAATGAGCCTGAACTACTTTTTCTGGTTTTCCTTTCATTTGTTTAATTTTAGGCAATTGTGTATAGGCTACAATTCCGGGTTGGAATTTAGTATGCATTTTTCCAGTTCCAGCTAAAGCATCCATTTCCATTTTTACGCTTTGACCTTCTTTGAGTTTGGTTAATGGAATATTTTTGGTAGCAATTTCTGTTTTGGGATCCACTGGAATAATATCTTGACTGTATACTGTGCAAGGCCCTTTTTTGTCTACCATGAATTTGGCAATATCTCCTTTTTTGTATTCTTTTACATCTGAAATAATAGGCAGCATTCCCAACCGGTGGGCTAAAAATTCATCAAATATGATTGAATTGTTTTCGTAAATTCGAATGGTTTCCATTGCTAAAACAGGTATTTCTTCCATAACGGTTCTTCGAATGGCATTCATATATCCTAAATCCAAATCTTTGATTAACAATTTTAGAATTCCATTTTCTTCGCTTATTTTTTTAATTTCCATAATCATTCCTTTCTTTATTTTTTTCTTGCTCTAAATTTTTTCTTTCGTCTGCAGCCATCGTGCGGCGAGGGTGTTACGTTTTCGATAGACTTAATGCGTAGGCCATTTCGAGTTAAACTTCGAATGGCTGCTTCGCTTCCTTTTCCAGGTGTCTTGGTTCGAATTCCGCCTGGTCCTCGGACTTTAACTGTGACTTCAAATATTTCTTTTTCTCGAGCTAAGTCTGCAATTTTTTCAGCAATTTTCATGGCTGTGTAAGGTTCTCCTTCTTTGTGCTGTGCTTTGGTTACTTGTCCGCCTGTGCATTTTCCAATAGTTTCAGCTCCAGTAATATCTGTCAGCAACATTAATGTATTGTTGGGGGATGCATAAATATGCACAATTCCTTCTTTGGATTTACTACTCATTTACAACAACCTCTTGTTCGATTTCTTTTTCAATTTCTTTTACTTCTTCTGCAACTTCTTCTATAACTGCTTTTTCAATTTTGGACTTTTTTAAGTCTTCATTGATTTCTTCAAACTTTTTCTTGGTATCTTCTTTTTTTGCCCGAATTAATTCTACGGGTGCTCCGTAAAACTTGATGCTATCCTCTTCTGTTTTTTGAACTAAATATCCAGGTGCATTGATTCGATTTCCATTGACGCTTACTTTTCCATGCGTAATAAATTGTCTGGCTTGTTTAGCTGTTAAAGCTAAACCTTTTCTCCATACAATGCTCTGCAATCTGCGTTCCAAAAAATCTTCTACTTTTAATCCCAAGACATCATCTAAGGTGGCTTGCTGGGAAATTAATCCAATGCGTTCTAAGCTGGCAATTAATTCTTTTTCTCGTTTTAATCGTTCGTCTAAAGTTAAAGCCAATAATTTTCTGGCATTGGTTCTTTTGGTTCCAACTTTAGTTTGAGCTTTCCAAATTTCTTCGTTGTTGACCAAGCCGTATTTTTCTTTTAAACGTTTTTCGTCTTCAATTCTTTGCTTGTCCCACATTTTTCCAGGACTTTGGTATTTTTTCTTATTATGTGTTGGATCTCCCAAATCATATCACCATTTTATTTTTACTTGGCAGCAGCCGGTGCTGCTGTTTTCTTTGCGTCTGTTTTAGCTACACCTACACTGGTACCTCTTTTTCTTCCACTGGTTTTGGTACGTTGTCCGCGCAAAGTTAAACCCCAGCTGTGTCTTAATCCTTTATAACTTTTAGTTTCATTCATTCGCTTAATGTCTTGCAATGTTGCAAATTCTAAATCTCCGGCAATTACGTGAGCAATTTTGTTTTTGCTGAAATCTCTTCTTCGGTTAAACATCCATTCCGGTATACCGTAATTTACTGGATTTGAAATAATATCTTCTAATTTTTTATCCAGGTCTTCTGGAATATTTCCCAGCATTTGATTGTATTTAATTCCTGTTTCTTTTTCAAATAATTTGGCTGCAGTTAAACCATAGCGGTGGCTAATTCCTTTAATTTTTCGGATAGCGTGATAGATTGGCTTTCGTCCATCTAAATCTCTGCTGGCAATTCGGACAATCAATCTTAATTCTTGTTTTTCTGTAACCATTTACATTTCCTCATTTTTTCTTTAAAGCTGCAATGACTTCTTTTTGGTCTGCGCCTTTGCTAATTTTTACAACTTGTTCAGTTGGCCATAAATGAAAAATATTGCACGGCTGTTTTTTGGTTTGAGCTCCCACAATACTGACTTGGCTGGGTGTGTGAGTTTCTACAATCACTACTTTTTCTGCAGCATTTCGTCCAGTCATTTTGTAACAAATCCGGCCAATATCCATAACTTTCATTTAAAATTCCTCCTTAGAATTCTAAAAGCTTTTAAATTTCTGAAATTTAAAATCATAATCTTACCTTTTTTCCATTTTTTCAATTTGATTCAATATTTGAGTTACATACTTTTGGTACGTAATATTTATATGATTCAAGTCTTTAACGCCTGTTTTTACCTTCAAGGCTTCTTCTACGTATTTAATTCTGCAGGAATTACATAATTTTCCAGCAAACAATGCTTCAGGTCTTTTTTCGGTTTTAGAAAACTTGAATGCTTTTCTGCCAGTGACTACTCCGCGTAAGGCTGTATGGCATTCAGCACAATGAGCCTTTCCTTTTTTAGCTTCAATAATTCGAAGAACATTTCGTCCGCCGGGCGTTTGCACTCTTTTTTGTTTTCTTCCGCGATCTTTTGGTTGAACCATAAAAATTTCCTTTATTTTTTGTTTTTATTTTTAACAATTCCCAATACAATGGAAACTGCGATTACACACAAAATATAATACCAAGTCCAATTTAATGGAAAATTTGGAATTACTGTAATTACGTCTTTTTCGTAAATACTTCCCAATACCCAAAATACTCCTAAAAAAATGGGCAGTGTGATAAACATATACTTTAAATTTTTGGATGTCATGCTATTCAAATCGGACAGCATTTCATCTTGAATTTTTTTGAGTTCCT
>JAUSKK010000034.1 GCA_030649345.1 Candidatus Iainarchaeum sp. | reverse complement strand
TTCCAAGGCTTTTCCAAATTTTTCTCTTTGTTCTTTTTGAATTCGGATTTTGGCATGTTCTAATTTCATAATTTCTTTCGAGTACATTTTTCTCAATTTCATGGTCTCCGGCAAGGATTGAATTAATATTTTTTTGGAATAGTCTCGTTCTTTTTTTAATCCTTGAACCAATTCAGTATTTTTTTCTCCAAACTTATCTAGCGCGTGTTCTAATTTGTTTTTTTCGCGTTTAAGTTCAAAGAAACTTTTTTGCAGTCTCATCATTTGTTTTCCGTATTCATTAAACCCATGTTCTAATAATTCTTTCATTTTTTCTAAATCTACGCGTGTTTGAGTCCAGTCTTCTTCATGGTCTGCTAAACTTTTTTCTTGAATTAAACCCAAATAACTTTTTCGGTTTAATTCATGGAATTCTTTTTGTAAATGAATTAATTCGTCTTCGCGTTGATTTAGTAATTCTGCTAAAGTATTGCTGGCTTGTTTTCCGTACATTTTTTTTAAGTCTTCTCGGGTTTGAATTCCTGTATTTTCGCTGAGTTTAAGTTTTGTCTTTAAAGCCAACCCAATCAGTTTTCGTTGAATGTCCCATACATGTTCTGCGTTTCCTTGAACCTCTGTTTCATTGATGGAAGAAAAATCATGCATTCCTTTTTGTTCTTCGAGTTCAATGTTCCTGGATAAAAGTTCAATCATTTGGTGTACTTCTTTTTCGAGGTCACTGAATTCTGCTGGATTTTGATTGGAGTTCAAGCTTGTTTGAATTTCATTTAAGTGATTTTTGGCTTGCTTGAGTTCATGTACCAATGTTTGCGGTGAATAGTCAGTCCATTGTCCGGTGCGTACTTCGGTATAAAAATCGCCTATTTTTTGCTTGAGTGCTGTTAGGGTAGATTCCATTCAAATCGTTAAGTATTGCGAACTCAAACTTTTTATAGTTTGCCTTCCTATTGGGTTAATGCAGGTTTCTTACAAAAAAGGATTGAATTTAGACAATGCTTTGGTGATTGATCCTTTAACCAAAAAACATGGTTTTTCGGATGCTATTATTACGCATGCTCATTCCGATCATGTGTGTTTGAATCCCAAAACTCAGTTTTATGTTACTCCGTCTACTTTGGATTTATTGGAATTAAATTATCCTGCTCCGAATACACAGTGGACTTCAGTTCCGTTTCGTAAAAAAATTCAGTTGAATGATTTTGAAGTTTCGTTTCACAATGCAGGGCATATTTTGGGCAGTACTCAGTTATTGGTTCAAAATAGTTCTTCGATGGCGATTACGTCTGATTTTAAATTGCAAAATTCGTTAACTGAAAAAGGAGCCGAATTTTTACAGGCTGAAACTTTGGTAATTGAAAGTACGTTTGGTTTGCCTTCGTTTGTTTTTCCGGATCGTGAACAAGTTTATTCAGAAATGAAATCTTGGATTCAACAACAAGTTCAGGAAAAAAAATTTGTGGTATTGACAGGGTATGCTTTGGGTAAAGCCCAGGAATTAACTGCTTTTTGCAATGAATATTTGGGAATTGCGCCTATTGTTCATGAAAAAGTTTTTGAAAACAATAAAATTTACGAAAATCATAAAGTTAAACTTGGAAATTATTTCAAATTAGATCACAATCTCAATGATTCTTCGATTTTAATTATGCCGCCGTCTTGGGTAACTGCGGATGTTTTGCAGGCTTTAGAATTTTCATTGCATCGGCCTGTGGTTTCAGCTAAAGCCAGCGGCTGGCCGTACCCGCAATTTTACGATAAAGTATTTTCATTATCCGATCATGCTGACTTTAATCAATTAATGGAATATGTAAAACAATGCAATCCCAAACAAGTTTTTACTATTTACGGGTATGCTTCGGAATTTGCTTGGCATATTCGAAGTAAATTAAAAATTCCTGCACGTGCTTTGCAAGACACAAAATCACAAAGTATGCTGCAAGAATTTGATTAAATTGTATTATGTATTCTTGAAATCAATGAACTTTTGCACAGTGTATGACTGTGAGTTCAAATTAATTAATGTAATAAATTTTCTTACTTTGCTTCTTGATCTATAACAATGGCTGTTATTCTATGCGAGTTATCCGCGCGGGTAATACTTTTTACTTTTCCGATTTGTTTTCCGTTTACATTAAAAACCTTTATTTCCGTAGACTCAATAAACGGATCGGCCGATAACTCAACTCGGTCTTTGCTTAAATTTTTTATGTAATCTTTACTAATAAAAAGATCGGTTGTTATAAGCCCTCTTCTTACCACAAGCCCTCTTAAACATAAATCAATTGGATCAATAAGAACTTCTCCAATTTTTCCAATTTGTTTACCTTCCGCAGTAATTACGCTTTTGCCTATTAGATCTTTGACCGGTATGGCTCCTCCAAAATCAGATTCTAAAAAAGTTTCCTTCATATATGCCCCAATTAATACTTTAATTATCAGTAACATGGTTTTTGTTGTTTAAATAGGCTTTTAAAAATTAATTTAGGCGTTCATAAAATCTGACAAAAATGACCCTAAAACCAATTTTTTGTGTTTTTTTTCTTAGCTATGTCATTTTATTTGCTTTGTTGAATTAAATACTAATGGAATCTGACAATTCAACAAGTAGTTTATCAAAAGCTATTAGTAATTACCTCAGCAATTATCCGTACATCAAAATTGGCCTAAAAGAAGGTATTATTAATTATTCAGCGCTTGCGCGAAAAATTTCTCCTGAAATTGAGAAAACGACGTCTAAAAAAGTAAATGAAGAAACAGTAATGGTTGCCATAAAGCGGTATTCTGATAATGAAAATTTTCTTCCAATAGAGCCAAAGCTTCTTGA
>JAUSKK010000026.1 GCA_030649345.1 Candidatus Iainarchaeum sp. | reverse complement strand
GTTTTGCTTTCGGATCTGAGGGCTTGTTTTTTTCCAATTCATTCATTTTTTCCATCATTTTGCATACTGTTTCAGCTGCCTGCTTCATGCTGTCCGTTTCATAGATTCCACATGGGATATCGCAGTGGGCAGAAACCTTTTCTGGTTTTGAAATTAAATTCATTCCTTTTAAGACTATTTTTTCAAAAATATTTGCTTTTTTCATTCAATCACCGTATTGCCTGATTTTTGTATCATTTAATTACTAAAGTTTGCTTTTTAAATCTTTTATCATTGTTTTTCTTATATATGTTTGATTTTGGGCCTATTATTTTAACTGTTTTAGGTTTGGCTTTATTTGAAACCATTACCTCGATTGACAATGCAGTCATTAATGCCGATGTACTAAGAACTATGAGTGCTCGTGCAAGAAAATGGTTTTTGCTTTGGGGTTTATTATTTGCAGTATTTGCTGTCCGCGGCCTATTGCCTTGGATGATTGTCTGGTTATCCAATCCTTCTTTAGGGCCTATTCAGGCTTTGACTGCAACCTTTAGCTCAGATCCTATTGTTTTAGAATCTTTGGAAGCTTCCAAGCCAATTTTATTGATTGCCGGAGGAATTTTTTTACTATTCCTGTTTTTGCATTGGTTGTTTATTGAACCCAAACATTATGGTTTGAAAGGAGAAGAAGTTATTCAAAAATACAGTATATGGTTTTTTGCAGTTGTATCTATTTTGTTGACAGTCATTGTTTGGTTGGCGGTTCAAAAAAATTCGATGATGGCTTTTGGTGCAGTGGTTGGTTCAACTGCATTTTTTATTACGCATGGATTTAAAGAAAATGCTGAAGCCAAAGAAAAAGAACTTTTAAGCGGTCATCCCATGAGTGACTGGAGCAAAATTTTATACTTGGAAGTGATCGACACAACTTTTTCCATTGATGGAGTTGTTGGAGCATTTGCTTTTACTTTGTCTGTTCCTTTAATTATTTTAGGAAACGGTTTGGGAGCCTTTGTTGTCCGAGAATTTACTGTGCACAATATTGAGCGCGTTAAAAAATACAAGTATTTGAAAAATGGCGCCATGTATTCTGTTTTCTTTTTAGGAATCATTATGTTGTTGGACAGTTTTGGAATGCATATTCCTCAATATGTTTCTCCAGTGATTACAGTTGCAGTAATTGCATTCTTTTTCTGGAAATCCAAAAAAGCTTTGCAAAATGTATTGCCTGAAATTCAAACAAAAGAAAATTAAAAAAAGAAAAAAAGTTTTGATTTTTTTAAACTAAAACCAAAACTGCACTCATGACCAAAACTGAAACTAACTGATGCCCTGTATTTAATGCAAATAATTTCATGCTTTTTCCGCCAAACAATACTTCGGTGAATTGTACAGGTGCAATAAAGCCTAACCACATCCAAAAACCTGCAGTTAATCCTGCCACTAAAGTGATGGCCTGCATTAAGGGAAGTACATGTCCTAAAATAACTGCCATAACCAAAGAGCCTGCCAAACTTAAAGCATACTTTGTACTCATTCCTTTTTTCATTCCTTCCATGTTTTTGGAATCAATTTTCATTTCTTTCATCCAAAGTTTTCCGAACAATGGACCGTACCAAATAAATCCTGCAATCATGCTGGCAATACCTGCACCCAAAACAGCCACATAATCTAAAGTTATTCCATATAAGACCATTTTTTTCCACACTCCATATTTTATGTTAGAATTAATTCGCATTGTTCTTCTATAAAAATATTTCCTTAAGGCTTGTGTTTAGATTCACTTACTGTTTTTTGAATTTCAGTCATTTTTATTTTTTTTAACAATTTCCTGCAACTTGTTCTGCTTCTGCATATTGTTTAGGCTGATCTTTTGGATATGGGTGAATTTTCGCAAGTGCAATTATTGTTTTGGGAACATTGGTTCCAGTAGATTCATATGTTAATCTCCAAGTTGTATTGGTTGGATTTCCTTCTTCTCTTCTGCAATCTGCATAATATCCTGGTTCAGCATTGAGTGTCCAAACACCACAGTCTAAATTGAATTCATAGGTTCCATGGTATTCTGCTTCTCCGTCATCTATGTCTATTGTTTTTGGTGTCAAACTTAACGAGCCTGTTGCCATTGCATCCATGCTGGCAGTTCCTTCTGCAGCCAAAGTCCAGTATCTCATATCCCAATCACTGGTATCAATCCTGCAATTCGTTAAACTAGCTGAAGTAATTGTGACTGTAGGTTCAACAGCTAATGTTAGTTCAGGTTCAACTGGCGGAATTTCAGTTTCATCTTCTATGATTTCAGTGGAATTATCCATAATTATTTCTGGTTCATTGATTGAAAAAATTGCTTCTGTATCTTTACTTGAATCCATAATCAATGTACAATTTCCTGTTCCAGTACAATCTCCTGTCCAAGTTTCAAAAAAAGAACCTTCATTGGGCACAGGCGTCATAGTTACTTCTGCTCCTTGATTGTAACTATAACAAGCCCGAGTTTCATCACTGCAATCTACAATGGGTGGATCAGATTCAATATGTAAATATCCACTTCCTTGCCCAGTTATTTCTGCTGTCAATAGAACTGCTTTGGAAATATTCGTGTTTACAATTTCACAATCTTGGTTTTGGATTGCATCTTTGGCGCAAACTTCAAAAGTATAACTTCCTTCTAACAAGGGATTGCCTTCTAGTAATCCGTTTAAATTTAATCTAATTCCAGGTGGCAATAATCCAGCGCCATAACCTAACACAAAAGAATACGGTGGATTTCCTCCAATTGGATTGGTTGCAGGTTCTAGACTTCCGCACGTTGTTCCTGATTCTTCTAAGTCTGGCTTGCAAAAAGAATAACTAAAAGAATCGCCTAACATTCCTTCCAAAGGAAGTTGAGGTCCGATAAAAATTATTTTGTTTTCAGTTCCAACAGAATCAATTACAGTGTTGTCTTGAGTACAGCCTTGAATGAAAACAAGAAATAAAACTGTTATCAAGATATTTAATTTATTTTTGAATTGCATCAGATATACTGGGCTGGTTGAGTTAATATATTTTTTTATTTTCCTTTTTTTATTTCCACTATTTTGATCCAGAATTCTAAAGTTACTCCATATAGAACCATTTTTTTCACACTCCCTGCTTTACTTTAGAACTAATTCACACGATTCTAGTGTAAAAGAATTCCGTTAATGTCTGCGTATATTCACTTAATCATGCCTATTGGGTTTATATATTTTGAATTTTTTATATTGGTATGAAAAAACTTTTTTTAGTTTTGTTTTTTGTTTTATTTTCGCTTTCCGTTTTTGCAGGTTTTGGCGGGTGCAATGATTATTGTTATCAAAATATTCATTACATCGGAGGCCAAGTGGATCCAGTCAGCAATGACTGTGTTTTTGAAGAAGAAATTGTTTGTGAATATGGCTGCACCAGCGGGCAAACAAGCTGTGTTGAAGAACGCGAAGCTTTGGGTTGTTTAGATTATTGTGAAAATAATGTGTTTTATTCTTCAGGTAAAGTCAAGCCTTTTATGGGCGGTTGCTTTTATTGGAATTCCAAAGTCTGTAATTCTGGCTGCAATACCGATTTTACTGCTTGCAGTGTTGTTGAAATTGTTGAACCTGAAATGAATGATTTTAATGCACCTGTTGAAAATGAACTGACTGGTTTTGATGCACCCAACGAAAATGTGTCTGATACACTGGTTAATCTGCCTGAATTAGATCAAAGTTTTCCTGAAGAAGAAACAGAGACTGATGCACAAAGTGAATTGGATTTGCCTGCAGGCAATGAATTGGAAGAAAAAGACTTCAGTAAAAGATTGGATACATTAAAAATAAGTGCTGGAGTGCATCAAAAAGTTGTCAGTTTAGAACAGCATGGTTTAATTCGTTCAATCAATATTGTGTTGAATGAAACTGTTGAAGTTACTCAAAATGGTTTGCTTTCTTTTTCGGTTGGAAGCCAAAAATTGGAATTGGAACAAAATTTAAATAGTGTACTTGAACAGCAGATTCCAGAAAATGAAACAGTAACCAAGATAACGGTAAGTGTTGAAAATAATCTTCCTATTTATGCTGTGGAAAAAACTGTAAAAGTTAAATTATTGTGGTTTATTCCATTGGAAATATCTGTGGTCAGTAAAGTGAATGCAGAAACCTTGGCTGAAGTTAGTACAGAAACTCCGTGGTGGAGTTTTTTAACAGTGCCTGATTTGAGTACTCCAGCAGGCTCTTTGGATTTAGAAAATTTGCAGGATGGCTTAGATACCAATTCTGGATTGCCGTGTCCTGAAATTATAGAAACAGATATTGTATTGCCTGTTTTTCCTGTACCGAGCGCAAGTGATGATTGCAGTGCCTGGAATACTTCTGCTGCTGACATTAATGCTTATTTGAATGAATTGGAAAAAAAATTTGAAGAATGCAATTCTGGTTTGGATTCAGCTTGGGCTGCTGTGGGTGAAACGTATGCAGACTTAGGCAAAGAAATTGATGACTTGCCATACACACCAGCTACTTCTCCAATTATATGTGATACCTTGGATGAATTTGAATCAAGTTCTTCAGATGCTGGCATTGATACTGGCCAACAGTATATGGATTGGCTAAAGAATACGACTGCAGATGTCCAAGAGTTTTGCAATGGAGTTGCTGGGTTAATCGAGCCTTTGGCGGATGTATGCGAAAAAATTAATATTTCCATGGACTGTACAGAAATCAATACTCTGGGCAAACAAATATTTCATAATCAATTGGCTTCTGGTTTAAGCAGTGCTGAAGCCAAGTTAGCTGGTTTGAAGAAAAAATACACTGGCATTAAAAAATTTGGTTTTGAGAATTTTAAAAAATATTTTACAAAACAAAATGCATGCAGTGAAGCTGGTGAAAATGGCAGTAATGTTTTGCCTATACTTAAAAATGCAAATTCTGAAGATGCTAATACTAATGAATAAAATCGTTAACTAGCTTTCTTTTATTTTCCTTTGTTGATTTCCACTACTTTAATCCAGAATTCTAAAGTTTTTCCAGCCAATTCATGTGCAAATTCTATGGTGGCCATTCCTTTTTCGATTTTGATAATTTTTCCTTCCATTCCTGTATTCGTGTAAACACTTTGTCCAATAGTTGCTTTTCCTGTGCCTGCAATTTGGCTTACACTGGCTTCAATTCTAGGCGCATTTTCTTTGGTTCCATAGGCTTTTTCCGGTGGAATTTCTACAGTTTTTTCTTCATTTAATTTCATTCCAATCACTGCTTCATCAAATCCTTGAATCATTTGTCCAGCGCCCACCCTAAACTCTAATGGGCCTCTTCCTTGGCTTTGATCAAACATTTCTTTTGTATCTGGAAAAGTTCCTTTGTATTCTACTTTAATTAAATCATTTTTTTCAACAATCATTCATAATCCCTCCAGAATTATCAAAATTTTAAATTTAAAATCATGACATCACAGTCTTTTTTTTTGAATTTGATTATTACATTTTGAAAAGAAAGCTTTTAAGAACTATATTTCTAAAAAAAGTTGAAAATTATCTAACTGATGTGATTCATTAGGTATTAAAGCAAGAAAAAATAGTTCATTTGTTTCAAACAAGATATCTTCTTAATTTACGATTTCATGTTTCTTGCATTAAACACACATTTTCGGCAAAACGCGAGTTTAACCATTGTACTTTGAATATATTAATTATGCTGACTCAAATTCCAACCAATAAGTTAGAGACTGAAATACGTTTTCTTAGAAAAGGACTTTCTGTTGAAAAAAATAAATCCAAAAAGCTTAGGCTTGGAATTGCGACAACTAAGAAAAAAACTGCCAAAACTGCCAGGACTGTGGCTGTAAAAACTGCTAATTTAAGCAATGAAATGATTCGCCTTAAAGTTCATTTACTGAAACTTTCAAAAAAGAAAACATCTAAAAAACAACTTTCAGAATACAATCTTTTTATGCGACGTCAACTTAACGCAGGTCGTACTTTTAATCAAGCTGTTAACTTATGGAAAGCGTATTCAAAAGGCCTTCCTTTGGTTCGAACTCGAACTAGAGTAATTCGAAAAACAGTTGTTTCAAAACCAAGAATAGTTACTAAAATTCGTACTGTGATTCGAAAAGTACCTGTTACTGTGATCCGCACTATTGTTCGTAAAGCTCCAGTTGAAAAAATTCAAACCATTGTTCCGGAATTTAATAAACAAGAATTTTTGAATGACTTGCGTATAATTTTTTCAGAATTCGGCCCGTCTTTGGATTTAGGCTTGCAAAACTTGAAAAATGCCATGGTGGAAAAATCTGCAGATGAAGTCATCCAAATTCAAGAACTGAAAAAATTAGTTTATGACACGGTTTCCGATCAAACCATTCAAGTTGGAGAACTAAAAAAATTGATGTTAAACATTCAGATTAATAGAATAGAAAACACGGACCACTTTTTTAAATCCGATGAACGTATTTCATTGGACTTGTTAACTGTATATTTGCAAGAAGTCCATCGCTTGGGTTTAAAACGCAATCTTGAATTAACCGATGTTATTTCTGCTTACTTTGAAACTTTAAGCACAATTAAACAAAGAAAATTAAGCGGTTAATTTAAATCATTTTTTTCAACAATCATTTAAAATTACAGCCTTTGTTGTTTTCAAATATATTTATTGCAAAAGATTAAAAGACGCAATCCTGCTTTGCTGGAAATTAGAATGCTTAAATAAATCAGAATGATTAAATACTTGAAATTTCCTTATTTTATTATGTTTCTGAAAAAATATGCTGAATTTGTAATCTTATTTTTTCTATTGCTACTGATTGCCTTTTTTGTTTTAACTTCAGACACAATTTCTAAAATTAATGCACCCTCCAATACAGTAAGTATGTTGACTGTGGATGTTTCTGGAAGCATGGACTGGCCAGCATTTCCTTCTCCTGTGCAAATGGCTGAATTGCCGGAAGAACTGCAAGCTAAACTAATTCAATTTCGTTTGGATTTGCAAAATTTTTCAGGTTCTTTAACCGAACAAGATAAATTGCATTTTTTTGCCGGTTGTGATATTTGTGAACTCACTGATTTTAATGATGTGGATTACGATAATTTGGATTTAAATCGAAACCATCCTTTGTATGAAACTGGAAAAGAATTAAATAATCGAAGAAGCGAATTAACCGAAGAAACTGAAGATTTTGAAATTTCCAAACTGACTTTTGCCAAACAAGGATTGGCAAGCTTACTTTCCTTGCAGCAATTGTATCAAGATTTTTTTGACACCAATTATCTTACTGGTATTATTCTTCTTTCAGGATACAGTAGTTCCATGTATTTTTCTTCTTCGGAATCGCTTGATTTAGAATTTGCCAGACATCAAGTTTTGAATATATCCAGTAGCTCTGGAACAGATATCAGCGATGGTTTCAAGGAAACATTTAAAGAACTCGAAAAAATTCAAAGACGTGAAGATGTCAATATTTGGATTTCTGCATCCAAACGGATTATTTTTGTATCGGACGGCCGTAGTGGAACTGGCTTGGATTCAGAGGCTGTTCTGAAAAAATACGGAAAAATGGCAGATGATAATGGTATTGTAATTGATGTCATTGGTTTAGGTATGCTTGAAGATGAAGTGGATTCCAAGCTTTTAAGCGAATTGGCTGAACTAACCCATGGCACGTATGCATTTGCTTCAACTTCTAATGAAATAATTTTAGCAGTCATGAAAGCAGCTCATTTAGGTTTAGGGCAAACGATTGTATTTGAAAGTTCAAATGCAATCCTGCCTTTGGATTCAGAAAAAGTTTTATTGGAATTCAAGCCAACTTATGAAACTCATGTTTTGCTGGCCAGCTTTAATTGGTCTTCTGGAGATTTCAATATGGTTTTAGAAGACAATGCAGGAAATCCAATTGATCCTTTATTGTATACTGTTGAAAAAAAAGACAATGTAATTTTATTGAATATGACTCAGCCTAAAATTCAATCCTATAAACTGCGTTCAGTTTCAGTTCAACCTTTAGAAAAACCTTCAGAATATATTGTATTGGTTTCAGAAAACAAAGGGCCTTTAAGAATTCACGATTTATTTAAAGATTATTGGATGTTCATGGTTTTGGGTTCAGTAATCATTTTAGTATCTATTCACTTAATTCGAACTCATTTGCTTAAACCCAAATCGAAACCAACAGCTGTTTAACAGTTTCCTTCTGCTCGATTTTCTGCACTTCGGGTAGGTAAAGGTACAAAGTTTTGATACCAGGTTGGATCTAAATCAAATTCTTTTCCGGCATTATCCCCTTCGTCTAAAGTAACCCGCACCCACATATGGGTTGCATCTCCAATAACTTGGGCGTCAATTCCTTTTCGTTCCAGTGCATTGACTAACAATCCACTTTTGTCTCTGCAGATTCCAGAACCTGTTACAAACATTTCTTCATAGGTTGCATAATGCGTTAATGGTTTATCGCCAGTTACTCCATATCCTGGAACTTTTTCAGTCATACTTTCATACACTTGTTTTATTGTATCCACTTCATTGTTTCCTTGAATGTT
Organism: Candidatus Iainarchaeum sp.; assembly: GCA_030649345.1. Classification (GTDB taxonomy): domain Archaea; phylum Iainarchaeota; class Iainarchaeia; order Iainarchaeales; family 0-14-0-20-34-12; genus JAUSKK01. The sequence continues at coordinate 3,582 of JAUSKK010000026.1, read as the reverse complement.
TTCAATTTCACCAAAAAAAGCTTCTGTTCTGGGACCGCTATTGCTATTCGGATTCCAAATATTGTCACCGCCACTTCCGGACACCATAGCTCTTGCAACTGTTCCCCGTACTCCTGTATCCACCAGCCAATTGGCCATGGTTCGAACAAATTTATTTCCAGCCCATTCTGCTGTATTTCCTGCAACAATATCTCCAGATCTTGCTTTTTTGGTTTCAAGTCCTAATACGCCGTTCCAATTAGTTCTAGCTGTTTTTTCGCTGGGTCCAGCTTCGGCTTGAATTCCTAAATTGGCAAGTCCTCGGTCGCTGGCATTGATTACAATTTCTTCATCTACAAATTCTGCGATCATTTGATCAAACCAAGAACAACCAGTTGATTGGTTTTCGCCAGCAGTTCCGGTTCTAGTTGGATTGGTTCCAGAACCACTTCCTAAACCGCAAGTGCAGGCTTCAGTTTCGAAATCAAAGTTAAAAATATCTGGATTGTCAATACAACTATCTATGTCCGGCAACCATTTTTGATCCAAACATTTTCCTTCACATTCTGTAATGCATAAACTGCATAGTACACTGGTTAAGCTGGCATTTCCTCCAGGCAAACATTTTTGTTCAAAGCCGCCGTCTGCAAATCCATTTAAAGCCAAAATCAGAAATCCAAAAAATAGTAATATCCAAATTATTTTTTTATTCATATTTAATCATTCCAGTTTTGCATTCTGCAAAAATATTTTCCAAAAGGTTTCCCAAAAAGCAAGATCACTTTCTGGTGCGCTGGTTCCAATTTTGTAAGTTTTTCCATTTTTTTCAACCAGAACAGTTTTGAATAAAATTTTAGGTTCCACCGTAAACAATACGTCAATTTGTTTCCCAGTTACTCCATCTACTTCAATATTTTCTTCTTTTTGAATTACAAATTCTCCATTGCTTTCATTTGCTGCATTTTTTATTACAGTTAAAATATCTTGGATTGAAGCTTCGCTGTTTTCTGAAACAATAATAAAATTGGTTTCATTTATGTTCTGAAAAACAGTTTGCTGTTCATCGGAATACGTAATCCAGGTATCTCCAGGTTTTTGCACGCTTAATTCACCTACAGTTACAGTAGATGTAGTTAGAGTTCCATTTCCAGTTTGATCTGCACTTCCATTGACTGTGTCAGATGTATCTGCATTAAATTGTGTGCTTCCGCCTAAATCCGGAACTCCTTGTGTGCAGCCCAAAACTAAAATGAAAACTATTCCTAAAATAGAGTTCTTCATACAATCTTTTTTACTCCAAATTTACTTGGATAGTTTTTCGGTCAAATATTAAGTTGACTCCATTGGGTACTTTAGTTATTTCGCATACTACTTTTCCAGTTCTCTCTTCTCCTGAATTAAGTGGACTTAAATCCATGGCTCCAGTAAGTATTTCCATCTGATCAGTAAAACAGGCACTATCATACCATCCTTGGCTGAATGCTGGTTGGTTGTTGGTTAAATACATAGATTGCGATTGCTCATGTTCTCGTAAAGGAAGCCAGCCTGAATCAAACCAATCCGCTGGTTTAGTGTCTAAATTTTTTAAAGTAATATCCATTACAATAAATTTGTACGGTTCTGTTTCCATGCTTAGATAAGGCTTAATTTGTCCTTGTGCTCCAAGTTTGTCTTTGTATTCAAAACTGTTTACAGTTAATTCAATTAATCTATTGCTTAATTTTTCGCCTGCATTTCCTTTCATAATGGGTGTTTGAAAGCTTTCATAATCTCTGAATTTTTCAGGATTATTGGCTAAGTCTAAAACTTCGCTTACCAACTGCATTCTTTCTTCTGGATAATCTAAGCAATCCAATTCTCTGTTTCGAATTTTTCGTTCAACAATTTCTTCGGTTCCATTTATTTCCTTTCCATCAACTGCCACAATATATTTTCCTTTGATTCCCATGAAACTATGGCTTGATTTGAATCCAAGTATTCCATTTGAATAAACCAATTGTGGTTCAACATAAGGGTATGTTACGGCTGATTTCATTCGATCCACCCATGCATATTCAAATCTAGCCATTGCTTTTTGTTCACTTTCATATTCTCCAATACTTATTGAACTATCACTGGCAAAACCAAATGTATTGAGCGAATTTTTTGTTCGAAGGGAAATCGTACATTGATTTCTGCCAATTTTAAACCTGCTTGCTGCCTCTGCTTTTGTTTCCTGTGAGTATCCTAAGCCTGCACGCCTGCTTTCACATACTTTTTTTGTAATTCCATCTAAACCAGATTCTGTATCAACTGTGCTGTGAATTCCTGTATCATAAACTGAATCTTGATAAACAGAAATGGGTGAAGTGAATCCAAATGGATTTTCAGTTTCTGCTTGAGACTCCATTTCTTGGGCTGTAATTGTTTGTTTCCATAATTCTGGCATAATGCCATTGCTTTTGCAGTTTTCTAAAATAGAACTGGGAACAGTTTCCTTTAATCTTGCAAGCATTTCTCTGAGTTCTTGTTCGCGCGTGTTTTTTTCTTCTGAAGATAACTGCGCTAAAGGTTTGGCTTGCACTGCATATCGTAATCCTTCTCCAGCATAACTGGGTAAATTAGCTGCTGAAATAGTTTGACTGCTTGTAGAAGAAGTTCCTGTGTTTGTTTCTTGTGTTCCGGTTCCATTGGTTGTTTCATTTCCTGAAGTATCTGTATTGCTTGCTGGTTGAGTGCATCCCAGTAATAGTATTCCTAAAATGAGTGTAATCATTATTTTGTTATTCATTTTTTCACCTTTCAGTTTACGGAGTATAATGTGTCTTAATATCTTCTAACTCTTTGATTGTTTCTTGATTTTCGTTTAATGGAATTAATATTTGCGTTCTGTCAAATGGAAAATATCTTCGGAACACAATATTGGTTGCATCATTTGGAAACAGTTCATCATTTTTTGGAACCAAGAAAACCAAACTGCCGGTTCGTTCTTCTCCGGGTTCAAAATTTTCCAAACTTAAATGCCCTGTATAATTTTCAATATAATATTCTTGTAATTGGGATTGATTGTCGTAAATTTCTATTTCTTCATTAGCTCCGCCTTCATAGTCTTCCATGCCTTGAAGCGGATCAGCCTGATAAATACTGGTTACTTCAATCATTTTGTCTAATATAACTGTAAATCTTTTGACTCCATACGTGATCGGCAAATTATAACCTGACTTGTTTTTGATGGTTGCATTTACGATCAATGCTTTACATGCTGTATCCGGAGAAGATCTAAATTGAGTTTGTTTGCATAATTTTGGCAAATTCACACCAGTTAAATTATCTTTGTATTCAAACGAATTAATTTTGACATCCACTGGAGTGTATTCGTTTCCTACAAATTCGTTTAATTTTCCAATTGCAGTTACATCATCCACTAAAGCATCCACTATTTTGATTGTAATTGTTCCATAGGACTTAGGTCCATTGGGTCCACTGCGTTCCATAATTGGAATTGCATCATCGTAGATTGCTGTCACTTGATCATTTTCAACATTAATTTCGCAAGCCACCCATCCAGTTTTTTCTTCTCCAGGTTGTAATGCCGATGAATCCATTCCGTTTTTCATTTTTGGA
>JAUSKK010000025.1 GCA_030649345.1 Candidatus Iainarchaeum sp. | reverse complement strand
ATTCCAGCAATATTTTCCGATCTTTAATATCCAAACCTTCAAAGCTCATTATTTAACTATTTCAAGAAAACAATATAAATATATTGAAAAAAGTAAAAAAATCAATAAAAAACTTATTTAATACACAAATACACGTTATTTAGTGAAAAAAGGAAGGGTGAAATTTTGGGGTTTGAAAATAAGTTAGTTACAGGAATAAGTATTTTGGCATTAATTTTAGGATTAATCGCAATTACAGGAACAGGCACGATTAAAGGAAATGAATCCAATGCAGAAGAATTAAGCGTATTTGACAAAATTCTTTCCGAGAAAAAAATAACAGCTTGCTACATTAATTATCCGCCGTTTAATATTTTAGATCCAGCTACCGGAAAAGTTTCCGGGGCCTATGTTGAAGCATTTGAATTGATTATGAAAAAATTGGGAGTCACCCAAATCAATTATATTGAGTCCACTTGGGCGCATATTGCAATAGATCTTTCTTCCAAGCGTTGTGAAATAAACGTATCCGGAATATTTCCGCTCATTGAACGAACCCAAGGACAAATATTTTTTACACGATCTTTAGGATATCTTGGAAACAATGGAGTTGTACGAAAAGAAGACAACCGGTTTTCATCCATTGAACAACTAAATAATTCAAATGTAAGAATTGCAGTAATTGACGGAGAAGCCTCGCACGAATATGCCAAAGCCAATCTTGCTCAAGCCCAACTTAGAGTGATTTCGGCATCTGATTTTGGATTGGCATTTCAAGAAGTATTGTCTGGAACTGTAGATGTCGCATTGGGAGATGATTGGGAAGTAACTCAGTATGTACGCGTGCATCCAGAACTAAAAAAACTGTTAATTCAAGGATATCTGAAAAGATCTTTAACATTTGCTGTAAGAAACAACGATCCCCAATGGCTAAATTTTTTGGACAATGCAATCAATGTGATTGTCACCAGCGGAGAACTGGATACTTTGTATGCAAAATACGATTTAGATATTGAAAAACCCAGCAGATAAATATGAATTTTGATTTCGGAATAGTTGTGATGCATTGGCCTGTTTTTTTAAACGGCTTGATCACTACTTTTTTTCTTTCAGTGATTACAATCTTTTTAGGAACAGTCCTGGGAATTTTATTAGCTTTAGCCAAAAGATCGAAAACAAAATACTTTTCAACTCCAGCCAGTGCATGGATTGATTTTTTTAGGATCATGCCAATCTTAGTTTTATTGGTTTGGTTTTTTTATGCATTGCCTTTGATAACTGGTTTTGGATTGGATGCATTTTGGATAGCCAGCATTGTATTAACTTTGGCAGGCTCTGCATTTATTGCTGAAACATTCAAATCAGGATTTGATGCCATACCTCAAGGAGAAATAGAAGCAGCTTATTGTTTGGGATTAAATAGAATTCAAGTATTTTTTCAAATTATTTTACCTCAAGCATTCTTAATAGTATTAGCTCCATTAATTGGAAATTATATTGAACAAATCAAAAATACAACTTTGGCAACCATTATTGCCGCCAACGAACTTTTGCATTTAAGCCAAATATTAATTAGCCAAACCTATAGACCACTGGAAATTTACACAACTTTAGGTATTCTATTTTTTGTGCTTCTTTTCCCGTTAACATATTTTTCAAAAAAAATCGAACAAAAATTTTCCAAATACAGACAAAGCACTGATTTAGCTGAGGGAATTCATGTTTGAATTAAAAAATGTGTCCAAACAATTTCAACAAAATACATTATTTAAAAACATAAATCTTTTAGTAAAAAAAGGAGAAGTAATCTCCATTTTAGGAAAAAGCGGACTTGGAAAAACAACGCTTTTAAGAATTATGGCTGGCTTAACCAAAGCCACCGAAGGAACTGTTTTTTTAAACGGAAAGAAAATGAATGCACCATCCAAAAAAGTCGGGATTGTATTCCAAGAATTACATCTTTGGCCACATAAAACAGTTCTCGAAAATTTGATTCAAGCACCTATTTTAGCAGATAAATTATCTAAACGAGAAGCTGAAGAAATTGCATTTCAATGGCTAAAAAAAGTTGGATTAACAGACAAAGCGTATGCACACCGAATCACATTGTCTGGAGGAGAAAAACAACGAATTGCCATTGCCCGAGCAATGATCATGAAACCCGAAGTCTTATTATTGGACGAAGTAACTTCTGCATTGGATTCAGGATGGAAAAAAGAAGTAGAAAAAACAATTCTAAACTTAGCTCAACAAGGCCAGACCATGATTACAGTCACCCATGACCCAGAATTTGCAAAACGAATATCAAATCAAATTTTTATTTTAGAAAAAGGAAAACTTAAAAACTCCAATAATTTGGGTTAAAAAATAAAAATTCAATTTTTTAATTTGGCTGTCCAAGAAAAGGCACTTCAATTTCTTGGACAAAACTTTTGGAATAAAAAAATGAGAAAGCCACCGATGGGAATTGAACCCACGACCTGCGGTTTATTTGCAGATTCAGATACGAAACCGCTGCTCAACCACTAAGCTACGGTGGCATACAGAAATAGTGCAAGTAATTCTTTTATTAAATCGTTTCAAACGTTGTTTTGCCAATGGATAGCTTCCACAATAATTCAGGCAAATCAGCAATTTTGACTCGCTTTTGTTCCGTGGTTTTACTGTATCGTAAAGTCACAGTCTGGTCTTGGAGTGTATCATAATCTACAGTTACAGCAAAAGGAACTCCAATTTCTTCAATTCTGGCATACCTTCTTCCAATGGCATCTTTTTCATCCAACAAGACATCCAAATGATACCCTAAAAGATTTTGAAATATTTCTTTTCCTTTTTCTTGCAATCCATCTTTAGTCATTAAAGGAAAAACTGCACACAAATAGGGGGCGACTTGCACTGGCAAATTTAATATTACACGTTCTCCTTGGCCTCGTTTTTCTCGAATAAAAGTTGTATCCAACAAGCAATACAAAGTTCGGTCAATTCCTGCAGAAATTTCAAACACATGGGGAATGAATTTTTCTCCGTCTTCGGTTACACTCAAATCTTGTTTGCTGCCTTCTGCATGTCTTCCCAAATCATAATCGGTTCGATAATTGTTGGCAATTAATTCAATCCAGCCATGCGATGTTTTGACTTCAAAATCCCAAGTTTCTTTAGCATAAAAGGCGCGCTCATCTTTATCCAATTCACGGAATCTTATTTTATCCGAAGGAAAACCATACCCAGAATACACTTGTTGAACTTTAGCCAAATAAAAAGCAATCAATTTTCCGGAAACAATATTTTTTTCTACTGATTCCTTACAGGAAATGGAAGAAACTTCTTTTTTTCCCTGCAATAACAAATTCAATTTATAGTCTTGCACTAAACCAAAGTCGGAAACTTCGTTAATTTTTTTTGGATTAAAGAATACTTCAATTTCCATTTGACCTAGTTCCCGTTCTCGTAACAAAGTATTTCTGGGCGCAATCTCATTTCGAAAACTGGCACCCACTTGTGCAATTCCTAAAGGCAAATTTTTTCTTGAAGTTTTAAAGACACGAGCAAAGTCCACAAAAATGTTCTGTGCAGTCTCAGGTCTCAAATACCCTTTTTGTTGCCCAGTAGCACCCACATCAATGCCCATCATCATATTGAATTTCCGTACATTTTCAAATTCTTTGCTTTTACATTTCTTGCAAGGCACTTGATGTTTTTGAATTAAAGAATCCAATTCAGGTGTGCTTAATGATTCAGCCACTGTACTTCCAATGTGTTCTTGAATTAATTGATCTGCCCTGAATACTGTTTGACATTTTTTACATTTTACAATAGGGTCTGCAAAATTAGATAAATGTCCTGACGCGCGAAATACATCTTCGCTTAAAATTTGGGCTCCATGAATTTCCAGAAAGCCTAAAGATTCCACTAAATTTTTTCTCCAAAAATCAAGCACTTTAAACCGCATTTTTGTGCCAATAGGACCAAAATCCCAGAAGCCAGAAGGAGAATTGCTATAAATTTCGCTGGCTGGAAAAAACAAGCTTCTCCGCAAAGCCAAGTTCACAATATCTTCAGCAGTCATAAATAAAACAGGATTTAAAAGTATTTAAAAACAAATTGGGCTATCTATTGAATATGCATAAACCTACGAAATTAGACTTGTTACGAAAACAATTACTCCAGAAAACGCGAGAACAAGTCCAAGAACATTTTGAAAGCCCGGAAGCTTCGATCATCCAAGCAGTGAATACTTTACAAGATTTGGATTCAGTTTTCAATTTACTATTAGAACATACACGGACTTGGTATGGCTTGCATTTCCCTGAATTGGAGCGAAGTGTCAAAAGCAATGATACGTATCTAAAACACGTATTGGAACAAGGATTCCGTGAAAATTTTGCCAGTACAGAATTCAGTGAATTGGCTAAAAAAAGCATGGGCAGTGCAATGAAAAAACAAGACTTAGAACAAATTCAAAATTTAGCCAAAATTGCCCAAAGCATGAGAACTCAAAGAGAACAATTGATTGCATACTTAGAACAAGAAATGAAAACAGCTTTCCCTAATTTTAGTATTTTATGCGGAGCAGTTTTGGGAGCCAAAATTTTGGCTTTAATCGGCAGCAAAAAAAGATTGGCTGAAATGCCAGCCAGCACTCTTCAATTGGTTGGAGCCGAAAAAGCATTATTCCAACATTTGAAAACTGGAAGTAAGCCACCGAAGCATGGATTAATTTTCCAGCATCCTTTAATTCAAAAATGCAAGCGAAAAATGCGCGGAAAATTAGCCCGCACTTTAGCTGCTAAATTGTCTATTGCATTAAAAGAAGATTATTTTGGAAACCAAAACATTGTTGCAGACTTACAGAAAAAAATTGATGCCCGAGTAGCTCAATTAAACCAATAATTTTGCTTGTTTATGAATTTAAATTTCGCAACGAAATTTAAAAAATTGAATTGCGGGGGCAATTTTAATGAAAAAACTATTTGAAGAAATTTTTGAAGTCCATGGAAAAATTTGTACTCAAAATTTAATCCCGGGAAAAAGAATTTACGGAGAAAAACTGGTTCAAGAAAAAGGCATCGAATACCGTGAATGGGATTTATTTCGATCGAAATTAGCTGGAGCCATCCAAAAAGGGCTCCAACAATGCCCACTTCAAAAAGGCAGCGTAGTATTGTATTTAGGCATTAGTGAAGGAACTACAGCCAGTCATATCTCTGACATTATTGGAGAAACTGGAATCATTTTTGGAGTAGACCTTAGCCAGCAAACCATGAAAAAACTGTTAACTATTTGCGAGTCTCGCACCAATATTGTGCCTATTTTAGCTGACGCCAACCAGCCTGAAAAATACCAAGAATACCTAGAAGGGTTTACGGTAGATTTAGTGTACATGGATGTTTCTCAAAAAAACCAAGTGGAAATATTAGCCAAAAATGTTGAAAAATATTTACCTAAAGACAAACTGGCTTTTTTATGTTTGAAAGCCAAAAGCATTTCTTCCACCGAAGACGTAAACAAAGTATTTGAAACAGCTGAAAAGCAATTAAAAGAAAAATTCAATATTTTGCAAACTTTGGACTTAAATCCATTTGATAAAGATCATAGATTTTATGCACTAAAACAAAAAGGTTAATACAATGCGTGAATTTATTCGAAAATTTATCCATATATTTTTTGGCTCCATAATTATCGCGGCCTATTTATACACCAGCACACCAGTTATGCTAGAAATCATGGGAGCTTGTTTAGTTCTTGGATTTCTAATTTCTCAAGCCATGGAACGCGGAATTCAAATTCCTTTTTTTAACCAATTAGTTAAAGTCAGCGAACGAGAAAATGAAAAACAGTTTATAGGCCAAGGAGCTTTATTGTTTTTTGCTGGATTTTTTCTTACACTTTTACTGGATTATTTTTGGATTCAAAATAAAACCATTATTTTAGCCAGCTTAGCTATTTTAGTTTACGGAGACGGCTTTTCTGCAATTATTGGAAAAGTTTTAGGCACCCATAAAATATTGGGAAATAAAACAGTGGAAGGAAGTACTGGGTTTTTTTTAGTTGCATTTATTTTTTCATTCGTCATCACAAGCAGTACTGGAACTGCAGTATTGATTTCCATCATTGCGTCCTTAACCGAGATCTTGCCAGTCAATGACAATTTAAGTATTCCTTTAGTAAGTTCAGTTGCATTAAAATTAGTGCTTTAATTTCAAATATTCTTTTTGTAAAATTATTGTTCTCTATACCATTTTTCATATTGCTTGTGATTGCCGACAAAATGAATGTATTTAGTGTGAGTTTTTTCGTCTTGAATAAAAGCAATTCGGTACTGCCCAACTTCTTCAATTTGAAAACGTAAAGAGTGCAATCCACGTGCCTGTAACGATTGTTCCATTTTTTCAATTTTTTTCAAAACGTGTTCTTGGATACTTTTGTCAAAGTCCTTAAAGTGCAAATCCCAATCCGGTTTGAACACTACACGCCATTTTGTTAATTCCAACCAACTCACCTCAAAACATTTGCAAATGCTTTGTCTTAGCAAGATAATTATTTATATTTAGATAATGCTTGTTCTTTGGACAAATATTTAATTCCTTTGGTTTTCATTTCCATTACTTCCTTTTTTAGTTTTCGCTGAACCAATTCTTTTTCGATATCTTTAACCAATTGGTATTCTTTGTTTAACGCAAAAATACCCATTCGCAATGCATCTGTTTTGGAACGAGCTAAACCTAACTTAACTGCTTTTTCTAAAATCAGTTCAGTAACTCCCTCAAATTTCAACGTAGTACGCAATCCATCACCAATGCATTAACTATGCATCAAAACACTATAAAAATGTATGCTTTCCGGACTATTTTAATTTCAAATATTCTTTCTGCAAAGTCAATGCGTCGGTCTCTAAATTTGGGCTTTCGCAAATAATGACACCTGCACATTTAAAGTCATAAAATGCTTGGATGATTTCGGAATAATTAAAATCGGATTCTGAAAAAATTAAATGTTTTTGTTCGCCTTTTTCAGAATATTTTACTCCTTGCACATGACAATGCAAATTTTTCAAAGCTTGTTTTCCGCAGCTTTTTTCCAATTTTTCCAAAACAGTACAAAATTCAGCATATGAATTCATTTTTCCGTTGGCTCTTGCACGTACATGCGAAAAATCAATGCAAGGCAAAACTTGATCCAATTCAGAACTTAATTTTAGCAGTTCATCCAAGTCTCCAAATTGAGAATGTTTCCCTGTAACTTCTGGCCGAACCCAAATTTTTGCGTTTACATCTTTGACTTCTTGGACTGCTTGAATTAAATTTTTTTTAACCAAAGCATATGTTTCTTCTCTGGATTTTCCTAAATAAAAGCCTGGATGAAAACACATACTATACGCACCGCAAGCATTTGCTACAGTAGCTGCTTTTACAATGCGTTGAATACTGGCTTTTTGTTTTTGGATTTCCAAAGCATTTAAATTGATAAAATATTGCCCATGACAAGTTAATGTTACGTTATTTTCTTCTGCAATTTTTCGAATCACTGGAGCTTTTTCGATAGAAATGTTTACATTTTGCACAAACTCTAACTCCATAGCATTCAAGGAAAGATTTCGAATTTCTTTAATTCCATTTTCAGTATTGCGGTCATTGGTGCTTAATGGAATACCCGCCGTACCAAACACTAAAGAATTCATCCCATAATTGAACCTAAAAAGTTTAATAAAACAAACACTGTTTTAGATTATGCCATTTACTTTAATTCATGGAATCATCGGCTATTTAGTTGCTCGAAGTTTTTCCAAAGACCCAAAACTACTGGCACTGGGTTTTACAGCAGGTGTTTTGCCAGATTTAGACGGACTTCCTTTACTCTGGGGCAATATTTCTTTATTTCAAGAATGGCATCATGGTATTCTTCATTCTCCATTCACTGGAATGGTACTGGGACTAATTTTTGTTTTAATTCTTGCCTATTTTTTTAAATCACAAAAAAAAGAATTTCCAGCCAAACTAGCTTTCGCCATTTTTGTTTTGGCATTCACAGCCCACCCAGTTACAGACATTTTTTCGAGTGATTGGGAAATTAATTTTGGTTTTCCGTTCACTGAATGGAATTTGTCCAGCACAATTTTGGGAATTCCTGATTTTCCAATTGCAGTGAATCCATTTCCTTTGTTGATTTATACTTACAATGATTTGATCATTTCTTTAGCGACCCTTTTTGGGTTTGCCGGACTTGTTTGGAAAGATCGCAAAAAACGCAAGGGTTTATAATACTTCATTTAGTATTTTTAGTATGGCAGAATCAAAAAAAAGCAGTTCCGAGAAAAAAAGCGTAATGGTAGCCATTATTGCTGAAGGAAATATTTCTCCTGAATTTTTTAAACATTTTATTCCATTT
>JAUSKK010000024.1 GCA_030649345.1 Candidatus Iainarchaeum sp. | reverse complement strand
TAATTGCCAGCGAAAAAGAATATGAGATTATTACTACAAATCCAGAGGAATTAAAAGCAAGAGAAAAATTAAAAGAATTACAGAAAAAACCTGTTGAAAAGTCTTGTGATTTATTCAAGAGAGCATATTGGAAAAAGAACGAATTGTCATTAGAAGAAGCTGATATTTTGCAGACTGCTGGTTGGAGTGAAGTTCGAGATGCTGGGTTTGGTGAAGGACAAGGCAATGCTTATATGGTTTGTAATGAACTGGCAAACGAGGGAAGAAACCATTTTCTTTTAACTGAATTAATTTATGATGAAATTCAAAAGTATACTGGCGAAGTTCAGCGTTATGGTTCAACGAATCCGGACATAATTTTTAAGGTTGGAGAAAAACGTATTGCGTTTGAAATTGAAACTGGAGATTTTCCGAATGCAAGTAATGAAAAGAAAAGCGCAAAACTCGAACAATTAAGAAAGCTTTCTAAAGACTGGTATTTTGTTGTAACGCATTCTCATTTGAAAAAAGAATATTTGCAGTATGGAAAAACTTTGACTAGAACTGAAGTAGTATCTAAAATAAAGGAGTTATTCGGATTACCCAAATAGGTATGACTCTGAACTGGTATGGAAAGCCTTTAAAAGCTAACTTGTCATATAATATGTTATATGACAATTAATCGTGTGGATCACATTGCGAACAATACTGTTAAGATTGCGGACATTGTTCATAGAAACTTTATTCATTTGACTTTTGCGATTTGGGATTTGTCGGATTTTCTTCCGTTATTCCATAATGTTCGGAGAAATATGGTTTTTATTGAATGTGAAGAAATTGCTAGGCCTGAAGCTATTCGTGTTCTGGTGAATGAACCGACTTTGCGCAATTATTTAATTTATAGCGGGGAAAGAAAGCCTAAAGCAATAAATGAAGCATGGGCTAATGCAAGTTCAACAGAAGAAATTCGGGATGTTATTGTTGTGATTGGAAGAAAAGATTTTAGGGAAACCAGTGAGCATACAAGAGATTTGGCAAATAAAAATATTCGTTTTCCTTTTCTTGAACGGCGCTTGGTTGACCTGATTACGTATTCTTTGCGGGATTGGCTTCCTTTTTCAGTTGAGGAAGCTTTGGATGCATTGGTTTGGTATCTGAAAAAAAATGAAGTTCGGTTATCTGAATTAAAACGGTATGCAACACGCCGTTATATTGGTTCATTTATTGATGTTTTGTTGTATAAGCTTGAAAAAAAAGGCATTGTTTCTGCAAGTGAAATGGATCCAAGATATCTTGCAATGGGTGAACGTTTTTTGCGTGCATTGGAGAAAGTGGATAATTTATGAATACTGAATTTGAAAAACGGCAAATGCAAGTATTTGAATTACTTGAATTGCTTGCCAGCCGAGCTAAAACTGAAAATAAAACATTAGTGTTTATTGGCGGAAGCGCCATTCAAGCTGTATTGAAAAAACCAAGACGTTTGTCGATTGATTTGGATTTATTTTATGATGGCAAACCGGAACCATTGTTATCTGTTTTAGAATCTGATTATCAAGTTGAAAAACGGCCTGTGAAAAGTCAAGACTTGTTTTTCTTTTATACTGCTGTCCGAAATCAAGTGAAAGTCAAAATTGATATTGCACGGTTTTCATTTGCAAAAAATTCCAGTGAATTTGAATCTAAAACAATTGATTTGAAAGGGAAAAAATTCAGGGTGAATATTGCAAAAAAAGAATATTTGCTTGCTTCAAAACTAGCTTCTTTGTGCATTGGCACTATCGGCCGCGAATTTGACAAATCTGATTTTCAGATGAATTTTTTAAAAGATGTTTTTGACTCCAATTGTTTGCTGGATGAAACTTTGTTTTCTGAAAAAATCAAAGAGCATTTTAATCAAATTTGTAAAATTCAGAATCATGTTCGAAAAACAAGTTTTACCTCAGATCAAAGTATTGAAAATGCAATTCATGCATTGTTTCAGTCAGTTGACGAAAACAGCAAAAGAAGCGCTGTTTCTAAAGGGAACCTGCAAAGTTTTACGCAGTATCTCCGAACTGGGATCATCAAAAAAGCAGATTACTGGGAAATGACATATCGGCTAATTGCAGTTCTTCAAATTATTCTTTCCAGTAAAAATTGCTTGAGTTCAATTGAAAAAATGGAAAAATTACTTACGTTTTCCACTGACAAGGAAGCATCAGCAAAAATGGAAAAACAATTAATTTCCCAGTTTGATCCAAAGCATATTCATGAACTCAAAATACTTGCCCCAAAAACACTTGCCTATTTAGTCACATATCTTGAAGAATCAAATCTGCAAGAAAAAATGAATCAAAAATAAGAGTCAACCCATTCGTTGAATTTCATTCAACCGCATTCATATTAACTGCGTTTTTCTTAATTTGCACGGGTGCGGAAACTTGAGAACTCAATACTCTCTTGACTCAATCCGCACCTAAAACACATTAATTAGGTTCATTCAATGAACTTATTATCCAGTCAGCAATGGTTTATTAAGGATTAAATATTAAATATTCAACAAGCATATTATGCAATAGTTTAGGTCAGTGGTAAAATGGATCAAAATAAGCTAGATACAATACGGAAGCTCAAACTAAGAGGGTACGAGGTTACTGAAACAATTGATGGCGGTTTGTTAGTACGAAAAGATACTTGGTGGGGCAAATTTGAATATGATACTGGGACTAAAAAAGAAAATAGCCGAATAAAAAAACTAAGAACAATTATTTTGCTGTTTGTTTACTTTGTTGGACTAATTGGTGTTATCTATTGGATCTTTCAGAAAAGGCATTTTCTTAGTGAAGTTAAACAATTTACCACTACTCTTGCTGAAGAGAAAAAAGAACAACCAACACAAGCAACATGGTTGGTTAGAAATGTGCGTACAGTTTTGACAATCGCACTGATAGTTATTATTTTGCAAGTAATGATTAGCAGAAGCACGGACTATGACAGAGAAACTTTAAACACAAATAATATGTCTGTCGATGAAGTGAAGGCATCAGCTCAGGCAATTGCATACACAGATTTATTTAGATATAATGAGGCACACTTGGGAAAAATAGTTGTTTATACCGGTAGGATACTTCAGATTGTTGACGGACTCCCCAATCAAAGTTTTAGGGTGGATGCAGCCCCTTCAGCATCATTTGATCATGAAATTATTTACTTACATAATTATCATGGAACAAGATTGTTGGAGAATGATATTGTTAAATTTTATGGCAGAGTAACTGGGTTGTTGGAGTACGAGGCAGTTCTCGGGAATAAAATATCCATTCCGTCTGTGGAAGCATTGCACATTGAATTTTTAGGGCGTGAAACCATTGGCGAGTTTTATTCGTTTACAATTTGGTTGAGTAGAATTGCACATTATGGACATATTCAATGGAGCACAAGTATTTTTAAAAAAAGCCAAAACTTTTCAGAAACACCTCCAAAAAATTGTAATAAATTAGATAAATTTCTGCGACAAATTCTTAAAGAAAAGGAAATAACTATTTTGCCAGCGACAATTCTAAAAAAAGAAATTAAAACAATGAAAAAGATTAAAATTCAAGGCAGTGAAAATTATCGTTATCCAACTATCGGGGATTGTCTGCTATAAAGAATCCTTAATGTTTGCTCAACTCATCTGACTTATAAAACAGCTAAGCTGGAACACAATTATGGCTTGTAGTGCCTAACGTTTTAACAAATTTTAATCGAACTAGCACGTTTTTGCACAGATAACTTTTTAATCACTATGTGCATCATATAGTGCTATGCCTTTGCCAAAACAAATTACAACAATTCAATTAACACCGAAAACAAGAGAACGCTTACGTGATCTTGGAAAAAAAGACGAAACCTATGACACAATCATTAATAGATTGGTTGACGATCACGAAAAACGAAAAAAATGAATCCAATTTCTGTGTAGTGCCTAACTTTCGATAGTATTAATAATTTCAAAGACGTAATAGAAATTAAAGGTGAAAAAAGACACTATTCGACCTAAGAGAACACTACTCTAATGTAGATGTCCGTCGGGAGCAATTATTAATACTAGAAAATAATAGTCTATTAAATGCAAAAAATACATTTTCTTGCAATAGTATTAATTCTAATTTTGGCCACAGGGTGCACCCAAAAAACAATTGAATTAACTGACCAGAATACGGGAACAGAACTGCAAGTCCAAGAAACAAGAACTGAAAATCAAGAACACGAAATAGTTCCAGGAACTCAAATTCAAACAGAAGATTTAGAAAATAAAAGTATTCAAAATAGATTGAATGAGTTGGAAAGAGTGATTGGAATATTGATCCAAGATGGGCTTGCAATTGGAGAAGATAGATATGCTGAACTGGAAACAGAATTAAACGAATTAGAACAAGAAGGAATTTCGCAAGAAAAAATTGAAGAACTCAGAACAAAATTGTTAACTCTAAAACCAGAAGAATATGTCTTAACAACTGACGGAGTTACTGAAGAAAATGAAATTGAATTAGAAGAAAAATTCACTGCACTCAAACAAGAAATTGACGAAATTATTGCCAACAACACTTTGGTTGGACCAGATCATTACAATCGAATGAAACAAGAATTAGATGATTTAGAAAATCAAGAATTTAATTTAACGCAAGTTTCTGCTCTGCGAGAAAAATTAGAAACATTAAATCCAGAAAATTTTGAATCACCCACCAATACTTCACCCACTGGTCAAAATGAAAGAAGCCAAAAAGAAACAGCATTATTAAACCAATTGCCTGATTGTGTTGGTCAAAAATTTACTGAACCGATTGTAAATTTAAGCAATTTGATGGAAATTGAAAGACTCGGAGCTATTGGACCACCGGGGCATACAACGCCAACAGAACACATGTATTTTCACATTTTTGCAGGAAGAACTACAACCAATACAGTTCCTTTATTGGCACCTGGTGAAATTTACATTTATGAAATTTCTTCTGGATTTGATGACTTAGGACAAATTCAAGAATACACTATCCGATTTGGAGTCTGTAAAGAACTCTTAGGATACTTTAATCACGTAAAAGGAATTTCAGACACCATAAAAAATGCAAACGAAACAGCACCTTGCAGATATTCAGACCAAAACTTGCCGAATTGCACTAAAGATTTATTCTATAAAGCAAATGCAAGAGAAGAAATTGGAAGAGTTGGACACATGCAAGGTAATTTTGATTTTGGAGTATTGGATTATGCAACCAAAAATGAATTTGCAAACCCAGTCCGGTACGGAGACGATATCGAGGGATTGTATCGGCCCAGAAGTTTTTACGCGCAATGCCCTTTAGACTATTATGAAAATTCAGTCAAAACGCAATTGTATTCAAAAGTCATAGGAACTGGAGAACCCAAATGCGGACAAATTATGCAGGATATTTTAGGAACACTGCAAGGAAACTGGTTTAATGGAGCAGACAGTTTTTCCTACAACAATTGGGAAAAACAATTGGCATTTGTAAACGACAATAGAGATGCAGCTCAAAACGTAATCTCTGTAGGTGGAACATTCAAAGAAGCATCGGAATGGATTTTTAGCCCGCAAAATTCCGGCACAATTAACAGAAAATTTTCAGAAGTAAGAGCGGATGGACAAATTTACTGTTATGATCAAGGCGGCACTGGGAAAATTTTAGTGCAAATGATTTCAGATACAGAACTAAATATTGAATACAAAACTGGAAGCTGTACTCCAGCAGAAGCTTTTCAAAATCCAATTAAATACAATCGATAAAGATTTTAATACAGAAAGACAATCAGATACTTATGCAAATTATAGAAGTTTTTACAGATTCTGAAAAACGAAAATGTGCAATTATTCAAACTGGAAAAACAAAAGTATTGGTTTGGAAAAGTTTATCCAAAAGTCAATGGTTTGCCGCGCCCTTTGCAGTGGATGTATTGGCTAATTATTGGATTGCAAAAACAACAGATCTAGTAAGAGATGCAATACTCCCAACAAAATTAGTAACTGCATTGAATGCAAGAACAGGAATACAATTAGACATTCCTAGAACCAAAGCATTATTGGAACAACATGGACTTTTACAGAAACGCGATGATGTTCAAAGCACGTTGGGAAGACTAGAAACTTATTTTGCAAACTTGGGCCATCCAATAGATGAAGCAAAAAGAGCAGCGCGAGAACACTTAAACGAAGTTATAGGAGAAAATTACCGAAAACAAATTGACGAATTTTATAGCCGATGGAAAAAAATGCGAACCCAAACAAGACCTAGAAGACCAGCAAGACCTCTTACAAGACTTGGACTTAAAAAGCCCAAACCAAAAAATAAACGACTTAGATTACTTTAATAAAAAAATATTTATGAATTCAGACCAACAACGATTCTTTGAATTAGATTTATTGCGCGGAATTGCAATCATTCTAATGATTGTATTTCATTTCTTTTTTGACTTAAACTATTTCGGAATTTTACAAAATGAAATGTATCAAGGATTTTGGTTAATTTTTCAAAGAACAACAGCCAGCCTATTTTTGTTATTGGTTGGAATCTCTTTAAGCATTAGTTATTCAAAAAGTTCAAAATTTCAAAAATTTTTCAAACGAGCAATTACATTATTTGGAATTGGTTTGCTGATTACTTTAGTAACCTGGATTTATCCAGGAAAAGGATTTATTGTATTTGGAATTATTCATTTGATTGCAGTCAGTATTTTGTTAAGTTATTTTTTTCAAAAATTTTACAAGCTCAATTTAATATTTGGACTTGCAATACTTGCACTCGGAACCTGGATTGGATTAAATTCAATTACGCTTTCAATTCCTTGGCTTTTATGGGCAGGATTGCCTCCAGTTAATTTTTACACTTTGGATTATTTTCCAATTTTTCCCTGGTTTGGAATCATTCTAATCGGAATGTTTATTGGAAAAACAATTTACCCCAACGGAAAACGAAAGTTTGAGTTAAGAGAGCCCAATACTAGGTTAGCTAAAGGAATGCAATGGCTTGGAAAGCAAAGCTTAATGATTTATTTAATCCATCAGCCCACAATAATTGGAATACTATATTTAGTAGGACTGATTTAATGAAACAAAAATTTGAAATACTATTGATTCTTTTTTTACTGGGTTGCACAGCAACTCAAACAACGCTTCCAGTTTTAGAAATCAATACAGGAAACGGAATTGTAAACTTAAACATTGAATTAGCAATCACCCCAGAACAAAGAACCCAAGGATTAATGCTCCGAGAAAATTTGCCGGAAAATCAAGGAATGCTTTTTGTATTTGAACAAGAACAAATCCAGCATTTTTGGATGAAAAATACAAAAATTCCATTGGATATTATTTTTTTGAATAAAGAAGGAAAAATTGTAAATATTGCAAATGCAGTGCCTTGTACAAATACAGCTTGCATAATTTACAATTCAGAACAACCGGCACAATATGTACTGGAAGTAAATGCAGAAAAAAGTACGGAATGGAATTTAGAAAAAGGACTGCAATTAATTGAAATTGAAAAAATAAAAGAATTGGAAAATCAATAAAAAAATTAATATGATTTTCCGCGAATTGCATTTCTTCCAATCAAGCTAGATTTAGGAAAGTTAGATTTACATTTTTCTGAACAAAAACTCGGATCAGTTTTGACTTCAAACACAACACCGCAACTAGCACAAATTTTCTTCATAGCAATCTACACCCCAATTTACTAAAAGTTACCCCTAATTGTATTAAAGCAAGAAAAAAAAGGTTAAAAATCCATCTTAGTCCATAAAAACACCCAAAAGCAATTAAATAACTGGTTCACGTGAAAAGTGAATATTTAAATAGGTGTTTGAATACTATAGTTATATGATGAAACGAATTTTGGGTTTATTAGGCATTTTAATTTTGCTTGCCTTGCCGGGATTTTCTTATTATTCCCTGGATACAAGCTATTCAAAAGGTAATGACTATCAGAATGTAAGTGTTTACAATGCAGGAAGTCAATCCATTCAAGTAAGCTATAGAAAAGGAAATGAAACTTTTAGTGGTGCTTTATACGATTCTGGGCAATTTAACAACACAGGATATTATCCTTGTTACCCATACGCTAACTGTATGACTGTTAGTCCTAGACCTTATTATGTGGACTATGATGGCAGTTATTCTATGTACAATCGAATGAGTTATGGCAATTCATACGCAGGATACGGCTATGGTTACCCAAGTTATGGTTATGGAAACAATTACAGAAGCGGAGTTTACGGATACTATACTCAAAATGGATTTTATCCAACTTCCAGCTATACAGCCAGACTTCCAGCTCCAGCCTATTGTACTGGTTATTGGTGCTTTAACTAAAAAGCACATCCATTTTCTTTTTTTGCATTAGAAATTTTTTCTAAAGCATTTGTCAAAAGCGTTACTTCTATTTTTAAATATTTACTTTATTTAATTCTAATTAAACTATTTATATATGGTGAAATATTGAGTACAAAAAGCAGAGATTCAAGCAGATTCAAAAAGACCAAAGCCCGGCAAAGATGGAAATGGGAAAAAAAGAAAATGCGCAGACGAAAACGAAAGAAACGCTACCTCAGAAAACGCGCAGCATAAACAATACATTTATTGGTCTGCAGATCAGACCACTCCTTTTTTATTTTCAAATTCTTTTTATTTAATACCCAATTCAGTAAACAACAGTATTGAATTGAACTAACTGCACAAAACACGGGCCCGTAGCTCAGCCTGGCAGAGCACCTGACTCTTACCTTTTTGTGAAAGAAATTGCGGTTTCTCTTTTGGGCAACCTGCACTTTTCTCTTGCGAAGAGAAAAGGGCGGGATCAGGGCGCCGAGGGTTCAAATCCCTCCGGGCTCGTTTCAAATCTATCAAAAAGTTAATGTTATTTTAGGATTCATAATTTGCAAAATAAACTCAAAGGGAGGTATCGGAACCGCAGGTTCTGATGTGGGAAGTCATCCGGGCTTGTTCAAAAATTATTTAACCAACCTAAACAAATTCAAAAAATTTTCCACAATCAACGAAAAATTCATTTTTCTAATTTTGATTAGTGACTTTTTTGAAAAAAGAACAAGTTTAAAGACGTTTGGATTAAAATTTTAACATGGAGCAAGAGAGCAAAGAAAATTCAAACCTAGCGAAAGCTATTGAACGATTACAATTTGAAGCCCATGACATTGCACCCAGCTTACATGGACGACTCGATAAATTATTAAAAGCTCAAGGAATTGGAGAAGCAGCTGTTTCATTTCGAGTGAAAAGCAAAGAAAGCATTCAACGAAAAATTATTACAAGAAATTGCCGGCCTCAAGAATTAACCGATATTCTA
>JAUSKK010000013.1 GCA_030649345.1 Candidatus Iainarchaeum sp. | reverse complement strand
TTCAAAATTAATTTTTCCATTTCCAGCGTAAGCCCTTGATTGTTTTCAGATCGAATGGATCCAATTTGTTTTATGTAAGTAGTTATTTGAATTCCTTGCATTTCGGGTAATTGTTTAGCTAAAGCTCCAGCCATGACTATTCCTGCAGTCATTCTACCTGAAAAAATTCCTCCACCCCTATGATCGTTTAATCCATTGTATTTTACTTGAGCAGGAAAATCAGCATGTCCAGGTCTAGGCGTAATTTTTAGTTCATCGTAGTGAGCTGAAATGTTATCCTGATTTTTGACTAACATAGTAATGGGTGAACCAGTACTTTTATTTTCAAACAAACCACTTTGCACTTCAAGTTGGTCTAGCTCTTTTCGTTGGGTAGTCAACAAACTTTGTCCTGGCTTGCGTTTATCCAATTCAGTTTGTATTTGATCTAACTTAATTTTAATACCAACAGGAAAACCTTCAATCGTTACTCCAACACAAGGCCCATGACTTTCTCCAAATAACTTCATTTTCAAACAAGTTCCAAACGAAAAAGTCATGAAATCACCTTTGTATTCAAAGTTTGATCAAGAATTCGGAGTTCATTCATCAAATTTTGTCGAATTTTTTTAGAGAATAAATTAAAAACATGCATATCTTGAAACAATTGATTGGAATCATTTTCTACAATAGAAAGTAGTTTAATTAAATCTTGATGCGTAGGCGTGCTTAATTGAACTTTTTTTAGATTTAATTTTTTCAAAGCCTTTCCTAAAAAATGCAGCAAACAAACAGATCGGGCCATATCTTGATCGTGTTTTCTAGGACTCGCAATAATCACTTTAAGCCCAAGTCTTTCAAAAAACAATTTAACTTTTTTAATTTTTTTAATTCGCACAGGACATAAAACAATCGAATGGTTTTTCAAAGTTGTTTTTGCACTGTCCGGTCCGAACAAAGGATGAGTTCCTACAATCTCACAGTTTTTTGGAATTTCTTTTTTCATAACTGCACAAGGAAATTGTTTCACAGTACACGTATCCATAATTAAAGAACCGGCTTTAAAATAATTTTTACATTTTTGCAAAACAAACTCTAGTTGAGATATAGGCACGCAAAGCAAAACCATTTCTTTTTTAGCACATTCTTGAACAGACACTTGAGTCACATTTAGTTTGCGAACTAAACTTTTTTTATTTTTGCGATCATTAACAAAAACAGTATTGCGTTTAGCTAAATGTTTTGCCAGCAATTGGCCCAATCGCCCAAATCCAATAATTCCAATTTCCATTTTTATACCTCATTTTCCAATTTAAGTGTTTTATAACTTCCCAATATTTTCAAAATCCCACAATTTTGTTTTGCTAATTTTATTCCATTTGCAATATTTTTATTAGTCAAATCTCCTTCCAAGTCAACCCAAAATAAATACTCCCAAGGCATTCCAGTTAAAGGAATAGACTCCAATTTCATCAAATTTATTTTATGTTGAGCAAATACATTCAAAACACGCATCAAAGCACCTGTTTTATGAGACACTGTAAACAAAATAGTTGTTTTAGTGCCAATTAAGCTCATATTTTTACTGTTTTGGACAACAAAAAACTTTGTTTGGTTTACAGCAGAATCTTGAATGCTTTCTTGAACAATTGCAACTTTGTGATGTCGAACAATATCTTTGCTGGCAATCAAAGCAGTACCTTTTTTTTCCAATTTTTTTACAGCAGCCGCACCATCATTAAATGCAATAATTTCAGCATTTTTTAATTTTTTCAAAAAATTCTTACATTGAAACAATGCTTGCGGATGCGCGTATACTTGTTTTATTTGATTTAAAGACAATTTTCCTTTAGCAATCAAACAATGATTCACAGGCAATACTACTTCTTGAGTAATTGCAATATTCGCATTTACCAATAATTCAATATTTCCTTGAATTCTGCCAGTCGTTGAATTTTCAACTGGCAATATTCCAAATTCAGCAATATTTTTTTCTACATATTCAACTACTTCTTCAAATTGTTCTTCTTCCAATAACTTTGTTTTAATGAAAAGTTTACTAGCCAATAAAGCACTAAAACTACCTTGCTTTCCTTGAATAGCTACAACAGTTATCTTTGGTTTTTGAATTGATTTAGATAAATTCAAGATTTGTTGAATCACTGGCAAAATTACTTCTTCTTCAATCCCTTCTTTTTTAGCCAAGGTAATGCAATGTTGAATTACCTTTTTTTCTCGAACAGGATCTAAAACAGTTAATTTTTTCTTTTGTTTTATTTTCAGAATTTCTTTGCTTACCTGAGCACGAGTTCCAAGTAATTTTATTAGGTCCGAATCAATTTCATCAATTTTTTCACGCAATTTATTTAATTCTTGCATTCCATTTCACCGCCAATTTTTTCAAGATCTGAAAAAAACAAAGGATAACTTTTGCTTACACATTCCGCATTTTGAATTTTTGTAGTTCCATTAGCTGTCAAGCCAGCAATTGCACACGCCATGGCAATTCTATGATCTTCATGCGAATTAATTTTTGCACCTTTTAATTTTGTTTTCCCGTAAATCACCAAAGAATCCTGTTTTTCTTCAATTTGAGCACCCATTTTTTGGAGTTCAGTACAAATGGCATTTAATCTGTCACTTTCTTTAAATCGCAATCTAGCTGCATTTTCAATTATTGTTTTCCCTTGCGCTTGAGTTCCAAGAACTGCTAAAATTGGAACTAGATCCGGAATATTTTCTACATTAATGTTAATTCCTTTCAGGTCTGATTTTTCTACTTGAACTTTATTTTTATTTACTTTAATTTGTGCATTCATTTCGCTCAATAGTTCAATAATTTGTTTGTCACCTTGACTGGATTGTTTAAGTAAATTATCTACAATTACTTTTCCAGTCAGGGCACCGGCAGCTAGCAAAAATGCAGCTGAAGAATAATCGCCTTCTACTTGAATCGCATGACTTTTAAACGATTGATTCCCTGAAATTATTAAATGATTTAAATTTTCAGACTGCACAACTCGAATTCCGAATTCATGCAATACATCTAAAGTCATTTGCACGTACGGCTTGGATTCAAGATTACCAATAACATTAATTCTGGTTGGATTTTCAGCAAATGGTGCTATAAACAATAGTGCTGAGATAAATTGCGAACTAATCATTCCTGAAATTTCAATTGAACCTCCTTTTATTTTTCCAGGTTGAATAAAAATAGGCGGCAAACCATTATTTTCAATAGATTTACAGCTAATTCCAATTGTGTTTAAAGCAATTATCAAATCACCCATAGGTCTTTTTAGCAAAGAAGTATTGCCAGTCAAAGTCATAGGTTTTGTTCCCAAACTGCACACAGGGGTAAAAAAACGTAAGCTTGTTCCAGAACCTTGGCAATTAATTTTTGTCTGATTTGTTTGAAATTGTTCACGACTAAAACAAAGATTATTTTTCTGTTTTTCTACTTGCACATTTAATGCTTTTGCAATTTTAAGTGAAATCAAAGTATCATCACAAGTCAAAGGATTAATCACTGTTGTTTTTTGTTCAGATAAAATACTTGCAAGAATAGCGCGATGCGTATGACTTTTAGAAGAAGGTGCATTTAGTTTTCCACAAACACCTGAAGACTTAAGTTTAATTTCCATTCCGTTTCAACTCCGTTTCAAGTGCTTGCAGCATTTCTAAACGCGGTGCTTTTTTTCCTGTAAAAATTTCAAAAGAAGCTAACGCTTGTTCGAATAACATTTTTTCACCAGTAATCACGGTGCAGCCAAGTTTTTTTGCGTCCGTAATTAATTTTGTTTGAATTGGATTGTAGACAATATCTAAAACAGTCAAACTGGAATGCAATAATTGTTTTGAAATAGGCGAATCATCCGCATTTGGACTCATGCCTATTGGACTGCAATTAATCAAAATATCTGTTTTTTTCAATTCATTCAGTAATTCTTGTTCAGTATTAATTACAACCGTAATTTGTTTGTGTTTAGAATGTTCTTCTAATTTTTTAGCTAATTCACACGCTTTTGTTTTATTTAAATCCATTAAATTAATTTTAGAAACTCCAGCTAACTGCAAGCTATGAGCAATGGCTTTGCCTGCACCGCCACAGCCTAAAATAGTTATAACTTTATTTTTAGGATTTAACTTAGTCTGAATAGCTTTAATGGCACCCAATCCATCGGTATTGTATCCAGTCAATTTTCCTTTTTCATTCACAAAGGTATTCACAGCTGCCACAGTTTGCGCGCTTGGATCTAATTGATCCAAATGATTTATTATTTCTGTTTTAAATGGTATAGTCACATTTCCACCAGTAACTGGAGTTTGTCGAATTAGTTCAATGGTTTTAATAAGTTTATTTTTTGGAGTGTCCAGTAAAATATAATGCGCATTCAATCCAATTTTTTGAAAAGCGTGATTATGAATTGCCGGAGACAAAGAATGCTGAATGTGTTCTCCGATTAATCCAAAAATTTTTTCTTCAGACACTGCAAGCCTCCTTTTGTTTCAGTTCTTGTAAACTAGATTGCCCTACTGCGAGTGGTTGGTTTACATGAGCGTACGTAAGCAGGCTTCCCTTCAAGCACATTAATGTACGTGTATGTTTTTGAGATTCGCCCATTAAAAATGCAATTAAAGGAAAACCGGCATTCTTTGCAATTTTTAGCAAACCAATAATGGCATCAATGTCTTCTGTGTTAGTTCCCAACGTAACAATTTTCCCAATATCTGCATTCTGCATTTGTTGATTCAAAATTTTAGTCAATTGAGCAAGGGAAGGTGTTTTTTGAAAATCGTGAAATGAAAGCAATACTAATTTTTGTTTTCTTCGAATTTGTTGAATTGCAAAATCATCTGCTTGTTCAATATCCAAATCCACAATAGCGGCAGGTGAACGAATGACTTCAGGTAATTGATTCAAAAATTGCACTTTTACAATTACTGGAACACTCGATATGGTTATCAGTTCATTCAAGTTTTCATGCAATTGATCTAAACGTAATTCAATTAAATCTGTTTCAAATTCAAGTGCTTTTGCCAGTTCTTTTTTATTGGTTACAGTTGTGCATACTTGGAGATTGCAAAGCAATCGCTGTATTTCATTTACAATTTCAGTTATTGAACAATTGGCATCTAAAATATAATCTGCTTGTGTGTAAAACGGCATTCGTTTTTTCATTAATTTCTGAACTTGTTTTTTTTGATTTTGCACAGACATCAATGGTCGATTCTTTTGATTTTCAATTCTTTTCAAAATAACATCGTTACTAGTGTTCAAAAATAAAATTACACCATTGCGATTTAATACTTTTAAGTTTTCAGGATTTAACACAGAACCTCCGCCAGTAGCAATTACTTGGTTATCCAATTTGCTTACCTGAGAAATGGTTTTGGATTCCAATTTTCGAAATTTTTTTTCCCCTTGTTCCGCAAAGATTTCTGAAATTGTTTTTCCTGCAGTTTTCTGAATCAATTCATCAGTGTCTATAAATCTTTTTTTTATTTTTTCAGCAAGAGCTTTTCCAACCGTAGTTTTTCCACAGCCCATGAATCCAGTTAATACAATATTCATTTTTTCAGCCTCATTTTTCAATAATGGTTTCTTCTTTCAACAACATTCCAAAATGGCGTCCGCCTTCTTCAAAATGACCTAAAATAGTATCTCCTTTTTTTAGTTCAGTTACAGCCTTGCTTTTCTGAGGTGTCATTAAGCGAACAGTTTCAGCATTTTGAAGAATAACCTTCGCAATTTTTCCAGTGCTTGATTGTGCTTCAACTAAAACTAAAGGTCTAATTTCAATTTTATTTCGAACCACATTGGATTGAATGCATTGCCCTTTTTTGTCAATAATTAAAACTTCAACTCCAGCTTTAGCTTCTTCCAAATACTGAGTTTTAGCATTGGACATCAAAGTGTACAGGGAAACTGCACCTGCATTAACTCGAAAGGGACGAGTATTTACCAAAGAATTAACAGTTACTTCAGCTTGAATCAATAACATGCCTTGAGATGAACTGCCTACCAACAAGCCTTGGTTTTCTTCCATTAAAGTACAAGTATCAATGCAAGACCGTGCACCATTCCCCAAAGGCAAAACTTGGATAACTGTAGCAGTTTCTAATTGCATTGGTTTTAATGCAGTTGATTCTTCTAGAATCTTTTGCAATTTTTTTACTTCACTAGACTGTTCTGTTTCCAACAATATTCCATCCACTCCAATTTCCATTACATTTAATGCAAGTTTAGCTTCATTTGCAGAATTTACTACTGCAATTAATTTTGTTTTAGATCTAGTCTTTGCAATTAAATTTTCCAAAGGAATAATTTTCCAATTCGCACACTTTACATACAAACATTCTTTATTTTTGGCTGCTTGAATTGCTTGGTCTTCATCTTGCGTAGTTTCAATAACTGCTAAAGGCACAGGATTGGTCATTACTTGAAACCCTGCCAATACAGCATCTCGTTGAACTTCTTTATTTTTAGTTTTTATCATCACAGCTTTCATGATTTCACCTCACATCAATTCCAATGCATCTTTTACTTCTGCATTTTTTACAACAATTTCTCGAATCGCACGAACCATGGCCACAGGATTTTTATGCTGAAATGCATTTCGTCCTAAAGATACTCCAATTGCACCTGCATTCATTGCTCCTTTCACCATTTCCAATACTTCTTGATCCGTCGAACATTTTGGGCCGCCGGCAATTACGATAGGCACAGGACAACTATCTACAATTTTTTTGAATGACTTTTCATTTCCAGTGTAAACCGTTTTCACTAAATCTGCACCCAATTCTCCGCCAATTCTAGCTATATGCGAAATTGTTTCCGGATCAATTTTGGCAATATTTTTGCCTCTAGGGTACATCATAGCCAGCAAGGGAATTTGATTTTCCAGACAGTCTTTGGAAATTTTTCCCAAAGATTCCAGCATACTGTTTTCATGAATATTTCCCCCAATATTTACATGAATGGAAACAGCATCAGCACCCAAATGAATCGCTTCTTGTACACTGGCCACCAAAACTTTATGCTCTGGATCTTGACCTAATTTAGTGGATGCCGACAAATGCAGAATTACACCACAATTGGGCACATGGTTTAAGTTTTGCAAAATACCTTTATGAACTAGGATTGCTGTGGCTTTTCCTTTTTCAATTTTTTTCACCATTTTTTCCATGTTTTCTAAACCAGGAATAGGCCCTTCTGTAGTTCCGTGATCCATAGGAATAATAACTGCTTTTCCTTTTTTGGTAATCCGTTTCAAGCGAATTTGTTTTCCTAACATTTAATTGCCCCCTATAATTAATTTAGTTTCAAGAACTCCTTCAATCAAAGTTCCACCTGACAAAATATTTTCTTTATCTTTGCTAACAACGCGAATGGAAACTTGGCGTTTTAATGCCAAAGCTTTATGATGAACTACTTTTCCGCCATTCAACGAAATTTCAATGGCTTGGCTTGGACTTAAATTGGAAATAACTTTAGCATTCTTGTTTTTCTTAGGGTCCACAGCACATATGCCTTCAACATCTTTTAGCAAAATAATTTCTTTGCAGTGAAGAGCATTACCAATCGCAATGGCAGTAGTATCCGAACCACCGCGGCCCAAAGTAGTGAGTTTTCCACTTAAAGTAATTCCAATAAAACCCGGTATTACAGGCACAATATTTTTAGCCAATAAAACATTCAATGCTTTTTGAGCTTTTCTCTCAGTAATATTAGCTAAAATCTCAGCATCCCCGTGTTGATTATTGGTTACAATAAACCAATTTGAATCATTGGGCAAAATAGTTTCAGTTAAAATTTGATGATTGGATAAATGAGCTGCAAGAATTTTAGCACTTAAAATTTCCCCTTCGGCTAAAACAGAGTCCCGCAATTCGTTTTCTTTTTTGGTTTGTGAATCCGGTAAAATATTCAATAAACTATTGGTTGTGCCATTAACCGCTGAAACAACTAAAATAGGACGCAGTCCTTTTTGAATTAAATTTTTTATTTTTCGACTGACTTGTTCAAAGTCTTGTTTTGTTTTAAGACAAGAACCACCGACTTTAATTACAATGTTCGCCAAAAAGACAGGGCTGTTGATAAAGACACGACTGCCAAAGACCTTGACTTTGAGCTTGTTCCACTAAGTTCATTTCTTTACTACTGACTTTTTTTATTTGATTTATTTTTTGTTTTCCTGTTTTCATATTTTCCACCTCAATTTAATATTATTTAATTTTATAGATTGAATCCCTCCGGGCAACTAAGAAAAAGATTGTTAGTGCCGTGGATTAAAACCAATAGCTAAAAAAGCGGTTGCTAAATGAAACAAATTTTGAATCAGATTGATTATTTTCAAGTTTATTTTTTGTTTGCATTTTAGTACCTATATGTATTAGTGTTTGTT
>JAUSKK010000011.1 GCA_030649345.1 Candidatus Iainarchaeum sp. | reverse complement strand
AAGGCTTTAATTCCGCCACCATACGGAAAACGTAAAACCATAGGAACATGCAAAGTTCCGCGAGTTCTATATCTCATGCGTGCTGCATGATTAAACATTTGATTAAAAGTAAGATACGAAAATCCATCAAATTGAATTTCTCCAACAGGTTTTAAGCCAGCAATAGCCATTCCGATACTCATTCCTGCAATCCCAATTTCAGCAATCGGAGTATCCATAACTCGTTGAGAACCAAATTTTGCATGCAATCCATCTGTAACTCTGAATACTCCGCCGTCAACTCCTACGTCTTCTCCTAAAACTACAACTGTAGGATCGCGTTCCATTTCTTGCATGAATCCTTGATTGATTGCTTGAACTAAATTCAATAAAGCCATAAAAATCATCTTAATTATTGTTCTAATTCCTTTTCAGCCATTGCTTGCTTTAATTCTTCCATTTCTTCAATTAAATATTCTGGCATTTCCGCATACACATACTTGAACATGTCTTCTATTGGTGGAGCTTTTAATGCTTCAAAAATTTTAACTTCTTCTTCTACTTTAGCTTGAGCGTCTGCCCAAACTTGTTTTTCGTATTCTTCACTCCAAATTCCTTTGTATTTTAAATAAATTTTAAATCGAGAAATTGGATCTTTTTTCATCCATTCATCGTGAACTTTAGGATCTCTGTATTTGGTTGGATCATCTGCAGTAGTATGCATTTTTTGCCGGTAAGTTACTGCTTCAATTAAAGTTGGACCTTGCCCATTTCTTGCACGTTCAATAGCATCCGCTGTAGCTGTATGAACTGCCAAGATATCATTTCCGTCCACTTGAACTCCAGCCATTCCGTAAGCAAATGCTTTTTGTGCAATTGTTTTTGAATGCGTTTGTCTTGATCTTGGAACTGAAATTGCCCATTGATTGTTTTGACAAAAGAAAATAGTAGGCGTTTGATATACTCCAGCTAAATTGGCTGCTTCATGAAATTCTCCTTCACTGGTAGCACCGTCTCCAAAATAAGTTAAAGCTAAATTATCAGTTCCTTTTAATTTTTCAGCATAGCCTAAGCCTACAGCATGCAGCATTTGAGAACCTACAGGAATACTTACAGGCAAATCTTTACAGCCTTCAGGCAAACGAGAAGCTTCTTCGACTCCAGAAATGTATTGATAAATTTTATGCAAAGGAGTACCGCGTACTATAGCTGCAATGGCTTCACGAAAACTTGGAACTAACCAGTCTGTCTTCCTTAGTAAACTGGCACTGGCAATTTGAGCAGCTTCTTGACCTGCAGTAGGAGCAAAGGTTCCAACTCGGCCTTGTCTTTGCAAGGCTAAAGCTTTATCGTCTGCAATTCTGCAAAAAACCATGGTTTTGTAATAATGGTCCAATTCGCTGTTTTTGAGTTTAGGCTCTAAGGAATCATCTAAATTGCCTTGTTCGTCTAAAATTTGCAAAAATTCGATTTTTCCTTCAAATACCTTTTCTTTAGGCATGCAATATATTAGAAGAATATTATTTATAAAGTCAATGCAACAACGAAAGTATGTTCGACAGAAAGCGAATAAAAAGGATTTGGGATAATTTATTTGGAGATTAAATGATTTCTAGAATTAGGCAAGAAAGATTTGTGCAAAAAAGGCTTTCAACAAGGGTTGAAAAAAAAGAAAGAAGAGTTAAACGTACGGTGCAAAATCCAATCGAGGCCAAGCAACGTTTAGAAAAATTTAGAAGAAATAAACTGGCTGGCACAATTGTTAATAATGCCATTCTAAGATTTGATATGACTTATTTGAAAGGAAAAAGAAATCCGAGAAGAGCCAGATTATACAGAATGTTAAGAATTTTTTTAGATCCAAACTCAAAAGTTAAACAAAGAAGCGAAGCTAGAATTCAAATATCTTCTTTATTAAACGATGTCGATGCCTATGAATACTTAATGGCTGAACTCAAAAAGTTAACAGGAGTAATCTAAAATATGAACAAAAATAATAACAATAAAAAAAAGTTGTCACCCGAGCAATGTAAAGAATTACTCAAAGTATTGAAAGCTCGTTTTGAAAAAAACATGAATCGCCATAAAGGTCTTGAATGGACTAAAATACAAGCAAAGCTGGAAGCAAATACTGAAAAACTTTGGTCACTCAATGAAATGGAAAGAACGGACGGTGAACCCGATGTTGTTGGCCAGGATAAAAAGACAGGCGAATATATTTTTTATGATTGTTCAACGGAAAGTCCCAATGGCCGAAGAAATGTTTGTTACGACCGAGAAGGACTGGAGTTCAGAAAAACATTTAAACCAAAAAATAATGCAATGGATATGGCAGCTGCCATGGGCATTGAGCTTTTAACCGAAGAACAATATCGAGAATTGCAGAAGCTTGGAAATTTCGATTTAAAGACATCCAGCTGGGTGAAAACACCTTTAGATATTAGAAAACTCGGTGGCGCCCTTTTTGCTGATCGCCGCTACGGCAAAGTATTTGTATACCACAACAGTGCACCTTCTTACTATAGTGCTAGAGCGTTTCGTGGCTGGCTAAAGGTCTAAAGTTACATAGACAACTAAATTTAAATTTGAGAATAAATCACCAAAAAAAAGAAAAAAAGTTCACAAAAAGGTAAACATTTAAACCCTTCAATCCTATTAACAATATGAATTTCGAAATTAAATTAAAACAAATTATAGTTTTCAGTTTTCTTTTTTTAATTTTACTTGGATGCACTCAAACCAATACTTCTGAAACATCTGGAAATGAAAGTAATACCGATTTAACTAACACACAAAATTTAGGAAATAATTCTCAGACTGGAACTGGAACTCAAGCACAAGAAGAACAAATTCCTCCGCCTCCAGCTTTACCGGAAGAATAACGTGATTTTATGAAAAAAATACTTGCATTTGGTTTAATTATTTTGTTTTCGTTTTCTTTATTTGCTCAAGCACCAGAATTAACGGATGAACAAAGAGCTGAACTTGCCAGCATGAATTCTCAAATTACTGTTCAAATTTTTAAAGGATGGAATTTGGTTCCAACATTCAATGTCGTCAGCAGCACATGCGAAGATGTCTTAGAATATTATTATTTGCCTTCCTTGAAAAAATATGTTTCCATGGTAGTAAGTCCAACCAATCAAGTGAATATTGATCAGTACCAAAGAGACAATGCTGAAGGATATTTTTATGCATGGTATGGCGGAAAATGGAGATATTCCAGACAAAATTGTTCCATTACTTATGAACCCAGTAATGAAAAATATTGGAATCAAGCCAGTCCAGATTATTTGCCTAAAAAAATTGCACAAGGCTGGCAATTTATTGCAATTACAGATTATTTAAAATCTAACAATCCAAGAGAATTGTTTGTCCATTGTTCCATTCAAAGAATGTATTCATTTAATACAGAACAAAACAAATGGGAAACTAAAACTGCAGAAGAATTGTTTGCTGGAAATTATTCAAGTTTAACTGGAACTATTTTGGTTACTAAATTTGAAAATGCCTGTGAATTAAATTTCAAACAACCAACTTATGGCGATCCCAGTACAGCAGATTTACCGGCTTTGCCAGAATAAATAAAGGGATTGCCGTGCACTTGCATGAAAAACTTTTTTTTGAAAGCACACAAGGAATTAAACTGTGCGGAATTTTAGCAGACTCTAAAAAAGATTTTTCTAAACCCTTAATCATTTTTGCGCATGGTTTTGGCTCCAGTAAAGATACACGAAAAGCAGTTCATTTGGAAAAAGTATTGGGAGAAAAAGGATTTCCTTTTTTTCGATTTGATTTTACAGGCCATAAAGAAAGCCAAGGAAATTTGGAGGCAACCACTCTTACGCAAGGAGTTCAAGATTTAATTTCTGCTTTAAAATTAATGCAAAAAAAAGGATATAAAAAATTTGGTTTAATTGGAGAAAGTTTTGGAACCTTATGTTCAGTAATTGCGAGTACTCAAATTAAAAATATTCAATTTCTAGTTTTGATTGCACCTTTATGGAATTATCAAGAAAAAGCAATGGATGATTTAGGCATGGAAAAAGTAAATGCATGGAAAACCAAAGGAACTATGGATTACACCAAGCACAACGGAGTGGTAATTCAATTAAAGTATGACTTGTTTGATGATGCTGAAAAAAATAATGGATATGAATTTGCCCCAAAAATTACTGTGCCTGTTTTAATTATTCATGGAGCCAAAGATACTAAAGTTTCTGTAAATCAAAGCAAAAAAGCCTATGCTTTAATTAAAGGTTCTAAACTGGAAATTTTTCCGGAATCCGATCACTATTTTTTAAAACAAGAAGAATTGGATCAAATAACTGAAAAAGCAATGCTATTCGTGCAAAAGCATGCAAATTTATAAAAACACAGAAAGCTTTCTTTGTATATGATTACATTCATTGGTTCGATTCTAATTTCATTAATTACTATTTTTGTAGTCATGGATCCATTTCCCAGCATTCTTCCATTTCTAGATATTACTCACAAAGAATCCAGAGAAGTATGCATTAAATGTGCTCTTAAAATTGTAGGCCTAGCTGGAATACTTGCATTCTTTTTCTTGTTTACAGGAAATTCAATTTTAAGTGCATTAAATATTGGAATCAATGACTTCAAAGTTGCCGGAGGCATAGTTTTAGGCTTATTGGGAATTGAAACTGTTTTAGGAATAGAGTTTTGGAAAGGAAGCAAAAAACACGAAAACAAAGACAGTGCTCTGCTGTTAATTGCAACTCCTTTATTGACTGGCCCGGGTTTGATTACTAGTTTGATTGTTTTACAAACTCAGTTTAATTTTACTGTAGTGGCAATTGCATTAAGCATTGCATTAATTTTAACAGCCATTCTTTTGATTTTGTCTTTGGACTTAAAAAAAGTCTTGGGTGAAAAAGGATTAATGGTTTTATCCAAAATTATTGGATTGATTTTAATTGCAATTGCGGTTAGCTATTTGAGAACTGGAATTTTGAGTTGATAAAATGATTCGCCCACCTAAAAAATTACGGAGCAGAGTTAGGCAAATTTTTGATCTAAAAGGCGAAAAAAAGAAATCTCGATTGGACAAAAAATTTCCTACAAATCCTTTAGCTGCTCAGCATAGATTAGATCAATATGTTCTGGGAAAAATTTCATCATCTGTATTACGGACATTAATCAAAAAATACAATTTAGAACACTTAACTGGAAGATACAACAAGCCTGAACGTGGCCAAGCATATCGCTTGGTGGCAAAAAGTTATTCGAGCCAGGCATTACTCTAAACGAAAGCAGACTAATTGCAAATAGGTTAATTGATCTAATTGCACACGAATGCACACTGCGTGACTTGAGAACTGACTTACAAGCAGCTGTATTGGCGTATAAAAAATCTATTCGAATGACAATCAATGCACATGAAGCTGGAGTAACACCTTTCCCTTTTTTGAGATTATTTGAAGAAAATTGGAGAAACCAAAAAGAACAGCCAAAAGACTAAAATTTTTCCATACGTTCATATTCTTCCAATAATTTTAAAATTTGTCTACGTCTTCGAACCGGCATGGCTTGTTTTGCCAAATAACTGCGAACTCTTTTGGAATTCAATCGTTTTAATTCATAAACCACAGGTTCGCTGGGATTAAAAAAACCATAATTGGCGGCAAAAGAATCTGGTGAAAGACCAGCTGCACGAATTTCAATCAAACGTTTTGTCGAATTATCGTTTCCAGCAAACATTTGAATAAGATGAGCTGTGTGTTCGCTTTCGGGAGTGCCTTCAATCATTTCCACTTGCAATGCTTTAAGTTCAGGATTGGGTTCGCGGTATTGTTGTGCAATTCGAATGCGGCTTTTATGAATTGTCATTGAATACGATTTTGGAAAATTTTTAGGAAACAATAACCAAGCAATTTGCCGGGCAATATAATCATGTCTAACTTTTTTGGGATTGGCTGTTTTTTTATACACTTTTACGACTATAGGTTTTCGTTTTCCAAAACTTTTAAGTTTCCAAGCTTTTCCTTCATCACCAATTCCAATTAATTGAATTGATTTTCCGTGAATCATTCTTCTTCGAGCTAATCTAGGTCTAAGGTTTCGCATTGATTTCACTTGAATGAATTACGTTTTTTAAAAAATATTCTCCTGCTTTATAGGAACTGCGGACAAATGGACCAGAAGCACAGTAAAGGAAACCTTTCAGCAATGCTTGTTCTTCAAACCATTTGAATTTTTCTGGAGTCACAAATTCAGTTACAGTTAAATGATTCTGCGATGGCTGCAAGTATTGTCCAAAAGTTACAACTGAAACACCTTTAGATCTCAAATCATCTAAGGTTTGTAAAATTTCTGAATCTTGTTCGCCTAAGCCAACCATGATTGAACTCTTGGTGTACATTTTAGAATCTTGTTTTTTAATGTAATCTAAAACAAATAAAGATTGAACATAATTTGCTCTAGGGTCACGTACAGTGCTTTGCAGTCTTTGAACTGTTTCAATATTGTGAGCAAAAACATCTGGTTTTGCATTCAATACAATATCCAAGCAGTCCGTGTTTCCTCGAAAGTCTGGAGTTAATACTTCAATTAAAATTTTAGGATTTTGTTTCTTGACTTCTTGAATGCATTCAGCAAAATGATTGGCTCCTTGATCATTTAAATCATCTCTGTCCACTGAAGTAATTACAACATAATCTAAATTCATTTCTTTAATGGCTTCAGCTAGTTTGACTGGTTCTTGGAGATCTAAAGGCAAAGGTTTTCTGGAAGTTTTTACTGCACAAAATTTACAGCCCCGAGTACAAGTATCACCCATTACCATAAAAGTGGCTGTTCCACCAGACCAGCATTCACTCATATTCGGACAATGTGCTTCTTGGCAAACTGTGTTTAGTTTAAGAGATTTAATTCTGAGTTTAATTTTTGCATATTCTTCTGTGGTTGGAGGCCTAATTTTCAGCCATTCTGGTTTGTTGGTTTTAGGCACTGGCGCTTCAAAAGAATTAATTACAGGCAAAATATCTGAGGTCATAGAAAAATAATGTTTGAGTTAATTTAAATGGTTAAGCAATGAACAATTGACGATAAAAATAAAAAAGAAAAATAGAAAGCGGAATTAGTTTCCGCTTACTGCAATTTTGGCGCCATGTGTTTCAAGCCAGTCTCTGAGTTTATCTTTGGATTGCAATCCGACTAATCGATCGCCATTGTCTGCTAAAAATGTAGGAGTTCCAGAAATATTGTATGCCTGCCAGTAACCTGGATTGGCTAAAACATCCATGTCTTTTAAACGAAAGCCTTCATCTGCTAATTCTAACAAGATTGGTTTTTGTTGAATACAAAAATGACATTTTGGACTTTGAAAATACATTACTGGAGACGCAGAATCCACAAATTTAGGTACTTCAGCAGTACATCCAGCCAAAATTACCAATAACAAAATTCCTATACTGGCTAAAAATAATTTACTCATTTAAAATTCCTCCCAGGCACTTCATTAACTAACTATTTTCGAAACCTTTTTCAAAGTATCTAAAAACACTTGAATGTCTTGTTCTGAATTATACAAGTATAAACTAGCACGAACAGCTCCATCTGGATAACCTAGAAAAGTCATTCCAGGCTGGGCGCAAAATACTCCAGAGCGAACACAAACTTTATTCAAAGAATCCAACATAATAGCAACTTCATGTGGATGTGCGTTTCCTAAATTAAATGTTAAAATTCCGTTTCTTTGAGCGGCATTGGATGGCCCGATTAGTTTAAAGTTTGAAATTTTAGAAGTTTCTGAAAGCAAGATTTTCATTAAATTTTGTTCTTGTACTTCAATGTTTTTTAATCCGATTTTTTTCAAATACTTACACGCTGCAGCTAAACCTATGGCGCCAGAATAATTCTGAATTCCTGCTTCAAATTTATGGGGTGCTTTTGTGTAAATCACTTGATTTAAAGAAACACTTTCAATGGTTTCTCCACCTACTAAAAAAGGATTTAATTTTTCCAAGAGTTCTTTTTTAGCAATCAAGCAGCCAATGCCAGTAGGGCCAACCATCTTATGGCCTGAGAATGCCAAAAAATCCACATCAGACTTCTTGAAATTAAAATCAGTATGCGGAATTAATTGAGCGCCATCCACTAAAACTTTTGCATTTTTTGCATGAGCTGCTTTCACAATTTTTTCTGAATCCGGCTGAGTGCTTAAAGTATTGTTCATCCCATGAATTGCAACAAGTCCTGTTTGTTCTGAAATTTCCTCACTCCAATTTGTTTGCGTGAATAATCCTTCTTGGGAAGGATTCATTATTTTGAGTTCAATTTTTTTAGCTTGAGCTTGTTGATAAAAAGGCAAAAACATAGAATGATGTTCTAAGACTGTAGTCAAAACTTGATTTTTAGAAGAACTAAACGGATACGCATTGGCGACTAAATTAATGGCTTCAGTACAATTTTTAGTGAATACAACTTCTTCAGGCTTACAGTGAACAAAGTCAGAGATGTCTTTGCGAGCTTGTTCGAATAATTGTTCAGCGTATTTTCCTAAAAAATGCTGGCTTCGTCCAGCACAAGCACTGAATTTTTCATAATAGTCATTCATACTTTGCAGTACTGGTTTAGGTTTAAAGGTAGTGCAGGCATTGTCTAAGTAAATCATTTTTGGATTATTTGAAAACATTGGAAAGTCTGCACGAATTTTTTCTACATTTAGCATTAATTTCCACCATTTTGTTTTTTTGCAATTTCTGCTTCAATAGCTTGCTTTAATTGATCATAGGTTACTGAGCCAACAAATGATTTTTCTCCAATAAAAAATGTAGGCGTTCCATAAACTCCAATTTGAACAGCTTCATCGTACAAAGATTGAACGGATGTATTCACATCTGGATTTTGCATGCAAATTTCAAATTGAGTTTGATTTAAATCTAATTGTACAGCCATTTGTGTAAAAATTTCAGCATTCACATCCGGACTAACACAAGAATCTTGCATGGAAAATAATAATTCGCGCATTTCCCAGTATTTGTTTTGATCTTTTCCACAATAGCTTGCTTTGGCCGCATCAAAACTTTGATTGTGTTTCGGCAAAGGAAAAGACTTGAATACAAAATGTACTTGGTCTTTGAATTCTTCGCGTAATTGCTGGACTACAGGTTCTGCTTTTTTTGTATACGGGCACAAATAACAACCATACTCGTATACAATAATTTCAGAATTTTCGTTTCCGTAACTAATTCCCTGCAAGTTTAAAGGTTGTTGCAAAGATTGCTGAGCATTGATTCTGGAAAATCCTTGTTCTCCTGTTCCAGTTGGATCAAAGATACAAAAATCTGTGCTTTCTGGGCCATTGCAATTACCATACTGATAAAAGTTCCAGATACCCCAGATCATTCCAATTGAACTTGCGAAAATCAATAAAACAAAAATAGTGGAAATAACTGAAAAATGCTTGAATGTAATTTGGCCTAATTTGGGTGAAATTTTGCTAGTAAAACCAGTTATGTTTGCTTTAATTTTTTGCTCTAAATTAGAGTCACATTTTCGTAAAGTTAGAGTTCGAAAAGCACAGCTAAAAGCTTCTTTAGCTAAAGGCCTATATTTGGCTGAAAACAAGCCTAAGATTCCTAAAATAAGTGCTGCTGCAATGCAAATAATCGCCATAATTTCACATATTTTTTGATAAACAATCTATTTTTATCTTAGACTCAGATTCACTTTTCGGCAGTTTCTTCTGAAACAACACAGGCACCGCAACAGTCAGTCTTCAGTTCTATTTTTTCCTTTTTTTTGTTTTTTTCACTACAACAGTCATCCATTCAAAACACCTCGTTTTACAAATTCTTATAATAACTACTATTGAAACAATATATAGCAAATCTTGAAACAAAGATTGAACAACTAAAAACAAAGCTAAAGGATAAATAACATGAATTCGAATAAAAAAATTGTTTTAGGAATAGTTATTTTAGTTTCTTTTATTTTATTTGTTTTAATTGGAATTCAAGTATTTGCTCCAATCCCTGAATCTCAATTAGAATTTATACATGTCAATGAACAAGGTATTTGCCCATATGAACAAAAAGTGGAAATTTTAACTCAAGTTATTCCTTTATTGGTAAGTATTGCTTTGCTGGTTGGGGCTGGAACATATTATTTAATGACTGGAAAAGTAGAAACCAAACAAAAA
This sequence comes from Candidatus Iainarchaeum sp., assembly GCA_030649345.1. Taxonomy (GTDB): domain Archaea; phylum Iainarchaeota; class Iainarchaeia; order Iainarchaeales; family 0-14-0-20-34-12; genus JAUSKK01. Next base: position 21,338 of record JAUSKK010000011.1, on the reverse strand, counting down.
GCATTGAAATCCAATATTGAAGTATTGTTGCAATTTTTAGACAAAGACGAACAAACTTTAGTGAATAAATTAATTGAAGGCAAAGGACAAGCCTTACAGGCAGAAGTTTCGAGACTGCCGGGAATGACCCGCTTGAAATCGCATCGAGTTATTTTGAAATTAATGGATAAAGGAGTAATTGAAAAACAAGAATTGGGAAAAACCAATATTATTAAATTTAAAAAAGAACTTAAAGAAGGACTAATTGAATAAAATAAGTTTTCAACACAGGACAATGGATTAAGGATTGATTGAATGACTACAGTTCCAAAATTCGGTCAATGGATTGTAGCATTGGCAGTAATTGTTTCATTGCTTTTATTTTATACCGGGTATGATAAAAAAACGCAGGCTTTAGATTTTGGAAAAACAATTCAAGTTATTTCGTTTCAAGATTTGAGTTTTTCGCTTAAAGAATTAAATAAAGTAGCTGCTTTAGCCGGCATTGGTTTATTGGCCATTACTTTTTTAATGGGTCCGTTGTCGCGAATGTTTCCCAAAAAATTTGCCCGCTTTTTGGTTTGGAGAAAATTTTTGGGATTATTCGGATTTGGATTAATTGCACTGCATGTTTTGTATTCAGTAATTTTTATTTACAATTTAAGCTTAGACCAAATGATTTTTAATAATCCAAAACTAGAAGGAATTTTAGCCGGAGTAATTGCTTTTGTTATTTTCATGCTGATGGCTTTAACGTCTACTCAAAAATCTGTAGAAAAAATGGGTTATGCAAACTGGAAAAAATTGCAAACCACAGGATACATTGCTTTATTTTTGAGTGCAATTCATTTTGTTATTTTGGAAACCAAACCCGAAATTGGATTGGATGTCCGTCCTTTCGGAAAACTTTTTTTAGCATTGGCCATTATTGCTTTGATGGTAAGAATTGGATTGATTTTTGTGCAAATTCAGCAAAGAACACAGTTCGGAGAACATGTAGGCGAATTGAAACAAGATTCATTAAAAAATAAGAAAACGAATTAAAGAAAAAAACGAATTAAGGAAAAATTTCCAGCCTATTATTTTACGTTAGGATTTCATTACTTTGCAGTTGGATTCATAGGCTGTTCAGGCAAAGGAATTTTAAACAATAAAACCAAAGCACGCAGTAAAAAAATAACTAAAATAAATCCAATGGCAATTTGTCCAGTTAATCGACTTAAAAAAATTCCTTTTTCTAATAAAACAATATGAAATAAAACAAACGCAAAAGCAAGATAACCTGTGCGCTGTAAGCTTTTCCAATTAGAGTAACCTAACTTGACAACCCATTCATTGCTGGAAGTCAAAGCCATTAAAGAAAAGATTACAAACGCAACTGCTGCAACACCAATGGATACAATGTCTGCAAAAGTCACTTCACGAGAATTACCCAATAAAACAAATACAACCAACAAGACATGAAGGGCAGCCAAGCCAAAACCCCATAAGCCCAAAGGCTTACGGTAACTTAAAGTATGCTTGAAAATTGGAATAAAGCGAGCTAAAGGACCCCAGAGAAAAGACAAGCCAATAATGAATGTGGATGAAAATGCAGTTACTGCATTTACAAAATTTAAAGCCAAAGGACGGCCAGAGTAAATGAAATAGTACCAGGAAAGAATAAGAATTACTAGAATTGAAATTAAATGAGGCTTGAGCTCTTTCATGGTATTAGATAATTTAAAACATTAAGTTAATTAATTAACTACAGTATCTTTTTAGAAAGCTATCGAGGAAAATATGAATTCAAAGGTTCGCACATTTTTTCAAGAATGCCCAATTAACAATACAACACACGTTTTAGGAAAAAAATGGGTTTGTGCACTTTTGCTCTGCTTTGAATCCAAAAAAGCCATGCATTTTAATGATTTAACAAAAATCTTAAATGGAATTACGCCTAAAGTTTTAAGTCAAAGATTAAAAAAATTAGAACAATGGTCTTTAATTGAAAAAAAACAATCTTCCGTCAAAAAAGTAAAAAAGTCAGAGTATTTACTTACTGAAAAAGGAAAAGAATTGCAGGAAGTACTGCACGAAATTGTAAAATGGGAATCCAAATGGAACAAAGACTGTGAAAAAAGAAACTGTGGAAAAATGACTTGCGCAGACTGCATTCAAATTAGCTTGAAATAAGCCAAAGGCTAAGTAAATCTACAATCAGTGGTGCTTTAGCACCACGTGCTACCAACCGGCACCCCGGTTGACTGCAGGCTTTATATTCTTTTTTTTGTTAAGAATACTAAATATGACTGATTTTGATGTAATTGTTGTCGGTGGAGGTCCAGGAGGATCAACCACAGGAGTCTTTCTAGCAAAGGCAGGTAAAAAAGTGCTTTTATTGGAAAAAGAACAATATCCTAAAGACAAGACTTGCGGAGATGCGGTTTCAGGCAAAAGTGTCAAAATTTTAAGAGAATTGGGTTTACAAAAAGAAATGGATCAATTGGAACAAATTCATATTGATGGAGTCACTATTTCTTCTCCGAATGGAACTTTATTGGATGTCAATATTCCAAAAACAGGCGTGCAAAATAACGGATATGTTTGCAAACGAATGGTGTATGATAATTTTTTGTTTCAAAATATGAAAAAACAAAAAAATATTACAGTTAAAGAAAAATTTATGGTTACAGGACTATTAAAAGAAGGAGATCAAGTTGTTGGAGTAAAAGGAAAAGATTTGATTTCAGGAAAAGAAGAACAATACACTGCTAAAATTGTAGTGGGGGCAGACAGTGCACATTCAATTGTTGCCAAAGAATTGGGCTTAAATGAAATTGATGAAAAACATTACATTGTTGCTTTGCGTTTGTATTACGAAGGCGTAACTGATTTAACCAACAAAATTGAAATTCATTTTGTGCCAGAATTAATTCCTGGATATTTTTGGATTTTTCCAACCATTGAAGGCAACCAAAAAGGAGAATGTAATGTAGGGGTTGGAATGATTGTTAAAGATTTGAAAAAGAAAAAAGTTAATTTAGAAAAAGCCATGTTTAAAGCCATTGAAGAAAATCCTTTATTCAAAGAACGATTCAAGAATGCAAAAAAAGTTTCTCCAGTAAAAGGATGGAATTTGCCTTTGGGTTCCAAAGTTAGAAAATGTGCCGGCAATGGTTTTGTATTGGTAGGCGATGCAGCCAGCTTAATTGATCCATTTACTGGCGAAGGAATAGGCAATGCCATGACTTCCGGAAAGTTAGCCAGTGAAGTTATAGTCAAAGCATTTGAAAAAAACGATTTTAGCCATTCTGTTTTAAAAGAATACCAAGATCAAGTGGAAAAAATTTTACGCCCAGAATTAATGAATAGTTACAAATTGCAAAAAGTTGCTTCGAATACATTTTTGTTGAATTGGGTTACCGGAAAAGCCAAACGAAATCCTAAACTGGCTGACTTTATTGGCGGAACTTTAGTCAATGAAAATACACAGGAAAAAATCGGCGGCTTAAAGTTTTTTATTAAAATATTTTTTAGTTAATTGAGTTGGTTTTTTCTGGCATCTTTTGAATATGCAATTTTAGCTTTGTTGGGTTTTGGTTCAACGAATTTATTTGTAAAAAAACCTTTAGAAAAATTAGGCACAGATTTTACTATTCTGGTTCGATATTTTTTTGCATTTATTTTAACTTTGGCAGCTTTGTTAATTTTTTCAAAAATTCAATTACCCAGTTCCAATATGATTCCATTTTTGGCCGCAAATATTTTGATTGGAACGATTGCAATTTTGGCATTGTATAAGGCTATGAAGGAAGGAAAGCTTTCCATAGTTTTGCCTTTTTCCAGCGCCCATGTTTTAATTGTTTTATTATTTGGAATTTTTGTATTCCATGAAACACTTTCAATAACACAGTTGGCTGGCGCCGGAATTGGTTTAATTGGAGCTTTGGTTATTGCATTGCAGAGATTTGAATTTAAAAATTTTGAAAAAGGAATTTCTCCTGCAATTATTACATTGGTGGGCTGGGGTTTTTATTTTTCCATTCTGAAAATTTTAAGCCAAGAATTAGACCCATTTAATATTATTTTTTATTCTGAAACAGGAATTTTTATCTGCCTGCTGGTTTATTTTGTTTTAACTCGAAGAAAATTAGACATAGGATTTTCAGAGATTCCTAGTATTGGAATTGCCAGCATTATTTCAACCATTGCTATTTTAGCCTATAATTTTTCCATCGGAAGCATTGGAATTGCTTTAACTGCATTTTTTTATTCCGGAAATTCAGCACTTTCAGTTATTCTTTCCCGCATATTTTTAAAAGAACAAATTCCAAAAATCAAATATTTGGCTGTAGTTGGAATTGTGGCTGGATTAATGCTAATTGCATTGGTTTAATTCATTCGGTTAATTCCGAACAGTTCCGAAAAGGTTAATTAATGGAACAACCCTAGTAATTGTATGAAAAAAATCTGGATTCTTGGAATTTTAACTATTTTGTTAATTGCCGGCTGTTTAGAAGATGATACTGAAAGAGCTGATCCAAGCGAATTACAAGACGTCAATGACTTTACTCAAGTTCGCGCAAGCTTTTCTGAAATTCCAACCTTTAAATCTTGTTCAGCCATAGGGCAAGCTTTTGCTCAAGTTCCTTCATCCAATCGTGGTTATGGAATTTATGACAAAGTTATGATGACAGTATCTTCGGCCATGCCATCTGTTGGAGCTTCTGAAACCTCTGCAGCCTCTTCCGGGCCAACGAATTATTCTTCAACCAATGTTCAAGTAGAAGGAGTCGATGAAGCAGACTTTGTGAAAACAGACGGACAATATTTATACATTATTTCTAAAAATCACTTAATTATAGCCAAAGCATTCCCTGGAGACGAAGCTGAAGTTTTATTCAAACAAGATTTGAATCAATTTAATGCAACAGAGATGTTTATTCAAGGAAATACTTTAGTATTATTGGGTTCAACCTATGAACAGGTAGAATGGCAAGAAACTGAACCTTTGCCTGCACAATCCAGAATTGCTCCAGATTATTATCCGCAGTATAATTCTAAAAATTTTGCAACCATTCAAGTATGGGATATGACCAATAAAAGCAACCCCAATGTTCAGCGAACAATTGATTTTGAAGGAAGTTATTTGAGTTCCAGAAAAATTGGAAATTATGCTTACGTAGCTGTTCAGTCTTATCCAGATTATCGCTGGACTCAATTGATTTCTTTAGCTAAAGAATTAAATGTTCCTTTGCCTAAATTGGATCAAAAAATATTGCCCTTGTATAAGGATAGTTTAGGAGAACAAGGACAATTGGAAACAGAACAAGGTACTGGATTTGAACCTGTAGGCGAATGCGGAGATATTGGATATTTGCCGCCAGTACAAACTGAAAACTTTATTACTCTGGCCAGCATTCCTTTGGATGATTTTACAGGAGAAATTGTAAAACAAACTGTTGTAGCCTCTGGAGAAAATGTGTATGCTTCTTTAAATAATTTTTATTTAGCTGAAGTAAATTATAATTATTACAATCAGCCTTTGATGATGGATAGTGTAAATCCAAATCAAGAAGAAAATACTGAAGAAACCATTGTACACAAATTTGCTTTAGACGATGGAGCAATTGAATACCAAGGAAATGGTTCAGCCAAAGGACATATTTTGAATCAATTTTCCATGGATGAATTTGAAAACAATTTCAGAATTGCAACTACGATTGGCGAAGTATGGGACTCAGAAAAACCAAGCACCAATAATGTGTATGTATTTGATGCTGACATGAAATTGGTTGGAAAATTAGAAGATTTAGCACCTGGAGAAAAAATTTATTCCATGAGATTTATGGGCGCCAAAGGATATATGGTTACATTTAAGAAAGTAGATCCATTGTTTGTTTTAGATTTAAGTGATGCAAGCAATCCAAGAGTTTTGGGAAAATTAAAAATTCCTGGATACTCTGACTATTTGCATCCATTTGATGAAACTCACATTATTGGAGTAGGAAAAGATGCCTTAGATGCCAGTGAAGAAGAAACGTCCAATAGAAATTTAGACTTTGCATGGTATCAAGGAGTCAAATTAGCCATCTTTGATGTCAGCGATGTAGAGCATCCGATTGAATTGCATAAAATTGTTATTGGAGACCGAGGAACAGACTCGTATGCATTACAAGACCATAAGGCTTTCTTGTTTGATCGAGAAAAACAATTATTGGTTATTCCAGTTTTGTTAGCTGAATTAACCGAAGAACAAAAAAATTTGCCGAGCAATGAAAGAGCCAATGCCTATGGAGATTATGTAATTCAAGGAGCCTTTGTATACAATGTAAACTTAGAAAATGGATTTACTGAACAAGGAAGAATTACTCACCAAGATGATCCAGATGCCTTCAAGAAATCAGGATATTATTATTGGGGAGATGGAACCGATGTAAAAAGAAGCTTGTACATAGACAATGCATTGTATACTTTTTCTGATAGAAAAATTTTGATCAATGACTTGAATGATTTAAGCTTAATTAAACAATTAACTTTGTTTGAAAAAGAACCTGAACCAGACTATCCAGTGTATATTGAATAAAGCACTCAACTTTTTAATAACAAAGCCCTTAATTTTTGAATGGCTTTAAATGTTTTAAGCATTCTGACTTTGATTGCTCTAACCATTATTTTAGGATATATTGGAGCAATTATTTTCAAAAAAACCGGAATACCTGATGTCTTATGGTTAATGTTATTCGGAGTACTGGTTGGCCCAACTTTTAGATTAATTAATACAGAATTATTTGTTCTAGCAACTCCTTTATTTGCGGCAATTGCATTAATTATTATTTTATTTCAAGGCGGATTAAGCTTAAAATTAAATGAACTTTTAAAAGAATTTGTAAATTCAACCAAGCTTTCTCTTGTAAATCTTTTATTAAGCATTCTATTGGTTAGCACTAGTTTAATTTTTATTTTTCAACTGGATCCAATCAAAGCATTTTTAGTGGGAGCCATTGTCTCAGGAACCAGTGCAGCAGTTGTCTTATCTATTGTAAACAGAATTCAAGCCAATGAAAAAATTAAAACAATGCTTTCATTGGAATCCATTATTACGGATCCATTTACAATTGTGATTGTAGTTGCAGTCATTGGATTATTAATTCCAATGACTGGAAATTCTCCGTGGGCAGTAATTGCCAGTGCTTTTTCTATTGGCACTGTCTTAGGATTATTTTTTGGATTGATTTGGTTAATGATAATGCCCAAACTAACAGATCATTCACTTACCTACATGATTACTTTGGCATTGATTCTTTTTTTGTATGTTACAACCGAATTATTAAGCGGAAGCGGAGCTATCGCGGCATTGGTCTTTGGAATAACTTTAGCTAACCGTACAATATTTGCAGGCCTTACTGGATTCAAAGAAGAATTGTTTCCAAAAAACTTGCTAGATTTTCAAGAAGAAGTAACTTTTTTTATCCGATCATTCTTTTTTGTAAATTTAGGACTCATTTTTGTAATTAAGCCAGAATTCATTTTAATGGGAATAACTGTAACAGCTGTTATATTGATTGCCCGATATATTGGAACCAATATCAGCATGAGCAAAACTGGATTAACTGAAAATGGCATTCAGTTAATTTGGTTTATGGGGCCCAGAGGACTGGCGGCAGCTGTAATGTCCCAGCTTCCAGCAACCTATGGTTTGCCGAATTCAGAGCTATTTGCAAGCATTGCATTTATTGTGATTTTTTTAACCATATTATTTACCACAATAACAATTAAGTTTTTCTACAAACCTGAAATCGAAAACAGCCAGCAAGTACTGTAAAAAAATCCATAAAACAGAAGGATTAAAATATCTTAAACCACTAATATGTCATGACTGAATTCGGAATATTTTTTATTGCAATTATTCTTTTAGGATTTGCCACACTATTGGGAATTTTTATTGGAAAAAAATTTGCAAAAAAAGAAACTGAAAACAACCTGCAATTTGAACGCGAAGATGCAGTTAAACGATCACGTGCTGTTTTAAGCGGACAATTTTCGGAACAGATTGCACCCTATTTTCCAAATTTTCCGTATTCTCCAACTGAAGTTAAATTCTTGGGAAAACCAGTAGATTTTATTGTATTCAAAGGAATGGATCAAAAACAAATTGAAGAAATTGTTTTCTTAGAAATTAAAACAGGACAAAGCCAGCTGAATGCACAAGAAAAAAGCCTGAAAGAAAGCGTGCAAAAAGGAAAAGTTAGCTGGAAAGAATACAGAATTGAACACAAAGACCAGTAAGCTGTAAATCAGCCAGCGAAGGCATTTATTCTAGTTTGAATTCAATATATGCATGAAAAAGCTTAAAGTCAAAGTCATCAAAATTTACTTGTTTGACATAGCTGAAGAAATTCTTTTGCCTAAAGCTGAACAGATTTTGGGACCGACAAAAACAGACTTTGGGCAAATTCAGATTCGAAGACATACACCTAAATACATGACATATGATGTGCCGCCTATTTTGTTAAAACAAACCAAAAAAATGGATATTGGAAACAATCCATTGGGATACGATGAAAAAATTAAAATTTTTGAATTCGGTGTCTTATCCATTATGCAATATTTTGATTTTGAAGGAACTTTAAAAGAATTAAATCAATTTTCCATTGAATTAGAAAATGATTTAGAACAAAAAAAGAAAGTAAAACAAACAGCCAATGAATTATTGGAAAAAATTATACCTGCAACAGTTCACCCAGGAATTCATGAAAAATTCATTGAAGAATACATGATTTTCCATATTTACCAGCAGGAAAAAAGTTTAACTGGAAAAAATTTTTTAGAAAAAAACAAAAAACAAATTGCTCAATTGTTAAAATTTGAAACTCAACCTTTAAGCAAACAAGCAATTTATTCCAGTGTCAATCGAACATTGTCGTATTATGAAACTGATTTAGTGATTGTAGATTTTGCAGCCAGTTTAATTGTAGATGAAGCTGAATCTTCAGACAGCATAGACATTTTAGAGTATGCTAAAGTCCAGTTATTGGAACTAAGATTTTATGATTCTTTGCTGGATAAAAAACTGGAAAGCATTTACCCAGAATTGGCCCATGCAGGAAAACCCAAGAATTTAGAACAAGCATTAACTGATATTACTAAATTTAAGTTATGGTCTGTGGAAATTTTTGAAAAAGTAGAAAATGCATTAAAGCCAATTGGAGACTTATATTTGACTAAAATTTACAAGTTTGCTTTGGAAGAATTTCAAATGCAAAAATGGGAAAAAAGCGTGGAAGAACGAATGAAATACTTGGATGAAATTTACGGCAAATTGAATGACATGCGTATTGCCAAACAAAATACTATTTACGAAATATTGTTGGTTGTGTTGGAATTGATTATTGTTATACTAATTTTGATTGAAATTATTGCATTCGGAAAATAATTAATTGAAACTGTTATGAATCGACAATATACTCGAAGACTGAATGGAAAGACTTTTCGTTTAATTGGAATGGGTGGAACAGCGCGTGCTTGGGAAATTAGTAAACTGGAAGGAAAGCGAAAAAAAGGAACCATTATTCGAACACCCATCCATAGACGAAATTTAGTTCCGGAACGCAGGTTACATACTCGGTTACGTTATCTTTCCATGAAATTAGCATACGAACTTTTTCCAAGAAGAGTAATTCGAGTAACTGACTTGGATTCTAAAAAAAATAGAATTCGTTCGAAAAAAACAAAGCCTGATAAAGTATTGCAAGAGGCTATGGCAGTCTGGCAAAAAGCAAATAAGAAAAGAGCAAAAGCATTCAGGGCTATGGACGCCGGTGAGCTGTCTTGGGCTGAACTTCAAGCAAGAATATTTCAAAGAGAAGTAGAACAAGCTGGTGAAAGATTAACTCGATCCAGGAAAACAGAAAGTGTACGGCAATTAAAAAAAGATTTCGAAGAAACAGGATTTAGACTAGATGCTAATCCGGCAAATATTTCAATTGCAAATCCCAGCCGGCCAGCAGCTTATGAAGTAGAATTAGAACATCCGGAAAAAATTAGAGAATATTTAAAACAAAATAAAGGCTGGCTGGATAAAGAGAAATATAAAAGAATTAAACGAATGCTGGATGAATATGGGCAAGTTCATAAACAGTTATGGGCTGAAATTAATAAACACAAAAAATAAGTCTAAATTATTCTCTTCGTAAGGCATCCACTGGATCCATGCGAGAAGCACGCAAGGCAGGATAATAGCCTGAAATCATTCCAATAAACATTGAAAAGCCTAAAATGAATAAAATAGTTGGAATGTCTAAAATAGCTTTTAAGTTAAAGCCAGCAGATTGACCTAGAATAGCGACCAATTGAGATGCTGAGAAACCCAAAATCAAGCCAATAATGCCTCCAATCAATCCAATTAATGCAGCTTCTGTTAAAAACAATGAAAGAATTCTGGAATTGGTTGCACCAATAGCTTTCATGACGCCAATCTCCGTAGTTCGCTCCAATACATTGGTAACCATGGCATTCATGATTCCTAGAGAACCTACCACCAAAGAAATGGCAGCAATTCCAACCAAAAATAAAGAAATTAAACCCAAAACTTGAGTTACTTGTTCTAATACTTGCTCTGAAGTGGTTACTGTAAAAACTTTTTCTCCAAATTGTCGTTCAAAATAACGGTCAATTTTTTCTTTAGCTGAAAGAGTAGAATCTTGATCAAATGTTTTCACCATTACAAACAAAGGACTTTGACTTGAACCAAATGCTTGCTTGAATCCTTTCTCGGTTAAAATTAAAGTATTTGAAATATTGGGTCCGCCGCCAATACTTTGAGCGCCTTGTTTTAATGTTCCAATCACTCGAAAACGTTTTCCATTAATTTCAATTGAAGTATGCGGTTTAATTTCTCGCAAAAAACCATTTTCGGCTAAATCTTTTCCAACCAAAACAGTAAACACATCATTTTCAACAAAGGATCTTCCTTCATTAATTTCAATAAAACCAGTGGCCAACAAAGACTCTGCTTTTACTGGATCAAAAGCCAAAATACTGGAATTAACAGTTTCTGCAGCATGTTTTACAAGCGAACTAAACGAAAAAAGAGGAATCACTTCATCTACTTCAGAAAAAGATTCAATAGCACGCAAATCAGCATCATGCAAAACAGAAGAAGTTCTACTGGCTACTGCAGCACTGCGAGCACTCGAAGTCCCTGGACTTAAACCGCCAGGCGTAATAAAAATAGTATTTGTACCCAATTGCTGAAATTGTTCTTCGATTGCAAAATTTAAGCCTTGACCTATGGACAACAAAGCAGCAATTGCAGCAATTCCAATAATGACTCCAATTAAAGTCAGATAAGTTCTAACTCCTTCGCGTCGAAGATTACGAAATGCAACACTCAAGGTTTCAAAATCCACCAACAGCACCTCAAATTATTTGGATTTTTTTATAAATTTTTTATAAACCCAAAAAATGATTCCCAGACCAACAATTAACAAAACTAAATCCAAAATTCCATTCGAAGACTGGCCTGATTTAGCTTTAGCTTGAGCTTCAGAATATACTTCCAAAAAAAGTGTTTTTGAAACAGATTTTTCGGAACCATATTGGTCTTTGTAGGCAGCTGTAACGGTTATAATTTTTTGACCCGTAGAGCTTGCAGAATTAATTTCTAGTTTTGTTTTAAAAGAATCAAAATCATCGGATTCCAATGTTCCAATATATGTTTTTGGATTTAAAAAAATTCCAGTTTCAGTATCTGCTGTCAAAGATACGATTGTAAACTTTGCCGGCCCTTCTCCTAGATTAAAAATATCAAAAGATAATTCAACTGTTTGTCCAGGAAAAGCCAAAGGCTTAATTTGAGAAAGACTAAAATCTAAACCAGCATCTGCATTCACTTGAATTCCAATTGTTCGAGTAACCAAATATTCAGTTCCATTAAAGTCTTTGAATCTAATTTTAATTGGAACAAAATACGTTTTCAAAGCAATATTGGGGGCAATGCCTAAATTTAAAGTTACAGTCTGTTGTTCTCCTGCTTTAAGACTTGCCACAAATGTAGAACTTAATCCAATGGGTAAAATTTCTCGTTCAACTACAGTACCTGCAGTGGTAACTGTTCGATCTTCTTCCACTCCAACCAAAATACCAAACGCATCAGAGTCACCTACATTTTTTATAACCAAAGCAGTTTCTAAAATTCCGCCCGGTCTACCTTGCAGTAAAGGAACTTCAATTAATTCCAATTGAGGTTTTCTTCCAATAACTGAAACAGAATACAATGCAGTATTTTTTACGTCATTTCTTGCACCGTATGAAAATTGAATTAAATAAGCACCCGAAGGAGCCCGGTTGTCAATTAATAAAGTATATTTAATAACTGTACTTTGACCACCCACCAAAGAAGAAACTGTCTTGGTTAAAGAATCTCCAGCCAAAGAAAAAGGAAAATCCGAAGGCTTTCCATCCGGATGAAGATTTAAAACAAATTCAAAATTCTCCGCCGGCAAAGTAGAATCATTTTTTACAGTAACAAATAAATCAATGGTTTTTCCAGGAATGGCTGGAATAGGATCGTACCGAACATTGGTAATTGAAAAAGTTAAAGCCAAAGAATTTAAACAAAATAAAAACAAAAATAATATTATCAAACCATTTTTCCAATTCATTTTCCATCACCTGTGTTGTTCAATCCGGTCAATTAAACCGTCTTTAATATAAATAATTTTTTGAGCATGTTCAGCTACACTGCGTTCATGCGTAACCATAATTACAGTCTTGTGTTCTTCTTGATTCAAAGAATCAAACAATTTAAGTATTTGATCGCCTGAAGAAGAATCTAAATTTCCAGTTGGCTCATCGGCTACAATTACTTTAGGATTCACAGCCAAAGCACGAGCGATAGCAACGCGTTGCCTTTGCCCTCCGCTCAATTCATTGGGTTTATGGTGCATTCGATCGCTTAATCCAACTTGAAGTAATTTTTCTTGTGCAATCTTTTCGCGTTCTTGAATAGGAATATCTTGAAACCATAAAGGCAGAGAAACATTTTCCAAAGCAGTTAAAGTCGGAATTAAATTAAATGTTTGAAAAACAAATCCAATGGTTTTTCCGCGAATTTTTGCAAGCTCTTCATCACCCATAGCTTGAGTAGATTTTCCTTCAATCAAAACATCTCCTTGAGTAGGGCGCAGTAAAGTGCTTATCACATCCAATAAAGTAGTTTTACCCGAACCACTCGGACCCATAATTGAAATATAGTCTTGTTCAAATATTTGCAAATCGATTTTTTTCAATGCAGTAACTGTAACTTTACCTAAAGAATACACTTTGTTGACATTTTTAACTTCCAATAAAGGAGTTTTTCTATCCATGCAATTAAATTAGTTTTAGATATAAATATAAGCGTGTCTTTTATTCAATAAAATATGGCGATTGTATTCAAATTCGGCGGAACTTCCATGGGTTCTGCTGAAAATTTAAAAACCATTTCTCAAATTATTGGAAAAAAATTGAATCAAAAACCAGTGATTATTGTTTCAGCCATTGCAGGAGTTACAGATTTACTTTTAGATTCATTAAAAAATAAACAATCATTCGAAATCATCAAACAAAAACACCTACATTTGCTGACAGAAGCAAAACTGGATTCAAACTTATTGAATGCAGAATTTCAAGAATTAAAAGAATTATTGGATGCAGTGCATGCTTTACGGAAAGCCCAAAGCAAAGTAGCTGATTCAGAAAAATTAGCAGACAATGTGATTAGTTTTGGAGAACGAATGGCTGCAAAAATCTTGGCCGAAGTATTAAATCAAAAAGGAATTTCCGCAAAATCTTTTTGTTCTTGGGATCTGGGATTGACTACAGATTCTAATTTTGGAAATGCCAAACCCTTAAAGGAAAGTTTTTCAAAAATTAAACAAAAAATATCAAAACTAAAAATAGTGCCTGTGGTTACAGGGTTTATTGGAAAAGACCGGCACGGAGAAATTACTACACTGGGAAGAGGCGGTTCAGATTATAGTGCCAGCATTTTTGCATATGCATTAACTGCCAGTGCCCTAGAGATCTGGAAAGATGTTTCTGGATTGTACAGTGCTGATCCAAGATTTATTCCAAATGCCAAAAAAATTGAAAACATTGCATTTGATGAAGCTGCTGAGCTTTCCTATTTTGGGGCTAAAGTATTGCATCCGAAAACAATTATTTTGCCTTTGCAAAAAAATATTCCAGTCAAAATACTGAATACATTTAGGCCTAAAGATAAAGGTACAACTATTTTTGCCAACTCTAAAAAAGTCAGCCAAGGAGCTAAAGCCATTTCGTTGAAAAAAAATATGACTTTAATTGATTTGCATTCGCCGGAAATGATTGACCAGCATGGATTCATGGCGTTTTTGTTTGAAGTATTTCGAGACGAAAAAATATCAGTGGATGTCATTACTACCAGCACAGCCAATGTAACTGTAGTGGTTGATAAACCCAATCCAGTAAATTTGCAGAATGCAGTCAAAAAATTATCCAAACTTTTCACAGTAACCGTAAAACCAAGTCTAAGCGCACTGTGCATAGTAGGAAAAGGTTTGGCTGAAAATGGAAAAGTAACCAGTACGATTTTAAAAACTTTAAGCGAAAAAAGAATTCCAATCGAAGTAGTCTCCATTGGAGCCAGCAAATTAAACATGACTTTGGTTTTGCAGGAAAAATATGGAATTAAAGCAATGCAAATTTTGCACAAAAAATTGATTGAATAAATAAATTACTTTTTTTCAAAAAAACCCTTTACATACAACAATTCAGCATTCAATACAGCTGCTCCAGCTGCACCCCGAATCGTATTATGACCTAGAATAGTCATTTTATAGTCTAAAATTGGACAAGGCCGAATTCTTCCAACTGTGATAGCCATTCCATTTCCATTCATTCGATCCAATCTAGGCTGAGGCCTATTTTGTTCAGTTCGCACTACAATGCATGGCTTGGGTGCAGTAGGCAAATTTAATTTTTGAGGTTCTGCTTCAAAATTCTGCAAAGCTTGAATTAATTGTTCTTGAGAAGGCTTGTTTTTAAATTTAATCGAAATACTTTCTAAATGACCATCTTTGACATTAACGCGGTTACAACTGGCACTGACTTTCAAATTTTTCATTCCAGTAATTTTAATAGTTTCTGATTCAATTTTTTGTTCTTCTCCGCCAATATAGGGCACAATATTATCTAAGACATCCAAAGAAGGAACACCTGGATAACCTGCACCTGAAACTGCTTGCATGGTTGTAACCATTAATTGAATTGGCTCAAATTGTTCGAGTGCTCTGAGAATAATAGTTAAAGGAACAGTTGAACAATTTGGATTCGTAACAATAAAACCTTGAGATTGATTTTCTTTTTTTTGCAATTCAATCCAATCCAATTGTTCTGCATTTACTTCTGGAACCAATAAAGGAACATTCTTGGACATACGATGAGCCGAAGCATTGCTGATAACTGCAATTCCTTTTCTAGCATAATCCAATTCTAATTTGAAAGCAATGTCTGCAGGGATACTTGAAAATAAAACTTGACAAGATACAAGTTCATCGGAATGTTTGACAATCATGGACGCAGCTTGTTTTGGAATTTCTTTTTCTTGCACCCATTTTCCTTGCATGACTTCACCATAGGATTTACCAGATTCTTCTCTGGAAGCAATCAAATCTGTTAATTCAAACCAAGGGTGATTTTCCAACAATTCAATAAATCGTTGACCCACCATTCCTGTAGCACCCAAAATTCCAGCTTTAATTTTAGTCATATAATAAAAGTGAAAATAATAGTTTATAAGTCTAATTAAGAGAATACAACACTTGCAAAGGAATGAAAACAATTAAAAAACTAAGAAACAGTATTAGAGTATGCCTGCAAATAAAAATCAAGGAGTTATTGTAGTATTTGATTTAGATGGTGTAATGGTTTCCGGAGATTTAGCTATTTCTTTGTTCAGAAACCATGGCCTTGCAGGATTTTTTAAACAAACAAGCAGTGAAATTATTACAGCAATAAAACAAGGAAAATCATTTGATGGAAAACCAGCGTATCCTGCACAAACATTAGAATATGTTTTAAGAGAAGCAGTAAAAGCCGGAGAAAGAATAACTGTACAAGAAATTCAAGCATTGGCCAGAAAAGAAAGACTAATGCCTGGAGCAAAAGAATTAATTCAAAAATTAAAGAGTAACCCAAATGTAAAAGATGTTTATGTTGTCAGTTCAGCTTATGAACCTGCAGCTGAAGTAATTGCAGAACGATTGGGCATTCCAGCAAAAAATGTTGTAGCCACTCAACTAAGATATAGAGAAGATGGTGTAGTGTATGGAACAATGGGTTCAGCCAGAGGAGGAATTCATAAAGCAAGAGCAATCCAATTAATTTCAGCAAATTCTAGAACTCCTATACGAAAAATGATTGCAATTGGAGATACATTAACCGATGGCGCAATGCTGAAAGAAATAGCTGAAAAAGGAGGCTTAGGCATAGCATTCAATGCACATGAAGATTTAATTCGCGAAAATCCTTCCGTAGTATTTGCAGGAAAAAGTATTAAACCAGTTGCAGGGATTGTAGAAAAATTCGCCAGCCAAGGACATATGGGTGTAAGAAGAATTATTCAAAGAAACCGAAGATTGCATAGATATGCAATGCCAGTTATGCATGCATTTCGAAGACCTCAATTGTTTACAGGAGATTTAAGTACGCGCGCAAACGCAGTTCGCGTGTCTGCCAGGCACAGAAAATAAGTACAAAAAAGAACTTACTTTTTAAAGATTTGCTAAATACTCTTTGTATGATCCACAGAATTGAAGTTAAAAGCAAACATTTGGATACTCGAGCTGAAGTGCGAAAAAAGCAACTAGAACAAACTGATTTTGGAAAAAAAATCCAGCAAATAGAAATTGTGGACGTGTATACTCTTGAAGGAAACTTTTCAGAAAAAGAATTACAACAAATTGCCAACTCATTGCATAATCCAGTTTCAGAAATTGCTTTTATTAACCAACCAGCTCAAGTAAATCAATTTGATTATGCTATTGAAATAGGATATTTGCCTGGAGTTACAGACAATATAGGAAACACAGTTCAAGAAGAAATCGAAGACTTGCTGAAACGAAAATTTAAAACAGAAGAACATGCGTATAGTTCGCAAATAACTTTTATTCAAGGAAAATTAACTGAACAAGAAGCAATTCAAATTGGCAATGGTTTAGCCAATCCATTAATTCAACGGATTCATATTAAAAATTTTGAACAATTTCAAAAACAAAAAGGAATGAACAAAATTGTACCCAAAGTAAAACTAAGCCAAGAAACTAAAGTAGATTTAGTTAAAATTTTGGAAATGACTGACTTAGAATTAGAAGAATTGGGCAAAAAAGGAATTCAAAACAAGGATAGCTCGAGAAGAGGTCCTTTGGCTTTAAGTTTAGATTACTTGAAAACAATTCAAGCATACTTTAAAGAATTAAATAGAAATCCAACAGACATTGAATTAGAATCATTGGCACAAACTTGGTCAGAGCACTGCAAGCACACAATTTTTGCAGGCCCCATAGATGAATTGGATAAAGGATTGTACAAAACATACATTAAGGGAGCCACAGAAAAAATTAGAAAAGAAAAAGGAGCACAAGATTTCTGTATTTCTGTTTTCACAGACAATTCTGGAGCCATAGACTTTGATGAAAATTATGCCATTACTCACAAAGTAGAAACACACAATAGTCCCAGCGCTTTAGATCCATTCGGTGGAGCCATTACAGGAATTGTAGGAGTTAATCGAGACTGCATTGGATTTGGTTTAGGAGCTAAACCAGTCATGAATCAATATGGTTTTTGTTTTGGAGACCCTAAAGACGCACAGCCTTTGTATAAAGGAGCTAATTTTACTCAAAAAATGTTAAGCCCAAAACAAATCATGTTAGGCGTTATTCAAGGAGTCAATGCCGGAGGCAATCAGTCTGGGATTCCTACACCGCAAGGATTCATGTACTTTGACTCTAGATACAAAGGAAAACCCTTAGTGTTTGTTGGAACTGTTGGATTGATTCCAAAAACAAACAAATATAAAAAATTGCATGAAAAAAAAGCAAATTCAGGAGAGTATGTTGTAGTCATTGGAGGCAGAGTAGGAAAAGACGGAATTCACGGTGCAACATTTTCATCCGAAGCCATGGATGCTGGAAGCCCAGTAACTGCAGTACAAATTGGAGATCCAATTACTCAAAAAAAATTAAGCGATGCAATAGTAAAAGAAGCTCGCGATCTAGAATTGTATTCCAGCATTACAGACAATGGAGCAGGCGGCTTGTCTTGTTCGATTGCAGAAATGGCAAAAGAAAGCAATGGCTGTTTTGTTGAATTAAATAAAGTTCCTTTAAAATATCCTGGACTACAGCCTTGGGAAATTTGGATTTCTGAATCTCAAGAACGAATGACTTTAAGTATTCCAAAAGAAAAATGGGAAAAATTTGAAGAATTAATGAATCAACGCGGAGTCGAAGCAACAATCATTGGAGAATTCATGAACACTGGAAAATGCGAAGTAATGTTTAATGGAAAAAAAATAATGGAATTAGATTTAGAATTCTTACATAATGGATTGCCTAAAAAACAACTGAAGACAACGTACACAAAACCCAATTTTCCAGAACCATTAATTCAAGAAAAAGAAAATTTAAATTCAGATTTATTGAAAATGATTCAAAGACTGAATATTGCAAGCTATGAATTTATTTCCAAACAATACGATCACGAAGTCCAAGGAGGATCTGTGCAAAAACCATTGCAAGGAAAAGGAAGAGTAAACTCAAATGCAACAGTATCCAAACCTTTACTGGATTCAGACAAAGGAGTTGTTTTATCGCAAGCATTGTATCCAGGATACAGCGAAATTGATTCATACGCCATGGCTGCCTGCGCCATTGATACAGCTATTCGGAATGTAATTTGTGCCGGAGCTAATTTGAAAAAAATGGCGTTATTAGATAATTTTTGTTGGTGTAGTCCAACTGAATCCGAAAGATTGGGGCAATTAAAACAAGCAGTCAAAGCATGTTATGATTATGCAACAGTTTATGGCGCTCCGTTTATTTCCGGAAAGGATAGCATGTTCAATGACTTTAAAGGATTTAACGAAATTGGAGAATCAGTAAAAATTTCGATTCCACCCACATTATTGGTTACATCCATTGGAGTAATTGAAAATTGTGAAAAAACAATTTCTCTAGACTTCAAAACAGAAAATGATTTGATTTACATAATCGGAGAAACCTTCGAAGAATTAGGTGGATCCGAATATTATCGAATGATCGAACAAGGTTTAGGCAACAGTGTTCCAAAAGTAAATGGTGAAAAAAACAAACAAATTTATGAAAAAATAGAACAATCCATAGAAAAAGAATTAATTACTTCAGCCCAAAGCATTGGACTCGGTGGATTTGGAATTGCCGTAACCAAAATGAGTATTGCTGGACAACTGGGCTGTGAAATTAGTTTACATGAATTGCCTGGAACTGTTTTCAGAAACGAATATGCTTTGTTTAGTGAAAGCCAAGGAAGAATTATTGCAACAATAAATCCAGAAAACAAAAAAGAGTTTGAACAAACATTGAAAGGAATTGCATTCAAAGAAATTGGAAAAGTTACTGGAAACAATGTAAAAATAAATGGATTAAATGGAAAAGAAATTGCAAACATTCCAGTGGACGAATTAACTCAAGCTTACAAAAAAACTTCGAGGGACTATTAATGTCTAAAACGTTAGTCTTAAGCGGTTATGGATTAAACTGTGAACAAGAAACCAAACAAGGATTTGAATTGGCTGGAGGAAAAGCAGATATTGTTCACATAAATGACTTAATTAACGGAACGATCAAACTAGCTGATTATCAAATTTTAGCTGTGCCTGGCGGATTTTCTTATGGAGATGACACTGGTTCAGGAAATGCCATGGCCAATAAACTAAGAAATCATTTATGGACTGATTTGGTTGAATTTGTTGAAGAAAAAAAATTAGCGATTGGAATCTGCAATGGTTTTCAGATATTGGTCAATTTAGGGATTTTGCCAGGATTAAACAATAAAGCAGGAGAACGACAAGTAGCCTTATTGCATAACAATACTGCACGGTATACTGTACGCTGGATTGATTTAGAGTTTCAAAAAATTAAGAGCCCTTGGACGCAAAATATTGAAACAATTTCTGTGCCAATTGCACATGGAGAAGGAAGATTTTTTGCAGAACCCGAAATTTTGAAAAGTTTAAAAGCAAAAAATTTGATTGCCTGCAAATATGTGCAAGGCGAAATTTGCACAATGCAAAATTTGGAAAGCAATCCAAATGGATCTATGGAAGATATTGCCGGAATTACAAATGAACAAGGCAATGTATTTGGATTAATGCCTCACCCAGACCGAGCGCTTTATTTTACTCAATTGCCTCATTGGAATTTACTAAAAGCACAATTCAAGCTAGCTGAAAAGCCTTTGCCGAAATATGGGCCTGGATTAAAAGTTTTTCAAAATGCAGTCAATTATTTCAAGTAGATATGTTTTTTAATTTGAAAAACCTGTATTTTTTATGGCATTACTTATTGCAGAAAGTTCAGCGGTCATTAGTATAGCCTTGCAGACTTTGGTTATTTTGGGTTTACTTTTCGGAATTCATAAAGCAACACAAAAATTAAGTCTGCCTGAAAATGAAAAAAAATTAATTTTTCGAACAGGATTTGTTTTCGTAGTTGGCTGGTTTTTGCTTGCATTAACTTTGGCCGTACTGGATGCTTTGCATGTAAGCTCTAATTTAATTTCGCCAGGAATTCCCATCTTTTTTGTTTTAGCAATGGTATTGGGTTTGAAGGTAATTCCTAAATGGAAATATTTCGAACAATTACTAGATGCATTTCCTTTGCATTGGCTTTTTTTGCTTCAAGTTCCCAGAGTTTTAGGAATTGTATTTCTGGGGTTAATGGATCAAGGGCAATTACCGGCTTTGTTTGCTATTCCTTCTGCGTTCGGAGATATGATTACAGGACTACTGGCCATAGTTGTGGCTTATTGGTATTGGGCTAAAAAACAAGGCGCAAAAAAGTTTGCAATTGTTTGGAACTATTTTGGAATATTAGACTTGATTTTAGCAATTAGTTTAGGAGTTTTGCTGGCATTTCCTGTGCCTTTCCAGATTATTCCTGTAACAATTACAACTGAAATTATGACAGTTTTTCCAATGGCTTTAGTGCCAACTTTTGCAGTGCCTATGGGTTTGTTATTGCATTTTTATTCTTTGAGAGTTTTAAACAAAAAATAGAACACTTAATGCCAAAAGTTAATGTTTCAAGATTAGC
>JAUSKK010000004.1 GCA_030649345.1 Candidatus Iainarchaeum sp. | reverse complement strand
AGGCGAACGGATGGCGAAAACATTTATTGAAGTCGGAAAACGTTTAGGAATTACAACCGAAGTTGTTTTAACGGATGGAACACAGCCTTCAGGTCAAACTTTTGGTCCGGCTTTAGAAGCTAAAGAAGCTTTGGAAATACTGGAAGGAAAAACATTCAATTCTTTGGCACAAAAAGCCTGTGAACTTAGCGGAGTATTGTTGGAGTTAACTGGGAAAGTTCCCAAAGGAAAAGGAACTTTAACTGCTTTGGATATTTTGCGTTCGGGTAAAGCGTTGAAAAAATTTCAAGAAATCATTAAAGCCCAAGGTCCAAAAATTTTGCATTCCAAAGATGTTCCGCGTGCTCCATTTATTAAAAAAGTTACTGTGCCCAGAGACGGAGAAGTTTCTAGTTTTAATTTAAAAAAACTAATTGAAGTTGCCAGAATATCTGGAGCTCCTGGAGACCAATTGGCTGGAATTATTTTACGTGTTGATATTGGAGACAAAGTCAAAAAAGGAGACTTATTATTTGAAATTCATGGAGAAAACAAGCGAAAACTAGACTTAGCTTTCAGTGCCTGTTTTGACGATCATATTGTTGAATTGGAACGAATTATTTTAGAAAAAATTGAATAAAATTATTTTTCCAATTCTAAAAATATATTTTTTAATTCGTCGACTTCCAATAGCATTATTTTTTCTCTTAAATATTCTTCGCGTATCTTGTTGCTTTTTTCTTTTCCCAATACATTTCCCAAGTCTTTGCCTTTGGTTCTAAACAATTCTTTCAAAAAAGCATAATATTTTTTTAGTTCAGGCTGCATTCCTTTGCGCAAGCTTAGTTTTAGTATTTGATATTGGGCGCTGGGCTGAGGGAAAAAGGATTGAGCAGGAATTTTTTCACATTCTTGACTGGAATAAAATGTTTGCACCAAGACACTGATTTCCGTGTAATCAGGCGAACCCGGAAATGAGTTTAATTCTTGGGCGATGCTGGCAGGAATCAATAAAATAATTATTTTAGGCTTTTGTTGAATGAATTCAACCATTTTTTGTTTTAAATTCTCCACCGGCATTACAAATGCAATCAAACAATCTGCATTCTTTTGCGTGTCTGCTATTTTTTCAAAAATCTTTAAAGTTTTTGTTTTTTCTTTTACAATTTCTTCAAAACCATGTGCTGGAATAAATTCAGTTTCAGAATATGTTTTTAATTTTTCACTAATAAAGCCTGTGCTGTTGTATTCTGTAATTGTTTTTGCATTTTTTGGAATTTGTTTGAGTATGCTTTCCAATACACTTTCTTCAATGGGAACTGCTACAGTATCTCGTTTTAGTTTAAGCTTGTGTTTTAAAGTCCAAGACGTTAATTCAATAAATAGTTTTGATTTAGGCATATGTAATAAATTTAGAAAAAGAACTTAATTAGGTTATTGTTCGTACGATCTATGCGTATCTCTTCGAAATCCTTGCCCTCGGTCTTTTCCTTCTTCTTCGGTTGGAGGCCTTCGGGTAAACAAGTAATATTTCAAGTCTTCTTCGCTTTCTAATTCTTGTACAATTCTTTTTACAATGGCTTTCAATGGATCCGGAATTCCTTTGACTCTTTCTTGAATTTCTTCAAAGCTTTGAAATTCTTTTTTTTCACGTTCATCCAATAAATCTAAAACATGTTTTTTTCCAAATCCGGGTAATAATTCAATTTGATGCATGCGCAAGCTAATGGAATGAGAAATATTATAAAATTGCAAAAAAGTGTCTTTGTTTTCTTCCACTATTTTTTCAATGGCATTCTGTAATTCAGCTGTGGCATTGGATGTAAGTTCTTTGTAAGCAATTCTTCGCTTAATTAAACTGACTTCTTCTCGTTTTTCTTTGCCAATGTAAACCTTTTGCATGGCTTTTAATTCTGCTTTAGGAACAACTTCCAATAATGTGAAAAAACTAGTTCCCAAGACTTGAGCTAATGGAGATTCGCGGTAATCGGAACTTTTCCCTTTCGCCAGATAGTCTAATACGTAAGCATTTTCTTCGTTCGCCATACTCTCTCCTCTTCTCTTGCTCTCTTTTATTCTTCTTTTTCTTCTTCCGAACCGCAGGGAAACCAAGGTTTCCCCTCAGTTTGAGGTTCGTCCGGATCCCCTTCCTTGAAAGGTTAATCCTGACCCTTCCCTTACTCTTCTTTTTCTTCTTCTTTCTTTTCTTTAGAATACTTTTGACTAATTTCAAATATTTTGTTTAATGATTCTTCACTAATTTTAACTTCTTTTGGAATAATTAATTTCAGTATGGGCATTTCCGAGGGTACCATGTCGGCAATTTTGACGGCCATTTCTTCTGTGATTTCTGGAAATTCTTTTAATTCTCCAATCATTTTTTTGGTTTGTGCTGGCGTTAATTTTGCGAACTGTTTAGAATACTTTAATGCCATGTCTTGTTCGTACGTTAATTCTTTTTCTTTTTTTCTTTTGTTTAATAAATCTTTAACTTCAGTTAATGTTAAAAATTTTCTTTCCAATAATTGTTCTCCAATCAATTTGCTCACCACATTTTATTGCATTCCAATGGTTTGAATTTTTTTCAAATGCACTGGATGTACTACAATTTTATTTACATGTTTTGCGTTAGGTTTGAATACATGCACTTCATAACAGGTACCTTGACTTTTGATAACTGTGCCTGTCAATCCTTGAAATCTTCGGAATGGAAGACCGCCGTGAAATGAACCTTGAATAACGATTTGTACTTTGTCATTGGGTTCAAATGTTTTCAATACTTCGTTTACTGTAATGACACGTTTGGCTCGAAATAAATTCCGAGTTTTTGCGCGTTTTCCTTTACTGGGTTTATTGGTCATTTAAAATTCCCCCTGAGAATTTTAAAAGTTTTTAAATTACTCAAATTTAAAATCATTTAAAATACACCTGCCAAATTGTTGAAACAGCATTAATGCAACATCTATTGTATATTGCTTTATATTGTTCAACACTTTGTAATTCGGTTTATATAGTATATTATACTTTAATGGAAAAGTATTTAAACCTGCAAATTCACTATAACGACCTTCAAACTGAAAGCTTTTTAAATAGGTTTTTAAACCTTTTTAAAGGAAGTATGTAGAAGAATTAAGAGAAAGGAATGATTTTTTTTGGTTTAAAATTTTTCCCAAATTTTAAATTTTTAAAAAACGGAGTTTTTTAAATGGCGTTAAAGTATACGATTGTGAATTTAGTTGCTTCGGCTAATTTAAAAGGAACTTTGGATTTATACAATTTAGCACGCTCTTTGCCCAATATTGAATATGAACCTGAACAATTTCCTGGAGCTATTTTGAAATTAAAAGAACCCAAAGTTTCCATGTTGTTGTTTAAAAATGGAAAAGTTATTTGTTCTGGTGCCAACAATGAAGAAGAAATTGCTGCAGGAATTCGTAAAGCTTCTAAATTAATTCATGAATTGCAACCCAATATTAAAGTTCAAAAAAATGTAGATTATACCATTGTAAACTTGGTTGCTACAGCTAACTTGAATCAAACTTTAGACTTATTTAAAACTGCTTTAACTTTAGAAAATGTAGAATATGAACCTGAACAATTTCCAGGTGCAATTCTGCGAATTGATGATCCTAAGATTACTTTATTGTTGTTCAAGAATGGAAAGATTATTTGTGCTGGAGCCAAACGAGAAGACTTATTAAAAAAAGGATTAAAGAAAGCCGCAGAATTAATTAATGGTGTTAAAGTAAAAAGTTCCGGTAAATCTTTGGATGACTTAATCAACGAATAAGTGATATAATGAAAAACAATTTTTCCAAAAAATTTTCTTTGGAAGATGTTGTTTCTATTTCTGATTTTTCAAGAGCACAAATTGAACACATTTTAAGTCAAGCTCAAAAAATTCAGAAATTGTCTGTTTCTAAAAAAACACAAATTTTAAAAGGCAAAGTTGTTGCTTTGCTGTTTTTTGAACCCAGTACGCGTACAAAACTTTCATTCGCTAGTGCAGTCCAGCAATTGGGCGGTTCAGTTATAGGCTTTGATGACATTTCTACAACCTCTTTGGTTAAAGGAGAAAGTTTTACAGATACTTTAAAAATGGTGGAAGGCTATGCCGATATTGTAGTCATTCGCCATCCCTTGGATGGTTCTGCAAGATTGGCCGCAGACACTATTTCAAAACCTGTAATTAATGCAGGCGACGGCAGAAACCAGCACCCTACTCAAACTTTGCTGGATTTATTTACCATTCAAGAATCATTCAAAAAAATTGACGGATTAAAAATTGGTTTGTGCGGAGACCTAAAACATTATCGACCATTTCATTCTTTGGCTTTAGCTTTATCGTGTTTCAAAAATATTACGCTTTACTTGGTTTCTCCAAGTCATTTAGATTTGCCTAAAACCATTCGGGAAATTTTAGCCAAATCCAATAATGCGTTTGTTGAAGTTACTGATTTGAAAAAAGTATTGCCTGAACTGGATGTATTGTACATGGGCAGGATTCCGAAAGAATATTTTGCAGAAGATGAAAGTTTTGAACAAGCTAAAAATTTTATTACTGTAGACAAAGTTTTGCTGGAGTCAGCTAAGAAAAATTTAAAGGTTATGCATCCTTTGCCTCGCGTTACAGAAATTGCACAAGAAGTGGATGAAACAGAGCATGCTTTGTATTTTCAGCAGGCTGCGAATGCCATTCCAGTTCGGCAAGCTTTACTGCAAGAATTAATTAAAGTTAAAAAACACAAACCAGTTAATTCACTAAACTTGATTTCTGAAATTCAATGCACCAATAAAACTTGTATTTCTCATCAAGAATCCATAGAACCCAAAATTCATGAAACAGTTAATCAAAAATTGTACTGCCATTACTGCGGAAAACTAGTGGAATAATATGGTTCAAGAATTTGATCTCGTTTTAGTTAACGGAAAAGTTTTTACTCAAAATAAATTAGTTCAAGCTAATCTTGGAATTTTAAATGGTAAAATCACAGAAATCTCTAAGCAATCCCTGCAAGGATATGAAGTTTTAGACTGCAAAAATAATCTTGTTTTGCCTGGTTTAATTGATGTCCACGTGCATTTTAGAACGCCAGGGCAAGAGCATAAAGAAGACTGGAAAACAGGTTCTATGGCTGCTTTGGCTGGTGGAGTAACTTCAGTTATGGATATGCCCAACAATGATCCTTCAACTGTTTCTGAAAAACTCTTGAATGAAAAACGTAAATTGGTTTCAAAAAAATCGTTAATTAATTATGGGTTTCATTTCGGTTTAACTTCTGGCAATTTCAATGAATTTGCAAAAGCAAAAAATGTTGTTTCCGGAAAATTGTATGCTGGTTCTACTACTGGCAATTTATTGGTTGCAGAAATTAGTGTTCAAGAAAAAATTTTTCAAACAGCAAAGCAGTCTAACAAACTGGTGTTTGTTCATGTTGAAAATGAGCAAGAAATTAAAAAGAATATTGAAAAATTTAAAAATGAAGCGAATTCAGTTGAATTGCATTCCAAAATTCGGACTGTGAAAGCTGAAGTCTTGGAAATTAAATATTTATTGAATATTCAAAAAAAGTTTCAAAATAAGCTTCATTTTTGTCATATCTCCAGTCAAGCTGGAATTGAATTAATTCAACAAGTCAAGAAAACAAATTTGCTGGTTTCCTGCGAGGTTGCTCCGCATCATTTATTTTTGTCTCAGCTGGATTATAAAAAGCTCGGAAATTTTGCAAAAGTAAATCCTTCGCTTAAATCCAAGCAAGATTGTGCCAGTTTATGGCAAGCTTTGAATTCTGGGGCAGTTGATGTAATTGCAACAGATCACGCGCCTCATACAATTGAAGAAAAATCTCAAGATTATTGGAATGCTCCTTCCGGTGTTCCAGGTTTAGAAACAACTCTTGCTTTGCTTTTGACAGAATTTCATAAAAAGAATATTGCTTTAGAACGAATCATTCAAGTATGTTCTCAGAATCCTGCAAAATTATTGAATTTAAAAAATAAAGGAAGTATTGAAAAAGGAAAAGATGCTGACTTAATTGTAGTAACTGCAAGCCAAGAATGGGCTGTGAAAAATGATGAATTATTTACTAAATGCAAATGGTCTCCGTTTGACGGCTGGAAACTAAAAGGAAAAGTTTTACACACTGTTGTAAACGGAAATTTAATGTTTTCAGAAGATCAAGTAATTGGAAAAAGTTTAGGAAAAGAATTAATTTTGAAATAATCGCATAACTAATTTTTAACTATTGTGTGAATGCATTTGCAATAATGCCGGGAATTATTTCTCCTGCAAAAATAAATACGTCATATCCCTTTTCTTCAATGGGTGCTTGGTCTCCATATTTTTTCCATGCTTCTCTCCAAGTTCCGCCATGCCAAGTTCTTTTCAAATTTCTTTCTTTAAATTCTGTTTCTGTTAAAAAAAGTATTGCAAGTTTTGAATACCCTGGATCTAGTGATGCTTTTATTTCGTTTACAATTGTTCTTTGCTCACTTTCAGTTAAGCTTTCGGCTGTAATAAGTATTGGGTGAATTGCCAAACGTTCGGCTTGCTGGAAGCTCCAGCTGGATTTTCCTCTTGTTTCTTTGACTAAAACAGGAAATCCTGCACAATGTATTTTTGGGTGTTTTTCTTGAATTTTTTCAAAAATTTGCTCTATTGTCTGCCTGGCTTGTTGTTCTGTAACTTTCATTCCTTGACTTGCAGTCTGTCTATGGGGCGACTCAATAACCAAATTTTTTAATTTTCGTTTTTCTTTCGGTTTGAGTGTTTGTACAGCTCTTCTTCTTAACAGCATTTCTTTTGGCCGTAAAGCTCCAACCCATCCACCTTTCCAGCCTTGACTTGTTGGCTTGGCACCGGATGTAATAAATCGTTTAATTCCTTTTCTTCCAATCATTCTAACTGTCTAGGGTTTTCTTTTTTAAATACTTTTACTGTAATTCTTGCATGGTTGATCTTTCTGTCAAATTGGCCAAAGTTCATTTACCGAATCCTTTGATTAATGCTTCTGGCATTTATGGTTCAGATATTCCGGATATTATCAAAACAGCTGAAGCCAAGACTGGCGCAGTTCTGTATAAAACTACTACGATTGAAGAACGGAATGGAAATAAAGTTCCACGGTATTGGCAGGATGAATTATTTGCTTTGAATTCTATTGGTTTGCCCAACAAAGGTTACAAATATTTAATTCAAATTACTCCGGAAGTAAAACAAAAAACAACTAAGCCTATGATTACTTCTTTGTTGGGTTTTTCGTTTGAAGAATACATTACTTTATGCAAAGCCTACAATGATTCTGCAGTAGATATTATTGAAGTAAATTTTTCTTGTCCGAATATTGAAGGCAAACCCCAAGCTGCATATAATTTTGAATACTTGCCAAAATTAATGAAAGCCTGCAGAGAAGCTGCTCCAGACAAACCTTTGTTTGCAAAACTTCCAGCTTACTTGGATCCCAGTCAACGCAAAATGGTTGCAAAAATGTTAATTGATTCAAAGTTTCAAGGAGTAACTTTAATTAATTCTTTAGGCGAATCTTTGCTGGTGAATGCTAAAACAGAAAAAACATATATTCGTCCCAACAATGGCTTGGCTGGTTTGACAGGCAAAGCCATTAAACCAGTGGCTTTAGGAAATGTTTGGGGCTTTTATAATTTATTAAAAGATTCAGGAATCCAGATTATGGGTGTAGGCGGAATTGAGTGTGGTTTAGATGTATTTGAATTTATTTTATGCGGAGCAGATGCAGTACAAATTGGCACAGCATACATTCGTCAAGGCACTGCTGTGTTTGAAAAAATGGAGAACGAATTAATTCAAATCATGAACGAAAAAGGGTATACTTCATTAAATGATTTTAGAGGAAAATTAAAAATTTGGGGTGACTAAATGTCTGATTTGGAAAATTTGTGTTTAAAATTAAACGAAATTGGAGCAATCAAGTTTGGAGATTTTACTTTAAAAAGTGGACTTAAAAGCCCAATCTATATTGACTTACGTGTTCTAGTCAGTTTTCCTTTAGTGCTAAAAATGACTGCTCAAGAAATGGCCATTCAAGCTAAATCTTTACAGTATGATTCTTTGTGCGGCATTCCGTATACTGCTTTGCCGATTGCAACTTTGTTATCTCAAGAATTAAACAAGCCTTTAATTTATGCACGCAAAGAAACCAAAGATTATGGCACCAAACGAAAAATTGAAGGTGTCTTTAAAGAAGGGCAAACCATTCTTGTAATCGATGATTTAATTACAGACGGTGGAAGCAAGTTTGAAACCATTCAGCCTTTAGAAGAAGCTGGATTGAAAATTAAAGACATTTTAGTTTTAGTAGACCGAGAACAAGGCGGAGCTAAAACCTTAAAGGAAAAAGGCTACAATCTACATGCTGTTATTGGAATCAAACACTTATTGAGTGTATTAAACAAGCATGGAAAACTTTCAGATGAAAAAGTTAAAGAAATACTGGATTATTTGGAAAAAAAGAACTAACCGACATTATTCTTTAAATAAACCTTGACTGCATACATTCTATATGCCGCCAGTTAAACCCAGAAGTTTTCATCGAATTAATCTTCGCTTAATTCCAGCTACTTCTGCAAAACCAAAAATAGGCAAACCTAAACTTCGAAAACCTTGGCTGCGTGGAAGCTTAGAAATGCCGGCAGACAAACCTAAAGCAAACTATAAACCAGTTAATGTTCTCGGCAAATATGTTGTGTATCGTGAAAAACAAGGAACTCTTAAACCAGCTCATTCTGTTTCTGTTGTTGAAAAAGTTTACCCTGAAAAAAAAGACCAAGTTGGCCGAGTGAAAAAAAGAAATATGATTTCAGCTCGCAGAGAATTCCGTGCTTTTCGTTCTTTAATGCAAGTGATTCCTAGAAAATATTTTCCAACTACTGTTCGATTAAAACTGGAAGCCAAACAAGCTTCGAGTTTAATTTTTTCAGACTTATCTGAACACGGAACACGTGCTGTTGTAAATTTTGAAAATTTATTTCAAGAAGCCATTAAACGACATAGTCCATTTGATGACAAAAATATTGCAGGAACCGGTTTTGCTAGATCTTCCACTGAATTTTTAGGAAAACTGAATGCAAAATTTGTAGAAATTCATGCCATTCATTTACAAGCTCAAAAGGCAGGCTGGGAAATTCCAAGCTCAGCTTTTTCTGTTCGATTTAATCCAAAAACTCGAGAATTTGATTTATTGATTACTGATTTAAGTCAAGCTAAGCAGACTAAACACTAACTGTTTTAAATAGTTCTTTTCGTTTTCTTTAAATGAATTATTCAGAAAGCTTAATTCAGTCCGCTGAAAAAAATAAATCTTTGGTTTGCTTTGGAATGGACCCAGTTCTTGAAAAATTGCCATTCAAAACAGATTCTATTGAACAAGATATTGTAAAATTTTATTCTGAAATTTTTCAATCTTTTAAAGATCATGAAATTTTTCCAGCATGTGTTAAGCCCAATTATGCTTTTTTTGCCCAATATGGTTTTCCGGGCTTGCATGCTTTAGAAAAAGTAATTACTTTAGCCCATGAATTGTATTTTCCTGTAATTTTGGATGTCAAAAGAGGAGATATTGGCAGTACCGCTAAAGCCTATGTAAAGGAATGTTTTGATTTCTGGAAAGCAGATGCTGTGACTTTAAGTCCTTTCATGGGCTATGATAGTGTACAGCCATTTATTGAACGTGCAGAAAAAGACGGCAAAGGATTGTATATTTTGAATCGAACTTCGAATGCTGGAGCTCAAGATTTTCAAACTCAAGTGATTGCTAATAATGGTTTTTTGTTTGAACGCATTGCTCAAAAAGTCTTAGACTGGGGCAAAAACTGTAAAGGCAATTTAGGCGTTGTAATTGGTGCAACTTCTTTACAAGAACTCGAAAACTTGTCTTTGTTTTATAGTTCAGCTGAAGTCAAACCAGTTCCTTTTTTGATTCCAGGAGTAGGAACGCAAGGCGGGAGTGCAAAAGAAGTATTGCAAGTTTTAACCAATTCCAGAATTGATTTACGTTTTGTTCGAATTAATTCTTCTTCTGAATTAAATTATGCTTGGCAAAAACAAAACAATCCCGAAGAATTTGCTTTAGCCAGCATGCGTGCTTTAGAAAAACTAAACCAAGAAATTGACTTCAAATAATTTATCTATTTCGAGTTATAATTAGTAACCTGCGCCTTCCACCAATTTGAATTGTGCTTGTTTCAAATCCTTCTCTGTTCATTTTCTCTAATACATTTTCAATTTTTCTAAAGTTTTCATTTTTAAAATCCATAAATGCTTTTCCATCTACGGCTAAATTTGCACTAACTTTGCGTAAAGTTTCAGAAGGATGTTTTGTGTAATATATTCCGCCCATGATTGATACAATGACATCAAATCTTCCCAATCTTTGCATATTGTAAGTTTCAACTGCACCTACGTGATGCTGTAGTGTTGGTTCATATCCTGGATTGGGTTCATTTCGTGCAATAGTTCCTTTCCCCCGGGTGAACTGCATTGGCTTTCGTTCCAGTGTTCTTTCTGTTTTTGGATTAACTTGATCTGGGCTCAAAGTATGTAAGTCTATTTTATTTCTTGCTGGATCAATTTCTTTAAAATAAGTCATGAATTTGCCCGGGTTTCCTGGACCAATATCCAACCAACGTAAGCGTGCATTCGGTTTCTTTTTTTGTTTTCTTTTAAGTTCTCGAATTTTATTTTCAATAAAGTTGTTAAATGAAGGAGTTACTCTTAATGTCTCTGTTAGGCCATAATGGTGACCAAATGTTCCATAGACTCCGCCACCAGGCATTTTTTGTTCGCGTGCATTTCGAACTGCAATATTTAGTTCTTCTCTTCTCGAATTAATAAAACCTGTCTTTAACCCATGTTTTCCGCGTACTGGTTTAATGACTCCTTTGCGCGCTTGTCTTTGAACAATTTTTCTCAATTGTCTTTTTTGAGATAGCATATACTAATTAGTATTCATAGAGTTATTATCTTTTTTGTTTTCTTGGTTTAGAAAAATGCTAAATAAAAGTAGTATACGGTTACTAAAACTGGAATTATTGTGTATTGAAAAATGTGAAAAAGGTTGGTTCTAATTTGGTCTTTAGGTATTCTTGAAAAAATTTTGTTTCCAAAATTTATATTTATTCTTCCATAAACTGAAACTATTGAAAAACTCAGAAAAAATATGCCAATTACTATTTTGAGCCATACTGGGAAAGTATCTGTTAATTGTTCTAATTGTCTGAATATTGTAAACCAAGCCATATAAATGAAATTTTTTTAAAAAAATAGAAAAAAAGAATTGAGTTTATTGGGCTCAATTCTTTTCCTTAAACCGTTTATCGAATGTAGTCTAATCCTAAAGCGTCTCTTCCTCTGCTTCCGGATCTACTTTCCACTTTACTGTGGCCTACACTTTTAATGTAAGGGCTGGTTACTCCAGTGAAAATGCTGATAACTTCCATTTTGTTTTCGAAAGTTGGATCAACTCTTGCACCCCAAATTACGGAGGCTCTAGAGTCAATTCGTTCAGTTAACATTTCTCCTACACCGTTAGCTTCACCTAAAGTTAATTCAGGACCGCCTGTAATATGGATTAAGCAACCGGTTGCTCCTTGGATGTCTACATCTAACAAAGCGTTCTTTAAAGTGTCTTCAACTACTTCATCGACTTTGTTTACAGATTTAGATTCTCCAACTGCAATTACACTCAATCCTTTGTTACTCATGACTGCGCGTACATCCGCATAATCTAAGTTAATCAAAGAAGGTTGTGTAATGGTTTCAGTGATTCCTCTTACTGTTCTTGCAACAACTTCATCCGCTACTTTAAAAGCGTCTTGGATTGGCAAGTTTGGAACCAATTCAACCAATCGATTGTTATCAATTACTACAACAGTGTCTGTGACTTGTTGTAATGTTTGAAGTCCTTCTTCTGCTTTAATTAATCGTGCTTTTTCTAAGGCAAAAGGATAGGTTACCATAGCAATCACAATTGCACCTTGTTCTTTAGCAATTTCTGCAATGATTGGAGCTGCACCTGTTCCGGTTCCTCCACCCATTCCAGCACTCAAGAACAACATGTCTACTCCGCTTAAGACTTCTTCTAAAGCGTTTCGTGAGACTTCAGCTGCTTTGGCTCCAATTTCTGGATATCCGCCAGCACCTAAACCTCGAGTAACTGATTTTCCAATTAAAATTTTTGTTAATTCGTCGTTAATGATTGCTAAGTGTTGTTTGTCTGTATTAACTGCAACTAATTGAGCTCCTGAGATTCCCATGTTAGCCAATCGATTGACAGCATTACATCCAGCACCACCGGCACCAATAACCATAATCTTTGGTGTTCCGAATTCTTCTAGTTTATCTTCAGCATTTGCTGTTGGACTCTTTTCCATAGCGTTATCTATAATACTCTTCACAATTTCACCCCGATATTCCCCTATTTTTAATAGTTTTTGTAGTTTTTACAACTAATTAATAGTTATAAAAATAATTAACATAATATATAGCTTAACTCCTTTAAATAGCTTTTGTTTTGAAAAAAAAGGAAAATTAACACCCTGTTTTTAAAATAAGGTTTTGTTAACGCGAAGATTAGTTATGTATACTTATTGTGCATAAAAATAGGCCTTTATTCGCCTGTTTTAATTTTTTTTAACAAATTAAGTGTTGTTTAACCTTTATTTCAACTTTTGTTATCATAATTTCCTTTAATTCTAATTTTGGTCAATTTTTTATGTTTATTTTTTTGTGTTAATTGTCGTTTGCTTGTTTGACGATCAACTAATTATGTATAGTTTTCAAAAAGAGTTCCTTCCAACAATTTGTGTTGTGTTGTTTGTTTTTTATTTTTGAAGCCAGTTATGTCATGGTGTTGAATATTTTGTAATGCGATATTTTGGAGTCAAATATATCTTTTTATTTGTTCAGCACCTTGATGTTTTGTATGCAAAAAAGAAAACCCAGCAAGCCAATTCGTTTTCATCGGGATACTTTGTTGTTTCATCATTCTATTCGGATTGGCAGAAAAGGTAAACCAATTCGAATTAGTAAATTTAGAACTATGAAACGCGATGCTGTGTATGGTTTTAGTCCGCATGATATTACTGGCCGAGGAAGATTGCTTGCAAATGATGCACGCGTCACAAAATTAGGCAAATTGTTGCGGCGTTTTCATGTAGATGAATTGCCTCAAATTTGGAATTTATTAAAAGGCGAATTAAGTTTGGTTGGAATACGGCCTATGTCTAGGCAAGAATATCGTGGGCTTCCTGAGGAAATTAAAAAAATTCATACTGAAATGGGCCCAGGTTTAGCTGGCTT
Source organism: Candidatus Iainarchaeum sp. (assembly GCA_030649345.1). Lineage (GTDB taxonomy): Archaea > Iainarchaeota > Iainarchaeia > Iainarchaeales > 0-14-0-20-34-12 > JAUSKK01. The sequence continues at coordinate 5,487 of JAUSKK010000004.1, read as the reverse complement.
AGCGTATGCGTGTAAAACATTTCCTCCAACTGAACGTGAATTATTTGATACTTTTAGAGAGTTTTATGCGTTATGGAAAATCAGTCCAGTAAAAGCGCAGCTTGTTTTTGGTGTAAGAATTGCAAAAAATAAACTATTGGGTCGAGCTCCAAGTGTTTAAGCCCACAATTAAGTTTATTAATATTCTTTTCATTTACTTGTTATAGAACTGGTTTCGAATAATTTTCTGATTTATTAAGTTCGATCGAACTTTGTGAAGATCGAACATCAGGAGGTATCGGAACCTAAGGTTCTGATTGCCCATGTAGCTCAGCGGTAGAGCACCCGGCTGTTAACCGGGTGGTCGAAGGTTCGATCCCTTCCGTGGGCGTCCTACCAATGGTGCGATCCCTCAGGTTAATAAGCATATAGTGTCATATAGTTACTATGGCGATATATAGGGATTTGTATGATTGCCGTCATGGCTTTAATTATTCCATTAATTCTTTGAAAACTTCCGGCATTTCTAAAACTGACTTGCAGGATGTTCTTGATTTCTCAGACGACATGCTTGCTTTAGGCATTTCATATAATCGTATGCGGAAAGCTGTTCCTATTTTGCGCTGGCATGCTTTACAATTGAAAGAATTGGATACTACTTTTCGTAAAGCTAAAGATCGTGATATTAAAAAATTGATTTTAAAAGTTGAGCGTGATTTGCCTATTGCTGAATGGACAAAGCAAGATTATAAAAAAGTTTTAAAGCGGTTTTATAAATGGCTTTTAGGCAAAGACTTAGATCATCCTGATATTGTTCGCTGGATTAAAACAAGACAACCGAAAAACAGTATGCTGCCGGAAGATTTATTGACTGAATCCGATGCTTTAAAGTTGGTTGAACACGGTTCTAATTTGCGAGACAAGGCTTTTATTTTTGTTTTATATGAAAGCGGTGCAAGATTAGGCGAGATGCTTAGTTTACAAATTAAAGATGTTGTTTTTGGTGAGCATATTACTTCTATTTCTGTGAAAGGAAAAACTGGCCAGAGAAGAATTCCGTTAGTTGCTTGTAGTTCTTATTTGTCAAATTGGATTAACCAGCATCCGTTTAAAGATAATCCGGAGGCTATGCTTTGGACTTCTGTTCGTAAAACTTATTCTGATACTGAAAATTCTATGAATCCTCGCACGATTAAGAAAATGCTGGAACATACTGCGAAATTGGCTGGAATTAAGAAAAGAATTAATCCGCATTCGTTTCGGCATGCGCGTGCTACAATTTTAGCCAAAAAATTAACCGAAGCTGAACTTAAAATGTATTTTGGCTGGACACAAGACAGTGACATGGCTGCACGTTATGTTCATTTAAGTGGTAGAGATATTGATAATGCAATTTTAAAAGTTCATGGAATCAAAATCAGTGAAGAATCTGCACAAGAAACTGTTTCAATTATTCAATGCAAACGCTGCGACACCAAAAATCCAAGTGTGTTTAAGTTATGCAAAAAATGTGGAAACGCCTTGTCTGAAAAAGCGTCAGTTGAAGTCTTAGCAACAAAAACAGAACAAAGCTATGAATTTCTCAATAATGTGGTTGGCCAATTAAAAGATTTAGAAAACAAAGGACTGGATTTAAAACAATTCAGTGAATTTTTGAATGAGTGGAGTAAGAATAAAAAATAGTTACGATAGCTTTTCAATCTTATCAATAATTTCTAATTTTAAAAGAAAATGTTTTATCAAAAAATTACATTTTTGTAGGTCCGGATATCCAAATTTAATATGCACCTCATCATTTCTACCTTCCCTAAATAGCGTTGCATAATTGTAGAACTCATAAGCAAGTAATTTATCATGCGGCATTACAAAGTCACGTAAACTATTAATTAGCACAGCTGGCTTGTTCGGACCTATGCTTTTTTTTGATGCTAATTCGGTCAGAATAAGTTCAGAACAAATACCTAAACAAATTATTGTAGATGCAAAACACCCATTATGATATGATTTCAAACATTCCAGAAAATAAAATTCAACGTCATCTTTACAAACATAATTTGATAAAATATTTGAAAAAAAGGGATAATCTTTTTTATATGTAGATAAATCAGAACTCAAAATAGTTCCATTAATTACAAAGTTCTTTGCATTTGATGCAAGTTTTACCCTTACATCAGTAGATGAAATTTCAAGATACAAAATACCTTGTCTGACTAACCCATAAAAATATTCATAAATAAAAGCGTCACTTTTGTCCCCTTGAATAAATTCGTTATATTTAGATTTACGAATGGCATCTAAAACGTTATGAGATACTTCATCAGCATGGTTGTGATTAATCATTTCAATGATTTTCTCTAGTGCAAACTGACGAACCTCTTCTTTCTTTTCTTCAGTTAGTGCCATATTTATCATTTAAACAATAGGACAATACTTTTAATTAAGTATGCAGACATTACAAATAAATCTCACAAGATTATTTTCCAATCACACACAACGTTCTTTTGCTTGCTTTTTCTTCTCCACCTAAAAGGATTTCGCACGTGGATAAAACCAGTATTGGATGTTCTTCATGGATTGGGTGTTCAGAAACGCTTAATAGTTCTCGAAACCGAAGTCCCGGAATTCTGTTTAGTCTAATTTTGTCGTAGGCTTTTCCTTGCACTTCAATAATGGCAAACTTCATTTCATCTTCTCGTTCAAATCCTTGTTTTCCAGAAACAAGACACTCTTTCGTTAAATCCATTTACATCAACTCTCAAAGCAATAACAAACAGTAAATTCTCAGACTTTTAAACAACTAACATGTGAATTCTATAGAATTTGACTAAATGAAAACCAAGACTGCCCCGGTTAGAATTCTAACCGTTAAGGGCCAATAATTACTAATTTTATCAATAAAACGCGTTTTGAACTGCTTGAATTGCGGGTAATTGAGTAGGTTTAAATTTCCTTTTTTGCGTATTTAAATAGGTTTTTATGAAATCTGAAAGTAAAACTCGTTATGAGGATATTGATCCTAAACTGAAAGCTTCTGGCTGGAAGATATTGAACCCAACTGATGCAATTCCAAATAAAGGAAATTATGCAGTTTATGAATTAGAAACCAGTGCAGGGCCAGCAGACTATGGATTATTCATTGATGGACTATTAGTCGGAATCGTTGAAGCAAAAAAGCTTTCAGTTGGACCTCAAAATGTTTTAACTCAAGCTCAAAGATATGCACGAGGAATAAAAAATAGCCCTTATGATTTTAATGGTTACAAAGTTCCATTTATTTATTCCACAAACGGAATCACTATTTGGTTTAGAGATTTACGAGAAGAAAATAGTTTGTCTCGTCAAGTTAGTCAATTTCATACGCCCCAGGCATTAATTCAGTATCTTTTAGATAACAAGAAAATTGCTTCGCAGTGGTTTGCAAGTCATCCAAACGATCATCCACGGTTGCGTTATTATCAAATCAATGCAACAAAAGCAATTGAAGATGGTTTGAAAAAACAGAAAAAAGAAATGATGCTGGCAATGGCCACTGGAACCGGAAAAACTTACACTGTAATTTCTGCAATTTACCGGTTAATGAAATCTAATTACGCAAAACGTATTTTGTTTTTAGTGGATCGTCGATCATTAGCTGCACAAGCAGTTCAAGCATTTCAAACATTTGAACCTGAGCCTGGAAAAAAGTTTGCAAAAATATATGAAGTTTATAGTCAACGTATTCGCAAAGAAGACTTAGACGAAGATATGAAAAAAATTAATTTAGAAGAAATACCTCAATCTTATTTAGAGAACCCAAAACCGGAACATGCGTTTGTTTATGTTTCAACTATTCAACGATTAAGAGCACAATTATTTGGAGCCCCTGAAGGTTTTGAAGACGAAGAAGTTGAAGAAGATGTAAAAAAGATAGATATTCCAACGCATGCATTTGATGTTATTATTGCAGATGAATGCCATCGAGGGTATACTTCAACAGAGGAAAGTAAATGGCGGCAAACACTTAATCATTTTGATTGTATAAAAATTGGGTTAACCGCAACTCCGGCTAGTCACACTACAGCATATTTTGGGCACCCAATTTATAGATATGATTATGAACAAGCCGTAAAAGATGGATATTTAGTTGACTTTGATATAGTAAAAATTGCATCAGACGTTAGAATGAATGGAATTTTCTTAAAAGAAAATGAAAAAGTTGGATTCATAGACCCAGAGACTGGCCAAGAATTATTGGACCAAGTAGAAGATGAACGCATATTTGAAATCACCAAAATAGAGCGTGAGATAACTTCGCCTGAAAGTAATTATCAAATCCTTAAAGAAATGGCAAAATATATTAAAGATCAAGAAAAAGAACTTGGCAGATTTCCAAAAACACTTATTTTCGCGGTAAATGATTTACCTAACGTATCTCATTCAGATGAAATCGTAAAGATATGCCGAAAATTATTTGAACGTGGAGATGAATTTGTAGAAAAAATTACAGGAAACCCAAATGTAGATAGGCCACTGCAAAGGATTAGAGAATTTAGAAATAGGCAAAAACCAGGAATTGTAGTAAGTGTTGATATGTTATCCACCGGTGTGGACATACCTAAACTAGAAAACATCGTATTTTTACGCCCAGTAAAATCTAGAATTTTATTTACGCAAATGATGGGTCGTGGAACAAGACTGTGTGAAGAAATTGGCAAAACGCACTTTACTGTATTTGATTGTTTTAATGGAAGTTTAATGGAGTATTTTAATAAAGTAACTGATTTCACGCAAGATGTGCCTGAAAAACCCAGTAGAACATTTGAAGATGTTGTAACTGCAGTCAGTCATAACGAAGATCGAAACTATAATGTAACGTGTTTGGTTAGACGTTTTCAGAGAATGACTAAAAATATGGATCCGCAAGAAGCAATGCCATTATTTGAAAAATATTTTGAAAAAGGAGATATTGGAAAGTTTGCACAATCATTGCCTGAAAAATTAGATAAAAATTTCGCGGAAACTATTGAAATATTGCAAAATAAAAACTTCCAAGAATTAATTAAAAACTATCCTCGCAAGAAAAAAGTGTTCATAAGAGCATATGAAACGCAGGATACAGTTTCTTCGGAGTATGTATTTCGCACAATTGATGGCCGAGAATTAAAGCCAATTGATTACTTGAAAGCGTTTGAAAAATACATTAAAAGCAATCCTGACAAAATACAAGCCATTAAAATATTACTTGACCGCCCAAAAGGTTGGAATACAGATGCTTTAACTGAATTAAGAAAAAAATTAAATCAAACACCTGAACGATTTACAGAAGATAACTTGCGAAAAGCGTATCATAATGAATTAGCTGACATCATTTCTATTATCAAGCATGTAGCTAAAAAAGAGCCTTTACTTACAGCAGAAGAGCGTGTATCAAATGCAATAGAAAAAGTTGCTAAAGGTCAAACATTTACCGATGAACAAAATCAATGGCTGGAACTCATCAAAAATCACTTAGTTACAAATTTAGTTGTT
>JAUSKK010000033.1 GCA_030649345.1 Candidatus Iainarchaeum sp. | reverse complement strand
TACAGCATGGAGATTAAATGATATAGGATGGTCTAAATGGTGGGGATTAGGCATATTTATTCTATCTGGTATGCTTTATATTGATAATGATGCGATCCTAAACATAGGTTTAGTTATCTCTTTTGTGATTGTCGTGGTAATGTCGTATGTTCCCGGGGAGGATATGGTAAAAAAAATTGAGGCTGATTTAGATAGGCTAAGTATTGAACACAGGCACATGCATGATGCCAATTTTTGCATTCAATGGAAAAGCCGTCGTAATGGTAAAAAATTTCCTAAAGTGTATGTGATTGATTTTGATCAAGCGGTTTCAAAGTAAGTGATTTTATTAAACACAAACCATTTCCTCGAGTTTATGATTAATTTCTACAAATAAACCATACTCTTAAATATAACTTATAGTGCTATATTCTATGGTGATATAATGGCTACGACTTCGGTTGCACTTAAAACAGAAACACGAGAATTACTGGAAATTTTAAAGAAAGAAACACAATCTCAAACTTTGGATGAAACAATCCAGAAAATGATCCGCCAAATAAAGAAACCCAAAAAATCGATGTTTGGTGCAATTAAAGGTTTGCCTAAATTTAAGAGGGAAGAACTTGATCGCTTTGATTGATTCCTGCATTTGGATTGATTACTTTAGTGGCAAGAATTTAAGTGCCAAAGAATTCATTGAAGGCGAACATGAGCTTATCATCAGCTCAATTAATCTTGCAGAAGTTTACCGCTTTATGTTGGCTCATAAATCTGAAAAGGAAGCTGCTCTGGTTATTGAATTTATGAAAAAAGTTTCCTTTTCTATTCCAGTTTCGGATGAAATTGCTTTGAAAGCAGCTGAAATCAGGTATGAAAAAAAATTGGGTTTAGGTGATGCCATTATTCTTGCAACCGCAGTTTTAAACGAAGCTAAAGTTGTTACTTCAGATTCTGATTTTAAAAATAACTCAAATGCAGTATTTTTGGAAAAATGAATTTTTAATTATGGTCTGTTGACTTTTTTTATGCCCGATTCTGAAACTAATTTCAAGAAAAAACTAACTCCAGAACAATTCAAAGTTTTGCGAGAAAAAAGTACTGAATTGCCTTTCACTGGAAAATGGTTAAAAAATAAAGAACAAGGAATGTATTCCTGTGCTGCTTGCGGGACTGAATTATTTTCTTCTCAAGCAAAATTTGATTCCGGAACAGGCTGGCCTAGTTTTGATGAGCCCAATAATTTGAAAAACATTGAACTGAAAACAGATAGTTCCTTTGGGGTGAAGCGAACAGAAGTTTTGTGTAAGAATTGTGGTTCTCATTTAGGACACTTATTTGATGATGGTCCAACGCAGACCAAGAAAAGATACTGCATTAATTCAGTTTGTTTAAATTTTGAAAAGAAATAATTATTCTAGTTGTTCTTTTTGAATGGCTTCAGCTATTTTTTCAGCAACATAGTCTACTGCTTTTTTATCCAATCGGTCTGGCAAGATATGGTTTTCGTCTGGTTTTTTTACATATTCTGCTAAAGCTTGTGCTGCCACTAATTCAATTTCTTTGGTGTATTTTTTTGCACGGGCCTGTAATAGTCCTTTGAATACTGCCGGAAAAGCTAAAGAATTATTTACTTGATTGATTGAATCGCTTCTTCCGCTGGCAACAATTTTGGCTCCGGCTTTCAAGGCTTCTTCTGGCATAATTTCTGGAACTGGATTGGCTAAAGCAAACACAATGGCATTTTTGTTCATGCTTTGAATCATTTCTTTGGAAACAATTCCTGGAGCGCTTAATCCAATGAATACATCGGCATTTTTCATAGCATCTTTTAATGTCCCAGTAAAATTCTTTGGCTGAATATTTTGCAATAATTCTTGCTGCCAAGGATTCAAGTCCATGCGCAAAGAGTTTAGTGGTCCTTTTGCATCAAAAATAATTAATTCTTTGGGCGCCAAACAAACATTGCGGTCATGTCCTAAACAAGATAAAAATTTAGCAACTGCTAAACCTGCTGCGCCTGCGCCAGTCATGACAATTTTCAAATTTGGCCATTCTTTTCCAACTACTTTTAATGCATTGGTTAAAGCAGCTCGCACTGTAATGGCTGTTCCTTGTTGGTCGTCATGAAATACTGGAATTCCAATGTTTTGAAGTTGTTCCCATACTTGAAATGCTTTCGGTGTTTCAATATCTTCTAAATTAATAGCTCCAAATGATGGAGCAATATTTTCAACTACTTGAATAATGTCTTCTGCTTTTTGAGACTTTACCATAATTGGAAAAGCATTTACATTGGCCAATTCTTTTAACAACATGGCTTTGCCTTCCATGACTGGCAAGCCTGCTTCAGCTCCAATATTGCCCAAGCCTAGAACTCTAGAACCATCGCTGATAATGGCTACTGTGCTTCCTTTGATGGTGTAATCATAGGCTAGTTCTTTGTTTTGTGCAATCTCTAAACAAGGCGCAGCTACTCCTGGCGTATAATAAATGCTTAAATCATGGGCATTCTTTAAATGGGCTTTTACATTGACTTCAAGTTTGCCTTTGAGTTCTTTGTGTTTTTTTAAACTTTCCTGCGAATAATCTTCAGCCATTAACTTACTAAAGAAGGATAGATTTTTATTTCTTCAAGAACTCTTGTTTATACATGGGTTTAACAGATTCCTTGAGAAAGTTTGTAACCGGTGAAACCAAAGAAGAAAAACTGCTTGAAAAAAGCGAACCCAATTTAGGCAATGTGTGTACTTTCTGCAATCAACCGGGTGCAGACAAAAAGTTCGGTGGCTCGTATTGGCATAAAAAATGCCTGCGAAGCACAAGAAAGTTTGCCAAACGAATGGTTTAATTTTTCTTTCTTTTTAATCCTCTTCCAATTTGTTTAGCTGTACTATACAATACACTTCCGCCGACTGCAAGGTAAGACAAGCCTCGAAATATGTAGTCAATTTTTCCTGGACTGTATTTGGTTAAAGCCAATAATTTTTTGGAAACTATTCGTTTGGGCAGAGAATAATTTTTTTCCATATACTGAATTACATTCGGCTGCGATAACTGCAGTCTTTTCAAAGTCCAGTCTTGCATGACTTTAATTTTTTGATATTTTGCTTTAGAAATATCTGTTTTTCCTTTTTTAATTGCTTTAAGCACACTATCTATTTCTGGTTCGCAGTCAATGATTGTAATTCCCCGGCCAAACATAGGCAGGCAATGAACATCTCCTCCGGCAGTCATAGGCTTTTTGTTTTTAATGGCAAATTGTTTGGCTTTACGATTGGCCAATCGATCTAAATTTATGGAATTAAATGCTTCAACAGCAGTGCAATATTTGGCTTGTTCTTTAATGCCTTTATCTAAGACATCGAATGGATGTGAAGCAATACTAATAGCTCCTTGGCGTTTTATTTCATCAATGGTTTCAAGTACGCCTAGGTTTGGTTTTATTCTTTCAGTTAAACCCAAGCCTAAGATGTGTACATCTCCATTGACACTAATCTCTTCGCCTGGAATGACTGTAACATCGTATTTTTCTCCGGCTTTCAAGGCTTCTTTCCATCCTTTGATGACATCGTGATCGGTTAAAGCCATTATTTGAATTCCGAGCTTTCCAGCATATTTCACCATATGGGCAGGACTATCCAAGCCTTCTACTGGCAAAACTTCGCGTACCGAATAATGCGAATGGCAATGCAGTTCTGCTTTAAGTTTCATTAAAATCGCCTCTGCGATTTTAAATTTTTAAATTTTGTAACATACCGCAATTTATAATTGCGTATATGAAAAATGCAGCTGCATTTTTCAGTAAAATCTAAATTCATGTATATATTAAAAGTTGTTCAAATATATATGTTGTAGGTTGTGAAATTCAATGAAACGAAAACAATTCAGGCCACCGCATATTTTTGCACAACAATTAAGAACCCAAGGTTTGCCGGAAGAAAAAATAAGAATGGCTAAGAAAACCAGGGCACGTAGACTTCAAGTCCGCGAAAAGTTCTTTAAACATTTAAGAAACTTAAGCAGAATCGAAGCCGAATTTTTATTTCAAGTACAACATTTTAAAGATCGTGCTATTCGAGATATTTTGGAAACTGTTTTAAGAAAACAACCAACAACTCCTCGCGTGCAAGAACAACTGCGAAAATTTGCATTTCATTTAATCAATGCAGAACAAAGAGTTAAAGAATTTCAACATGGTGTTCACAATCTTTCTCATGAACAAATTTTTGAAATATTAAATGAATCTAAGGTTCCTGTCAATTCCAGAGTACATGTTCAATTTTTGCGCGGTTTGGTTCATCTAAGTTTAGAATCATCCGATAATGTTTCCAGATTAAGAAAACAATTTTTCGGAGATCGTGAAACCGTTGGAATGTTTTTTCCAAACCAGCGAATTCCATTGAGTATGGAAATTATTGAACGATCTTATGGCAAAGCTATTTTAGATCATGAAGCAAGACATAATATTCAAGACTTGAAACGACAAGCAGATATTCAAGTATTTCCAACAACTTGGCAAAATTTTGCAAATCGTTTGCGCAGTGAATTGGCTGCATTTGTTGCAGAAGGTAATCCTCCAGTGAATTTAGATTATCATATGCGCGAATATTCTAAACCTATTCGGAAAAGTTTACATGAAGCTGTAGCGAGTAATGTGCGTCGTGCTAAAGAAGGTGCATTGATTAAACGCGGAGAAACTGTTAAAACTGGAAAAGAATTGCTGACAGAGTCTAAAATAGATAAAAAAAGATTTAGTGCTTGGTTTAAGGACTTGAAAACCAGAATTATTCCTTTGAATATTCAAGCTGTCCGCGATGCTTTGAAAATTCTCCCTTCCGACGAAGTTGCTTCTTTGATTGAATCTATTGAGTTTCAAACATTGTACCGTAGACTTCCGGAAGTAGTTGCATTGTATAAAAAAGGTTTCCATTCCCAATAGTTCATTATGCCGGATGGAATTGTAGAACACAATGAACCGCATGCTACAGGTTCTTGGTTGGAAGAATTTATTTTAGGTGGACAAGACGGTTTGGTCAATGTCTTGGGTGTTTTGTTAGGTGTAGCTGTGGCAACCAATGATTCAAGAATTGTAATCATTGCTGGCTTGGCTGCCGTATTTGCTGAATCTATTTCGATGGGTGCTGTAGGCTATACTTCCAGAAAAGCCAGACGAGATTATTACGAAAAAGAACGCTTGCGGGAATTAAAAGAAATGGAAGAAATTCCAGAACAAGAACGAGAAGAAGTTCGAGAAATTTACCAAAAATTTGGTTACACTGGAAAAGATCTAGATGATATTGTGCGTTTAGTAACTTCCAATAAAAAAGCTTGGCTGAATATTATGATGAACGAAGAATTGCATCTGGGCTCCGAAGAATTTAGAGATCCTAAAATTGAAGCTTTGGTTATTTTTGGAGCAACTTTAATTGGTTCGTTTATTCCATTATTGCCTTTCTTATTCTTTCCAGTCAAAGAAGCAATCATTATTGCTTTGATTTTAGCTGTAGTTGTATTGTTTTTAGCTGGTGCAGTTAAAGCCAAATTAACTGTGGGCAATTGGATTAAATCTGGTTTAGAAATGGCAGTCATTGGATTTGCAGCAGCCATGGTTGGTTATGCTATTGGAATTTGGTTGGGCGTGCCAATGGTTGTTTAATTCGTTTCCTATTTTTTAAAATTAGATTTATTCCTTTAATTTTTTTTTAAATTCTTCCACCATTTGCACTGGCTCTGGATCCATTTTGTTTTCCAAAGCCAAAAAATAGCTGACATACATTCCCAATTGAATGGCGGAAAAAATCTTAGCCATTCTGTTTTTGCCTGTTATTTTTACTTCAATAACTTTCAAGCCTTTTTTTGTAAATAATTGTTTTGTGATTTTCATTCTTTTTTTGATTCTAGGATGATCTGTTTTATCTTCAATAAATATAAAAATATAGTTTCCATTAATTTTAGTAAAACCAACCATTTCGTTGTGATTGAGTTCAGGAAAAACATTCCAGAATGCTGGTGTTTTGGCATTTTCATTGATTTGAATTTTCCAATTTTGAGCTAAGCCTTGAAAGTCGTTCGAAGAATAAATAATTGGAATTTTTCCTTTGAGTTGTTGTGCAATCTTTTTTCCTTTGTGAATTTGGTCTTTTTTCAAAAATGCAATTGTTTCCTGTAAGTCATTTTTTTTAGGAAGTAATTTATATTTTTGCAATGCACAAATTACTGCCATGGCTTGATATCCAATGGCTTGCCTGGGCTGAATTCCTTGCGGTATTTGAATAAAGTCTAATTTGTATTTCTTTGCCAATAAGCCTAATTGTCCTCCGGATCCAACTAAAATAGGTTTGCATTTTTTTTGCAAAGCTTGTTTAAGACTGGAAAGAGTTTCTTCAGTGTTTCCAGAATACGATACTGCGAAAATAAGCGTTTTTTTAGAAACCCAAGCAGGCAATGTATAATCTTTCTGAGTTTCAATTCTGACTGCGGTTGTGTTGTAACATTTTATGATATCCGCAAAACTTCCTCCGCCCATTCCTAAAATAAGCACTTCCGTAAAACCTTTATGAAATCTTATTTTTTCAACCAATTGGAGTGCTGTTTCGAGCTGCTTATAAAAATTTTTAATTTGGTTTAACATTTTTCTCTATTATTGTGGAATGAATTACTTTATTAAAGGGTGATGCCTATGTCGAGCAATTGTTTATTCTATTAATTATTTGCATCGCCCTTTCGTTTGGTTTTCAAATGAAAAATGCTTTCTTTAAAGAATAGTGTCTATTTTGCTGGTATTGGCAGTTCTTATTTCAAAACTTTTTCGTGCCAGCAAAAAAAGAATGGCCATTAATATTAAAAGCGCAGCAATAATCCGAAAACTTTCTTTAAATCCAATTAAATCCAATAAAATTCCCAAGCCAATAACACCTACCAATTCCGATGTTTTGACAACGGAATTAATAATTCCTGTAATTTCTCCGCCTTTGGATTTGGGTGTGATGTCGGTGATAATTCCATTCAAGGAAGGGCCTAAAAAAGATACGACTACAGCCAGTAAAAATCCCAAGAATAAAAATTCAAATCCGTCGGTGGTTAAAATAGAAAGACGTGCTAAAATAATGGCTGCAAAAAATAATGCGATCATGGCTGTCTTTTTTTTGCCTAAAAAATCCGCTAATTCAGCAAATAAAAAAGACCCAGCATACGGTATACTAATGAATACATACATCAATGCAATTTGAGGCAAGCCTACATTTACTTTCAAAGCATACAAGGGCAAATAAACCCAAATCAATAAATGCAAAATAATGTAGAAAAATGCGGACAAAATCATAACACTTCCCGGGAAACCCATTTCAGTGAAATCTTTAATTTCTTGAGCCACTATTTTTTCTTTTTCAATCATTTCTTTCATTCCTTCATTGAGTTTTTTTCCATCGTCTGGAATTTTTCGAATAATAATGAAAGCTAAAATTGAGCAAGGAATAATTCCTAAAAAAAACCAATGCAAGTTTTCAATGGTTAATCCCAAGCTGGTAATCAAAATTAATGCAATTAAGATTCCAATCAATCGAGCAGTGAATTGCGTGGTGAAATACAATCCGAATGAGCCAGCTGTGTGTTTGGGAACTGAGTTTTTTCGAAGAAATGATTCTACGAATATTTTGTAACTTAAACCAAATCCATGCAGTATTCTGGCAAAAATCAATAAGGCGATGGCCAGCATGCCGTTAAACATTCCGGAAAAAAAATAAAGAAGCGAAATGGGCACATAAAAAAGCAGGACTCCAGCAATGGCTTGAATTTTGTTAATTTTGTCGGCCAAGCTTCCCAGCGGAATGTTGATTAAAATTCCAATCAAAAAAAGAGTTCCAAAAATTAAGCCGACAAATGAATACGATGAAACAATGTGTTCAATGTAAATAGACAAAAATGGATCAATTAATCCCCAAGCCAAATAATACAAAAACAAGCCTAGTAAAAGTTGGGCTGTGGTTTTCGGCGTATTTTTTAAATCCGTTCGAACTTGCCCTAAGAAAACAGTAATGCTGTGCTGCATTCAAAAATAATGTTTTGCATGCTTTTATTTGTTCGTATACATTTTTTGAATTTCTATTTTTAATAATTCAGCAATTTTTTGCCCGTCCAGCTTTCCTTTCAATTGCCGCATGGCATCACCCATTAAGGCTGGAAGGGCGTGTTCTTTTTTTTCCAAAATAATGGCTTGATTGGTTTTAACAATTTTTTGAATAATTTCCAAAGCATCAGAAATGTTCGTTGTTCCCAAATCAGCTTTTTGAATGATTTCAGCTAAACTGAATGACGGTTGGCTGGCCCAAATTCGAAGCAAGGTAGGAATATTTTCTTTCAAAATTTGATTGTTTTTGTAGGCCAGTAAGAGTTCTTTTATTTGAGTTTTAGTTAATGCTTGAATGGGCACATGTTCTCGTTCCAGTTGTTTGAGTGTTTCCAATAAAGTAACTGCTGCAATGGTTGCATCTATTTTGTGTTCTAACAATTCTTCAAAAAATAGAGCTTGCTTGTTGAGCTTCATTGCGTCGGCTAGTTTTGCACTCAATCCATTTTTTTGATATAATTGAATCCGTTCTTCAATTGTTTTGGGAATTTTTTTCTTTAAATTTTGCAGGCATTCTTCCGTAATGGTTATGGTTGCAGCATCGGTCTCTGGGTACATTCTGGCTTTTCCAGGCAAAGGTCTTAGATACACTGAGTTTCCATTTTCTTCTACTTCGCGTGTTTCATCCAGTACGCCCTGCAAGGCTTGCTGGCATCGTTGAACCGCAGTTTCTATTGCGTGCAGTGCATTTGTGTTTTCATCGCAGACTAAAATAAACGCACTGGTGGAATCTGTGTTCAATGTTTTTTTTACTTCTTGGATTTCTTTTTCAGTAATTCCATAGGCTGGCAATTCATCGCTGTGGATAATTCCTGCGCGTGTATTGGTTTTAACATATTCGGAAACTTCTTTTCCAAACCGTTTTCCGGGCTGAATTTCTGTTCCTAAAATTCCTTTAAATCCATTTAAAGAAATTCCTTGAATTTTTTTATTTTCCTGAATTCCTTGTTTTAAAAATTTGCATTCTGTATTTTTGAATACTTCAGTTACGTCTTTGGATTGTGTACTTAAATCTTGCTTTTGTATTTTGCGTTTTTTTAATTCTTCTTGGATGGCAATCAATGCTTGTTGTCTTTGAATTTCCCGCATTACAATTAAATCGGCCAATTCAATTTGCTGGACTCCTTTGAGTTCAGTTCGTGCCCCGTTTTTAATGCTAATATTAATGTCTTGCCGGATGGTGCCTAAACCTCGTCTAACTTGGCAAGTTCTGCGAAATACTTCTCCAATTTTTAATGCGCATTCTTTAACTTCTTCGGGTGTTGTAAGTTCTGGGGCTGTAGCCAACTCAATTAATGGAACTCCCAATCGATCTAAATTGTAAATAATTCGATTGTCTTTTTTTTCAATTGGGCGGGCTGAATCTTCTTCCAAAGCCAAAGTTTGAATTCCAATTTCTTTTTTGGATAGTTTTAATTTTCCATTTTGTGCCACCAAAATGGTTCGTTGAAATCCTGAGGTATTGCTTCCGTCAATCACTGTTTTTCGCATTACAATAAGTTCATCAAAAATTTTGGAATTTAACATAACGGAAACCAACAAAGTAGTTTCCAATGCTTGTGCATCCGGTTCTTGGATGGGTTCTTCGTCTACATCAATTAAGCAATTGCAGGCATTGAATGCATGGTATTCAAAAATAAGATTTTTTTTAAATGCCTGCAAAGCCGCAGGATCAAATTCACCCAATTCGCTGGCTACAGCGCGCAATTTTCGCTCAAATAAATAATCCGGCTGATTTTCATTCATTTGACTGAACGGACATCTGCAAAAAAGTTTTCCTGTGTCCAATTGTTGGTGTACTTCCAACCCTGCTTTAAAACCTAGGCTTGCAAAATTTTCCAAAAATCCACCTTTTTCTATACATTCATTAAACTGAAACGTTTTAATACAGCGGTTTTCGGATTTTTTCCGCTTAACCGCATTTATTTAAAAAAAGATGGGTGCGAATATTTTTTGCTAAGAAGTTGGTTGAACATGAAACATAGTCATTCGTACATTTATTGTATTTTGGTTTTAGGACTTCTGAATTTTTTGCCGTTAGCTGAAAGCAGTTCTGTTTTAGATTTTAATCAAATTACTGAAATTGAATTAAGGACAGATCAAAATTTTTCTGCTGGAACTGCAGTAACTGTTTTTTTGAATACTTTAGATCCTGTCTTGTTTCCTTCCGAATCCTGTTTAGCTGTAGGACTGGGTGCACAAATTTTTTCCAGAAAACTTTCAGGATTTCGAACAGAGAATACGCGTATTGTATTTAATCTTTTAACTGATTTGCCGGCAGGCTTTTTGGATAAAAATTATTTTTTGGCAACCCAGTGTTTGAATTCTGTGGATGCCAATACCGAGTTTGATTACAATTTTTCGAATCTTTCAATCAATTTTTCTCCAAGCATTATTGAAAGCACTCCAGGGTATGCAGATGCTTCGTTTTCAGAAAATGCCTTGCTTTCCATTAACAATCCGCCGACTGTTGGAATGGGGCAAGGAAGAGTTCAAGTTACTAGTTCTGCATTGGATCAAAATTCTGTTTACAAAATTTTTTTAACTTTTAGCGGAAAAACAGGAATTACAAGATCAGATTGTATTGTGGTCAATGCCAGTGCTTCTTTGGGCAACTCAATTTTTTGGTCTCAGCGGATTGGAACACCACAAAAATTAGATGAAACATTGAACTTTACAATCGAACCTTGGATGACTTCAGCAAATTCTTTTTTCTTGCAATTCGATTTACACGAAACCAGGCAAGGAGTTTGCAATACTGAAACACCGTTTGCGCAGCAATTAAGAATTCAAAATGTTTTCCAAGCAAAAAATGTGTTTGGGAATATTGCAAACAACTGGCATTTAGTAAATACTCCGCCGGTTGCGGAATTTGGTTTGTTTTCTAGTCTGTATTGGAGCTCTGTCCAAAAACCGCATTCAATTCCTTTTAATTTCATGGATTTGGATTCAGATTCTAATTTTTGGGTTTCGCTAGCCTGGCATTCCAGTGATTCAGAAATTTTTTTCAATTCAATTATTTTAAAACAGCCTTTGGATATTTTTAATCAATGTGTTTTTTTGGATCAAAATAATTTGTTTAAATATTCTTGTACTTTGGATTGGAAGTCAGTTCCTTTAAATGACTCCAATGTGGTGTTAGATTTAGAAATATGCGATGCTTTTTCTTGTTCAGTGGTTTCCAGTTCTTCGTTTGTTGTAGACAATGGTTTTCCCAATCTGGCTCTTTTGTCTCCTTTGCCGGGAACTCATTTTCAAAATAATGAATTTGGATTAGATTTAAATGTTTTTGATCTAGAAACAGGAATTCAAGCTATGGAGTATAGTTTAAATGATTCCAATTTTAGTGTTTTTGATTCCAATTCTGTTAGTATTTTCAATCTCCAATCTGGGGAAAATAGTGTAAACCTGCAAGCCATGGATTTTGCTGGAAATGTTTCCAAAATTGTTTTTTCGATTTTTTGGGATCAAATCGAAGAACTTGCTTTGCCGATCATTCCTCCAGTTCCTACTCATATAAGCTCAGGCGGCGGAGGTGGTGGCAGTGGATTTAGTTCTTCAAAAAATTCTTTAGAAGTTTATTCAAATCAAGATTTAGACGAAAATTTGGGTAATTATTTTTATCCGCAGGAAACTATTGATTTGAATGTGTTTTCTGAAATACCCAATGCGCTTGTGATGCCTGTAACTGAATGTATTTTTTTGCCTGCATTTGAAGTTCCAATTTTCTTGGAAAACAAAATACTTAGTTTGGAATTATTTTCCAAAGAAAGTACTGAAAAATTTTCCAATGTGCTGGCTAATTTTGGTTCTGAACTAAAACTTGTTTTGGATTCGAATGCATTTTTAGATTGCGGTTCTTTTATGAACTACTATCTGGAGTTTCATTTAGATCAAAATGGCTGGATTGAGTTTTCAGATTCTTGGGCTTTTATTTTTTTAGATTCTAATTCAAAAAATTTACCCGAAACTTCTGAACTGATTTCTGGAAAAACTGGATTTTTAAGCTTTGAGTCCGTTTTTTCAATTTTAGGTTTGCTTGGTTTAATTTCAGTACTTATTCTAGGCTATTTATTTTTGCGAAAGAAAAAGAAAAATTTACTTAAATAGTTTTTCAAATATTTGTTTGGACTGTTTGGATATTTTGAATTCTTTTTTCATTGTTTGTGCAAATTTTTTAGGTTTTAGGATTCCTTTTTCTGTAATGTATCCTTGAATTTGCCGGGCTGGAGTAATGTCAAAGGCTGGATTCAAAACTGTAATATGGGCATACTGTTCACTCCATACTTCGTTGGTATTTCGTTGTTCGATTTCGGTATCTTTTCCAAAAAAACTTAATGGATCCATTTTTTCAGTTGTGCAAGCCACATAATGAGGCACTTTGTTTTCTTGAGCAATTTTAGAAATTATGCTGGTTCCAATTTTGTTGATTAAATTTCCATTTGCTAAAACAGAGTCTGCTCCAGTAATTAAAAAATCTGCTTTAGGCATAAATGTTTGGGCTGCATTGTCTACAATCAAAGTGCAGTGAATTCCTTTTTGAGCTAAATTTTTTGCAGTAATTCTTCCTTGAAACAAAGGTCGTGTTTCAGTTGCAATCACCTGGTCAATTTTGTTTTTGGCCTGAATTAAAATAGCTTCCACTGTATGAGAATGGCAATGCGTAAATGCAATGGATTTGTTGGGAACAACTTTTTGTCCAAATTGAATTATTTTTTGTATGTTTTGTTGGTCTCGATTTTCGAATTCAGTCAGTAATTGAATTAATTCTTGTTTAAGTTTAGATAAACTTTTTTCATTTTCAGTTAATTCTAAAAGCTTGCGCGCCATATTGAATACAGCTGGTTCTGTGGAACGAGCTTTTACAAACAAGGAAACTATGTGTTGAAAGTCTGAGTTAAATTGGTTTAAGTTTTTGTTGTGATTTTGCTCTATCCAAATTTTAATGTTTTTAAGAAAGCTTTTTTTGACTTGGCTGGCTCCCTGGGTTTTCAGGGTTTTAATGTCTTGAATGGCTTGAAGGACTGTGTTTGAATTCATGGATGAATTAGGGCATTGTTTTTTTTAAATACGTCTGCTTTTTTGCTGAAAGGGCTCAAGTTTTTAAACTCTTGTTTGAGGTATTATATTAGTTTTAATTACTTTTTTACTAGAAAGGGTTATGTTTTATGGGGGATTTAGGTATGGATAGTGTGGTGCGAAAAGCTGTTAAGCGGGCTCAAATGTTTGCTGGAGAATCAACTGCTCCAAAAAAAGAAATGTCCAAAGAATTGGCTCAAGATCATGAAACTTTGGAAAAAATATTAATTGAATCTCAGCCTAGAATTCGAGTTGTTGGAGTTGGCGGCGGAGGAAGCAATACTGTTCAAAGAATGCATGAAGTTGGAATTATTGGAGCTGAAACTTTTGCTTTGAATACAGATGCACAAGATTTAATTCATACTCAAGCTGATCGAAAAATTTTAATTGGAAAACAATTAACTCGAGGCTTAGGTGCTGGTTCAGATCCTCAAGTTGGAGAAGCTTCAGCTCGAGAAAGTTTAAATGAATTGGGTGAATTATTAAAAGATTCTGATTTAATTTTCATTACTTGCGGTTTAGGCGGCGGAACTGGAACTGGTGCTGCGCCTGTAGTTGCTGAAATGGGAAAAGAATTGGGTGCATTAACTATTGGTGTTGTAACTTTGCCTTTTACAGTTGAAGGAAGAACTCGAATGGAAAATGCTTTTGCTGGATTGCAAAGAATGCAAGAAATGGTGGATACTTTAATTGTAATTCCGAATGACAAAATTTTAGAAATTGCTCCAGACTTGCCAGTGAATGCTGCGTTTAAAGTTGCAGATGAAGTTTTAACCAATGCCGTGAAAGGAATTACTGAAATGGTTACCAAGCCAGGATTAATTAATTTGGATTTTGCTGACTTGCGCACAATTTTAAGAAGAGGCGGAGTAGCTATGATTGGTTTGGGTGAATCTAGAACTCAAGAAGCATCTGAAGCTAGAGCTTTAGAAGCTGTTGAAAATGCTTTAACTTCTCCTTTATTGGATGTTGATATTAGTCATGCTCGTAGAGCTTTAATTAATGTAATTGGCGGAACCGACATGACTTTAAGAGAAGCAGAAATGATTGTAGAAACTGTATCCAGTAAAATTGATGACAATGCTCATATTATTTGGGGTGCTATGACAGATGATTCAGCTCCAAAATCGCAAATTCAAGCCATGGTAGTTGTAGCCGGTGGACGTTTGCCTTACTTGGATTCAGGAAAAGCCAGTGGAAAGTTCCCAAAAGACATTGATTTAGGGATTGAATTCACAGAATAGTTATTAAACGATGGGTGCAAAGATTAATATGAATCCAATTCAATCCAGAGGTTTTTAATCAAATTTTTTTTAAAAAAAGTTTGGTGCATTGATTAATATGAATCCAATTCAGTCTTTGAGAAATTTTTTCTCTGATTCCAAACGAGTGTTAGCTATTGCCAAGAAACCCAAAAGCAATGAATACAAAGGCATGGTTAAAATTGTTGGAATTGGAATTATAATTCTTTCGCTGGTTGGATATATTGTATTCTTGGTTTTTACTATAACCAAATTGGGTGGAGCCCAGTAATTTTTTAGGTGAATTTTATGATTTTTTCAATTCGAACTACAGTCGGACAAGAAAGTCTTGTTGCAGACATGTTAAAGAAAAAACTAGACGGTGAAGAATTAAATGTTTATTCTTTAACAGTCATTCCTGGATTAAAGGGTTATATTTTAATTGAAGGCGATAATGAAATTACAATTCGTAGAACCATTAATGATGTTCCGCATGTTAAAGGCAAAGGAATTGTCGGCGGAGAAATCAAAATTGATGAATTGAATTCTTTATTGGAAGCCAAGCCTTTAATGCATACTTTGAAAGCTGGATTAAAAGTCCAAATTGTTTCCGGTCCATTCAAAGGAGACAAAGCTTTGATTACTCGAGTAAATGAAACCAAAGAAGAAATTACAGTTGAATTATTGGAAGCTGCAGTCAAAATGCCAATGACTTTGAAAGCAGAAAATATTAGAATTTTACAGGAGTGAATGATAAATTATGCCAAAAGTAAGTGTAATGATTGATGCCGGAAAAGCTACAGCTGCAGCTCCTTTAGGTCCAGCTTTAGGTCCAACGGGTGTAAATATTGGAAAAATTGTTGCAGAAATTAATGAAAAAACAAAATCGTATGTTGGAATGAAAATTCCAGTCGATATTGTAATTGATTCAGCTACCAAAAACTTTGAAATCAAAATCGGAAGCCCTCCGACTAGTGCAATTATTAAAAAAGAAGCCAAAGCTGAAAAGGGAGCGGCCAATCCAAAAGCAGACAAAGTGGGAGATTTAACTTTAGCTCAAGTGAAAACCATTGCTGAACAAAAAATGCCAGACATGAATTCGTACAAAATTAAGCCTGCAGTCAAAGAAGTCTTGGGTACTTGCGATTCTATGGGTGTTTACGTGGAAGGCAAAAGAGCTAAAGAAATTGAAAAAGAAATCGAGCAAGGCTTACATGACAGCCTTTTTACTTCGTAAAAAGCCTTTCACAAAATCAAATTTTGTGAAACCCGCAAAATCTATGATTTTGCTTGGTGGGGAAAATGTGCTGCGCATGAAGATTTATTTAAATAAATCTTCTTTAACTTTTTTTTAGTTTAACTTATTTTATATAACTAATCTTTTTTCTCCAAATAGTTCTGTTTTTTTTCGTTTAAGTTCTTCTGCAATTAATGCAGGCGTTAAATAATTGGCGTGAATGGGAAATTGTCTTAATGCTGTTCTTGGAATTGTAACTGTATCTCCAGATACGTGTGCATGTTGGGTTACAAATTCACTTAATGCTTGATTAAATCTTCTGGCAGACTCTGTAAAATTTTCTTGTTCTGCTGGCGTGATTTGAAGTTCTCCTTTTTCTGCTTTAGCCATTAATTCACTGGCTACTTTAGCATACAAGACTCCTTGTGTTTCTGGTTTTAGTTCAAATAATTTGTGATTTTTTCTGCTCGAGTCTGCAACTCGAATGAATATTTCTTGTACTGGGAATGGAGTTTTATCGTAAACAATTCCCATGGTGACTTCAATACTATCTCCTTGACGTACGCGTATTTGTCGTTGGAGTTCAGTTTGAATATTGGAAGTTAATTCTAAAAATCTAGGCTTGCGATCTGTGACACCTAAATTATATGCACGAATTTTAGAAGTTATTCTGCGTACAGATAACATTTGCATGGTTCGCATCCCAGCTCTTCCTGCTTTTCGTATTTCATCTATGAATTTATTGGCTTCTCGGTCTCGCTGATGTCTTTCTTCAGCATGTCTTGCTTGGGTATCCATTTTATGAAGTGCTTCGGCATCTTCATTTAGAGTTGGAGAAATTCCAAATCTTTGAGATTCCGAAAAAGCACGTTTAAGTAAACTTCGTTGGCCGGGTCCATGGATTCGTTTTCTGCGTTCTTTTTTTCCAGGTCTTTCATTTACTGGTTTCTGAGGGTGTTTTACAAAATGAGCTAATGTTTGCGGCATACCTATATTTGGTTTGTAACTTTATTATATATTCTGTCTAAATGGCAGTTAAGCAAGGCTTTAATCAGGTTTTTAAACTTAACTTTTTACTATTATTGTATTAGTCCTGCTTTTGTCGAGTGTTTCACTCGCAAGCCGTTGACTGCTTTCATGCAGTAGGCAGGAATCAAGTATTCCAAAAATGTATTGAAATTTTAAACGTGAATTAAATGAATAAAAAAGAATTAACCGAAGCATTAAGCCAAATGGAAGCTCAATCCAAGAAACGAAAATTTGCGCAAACTGTTGAATTAATGATTAATTTAAAAGGTTTGGATTTAGGCAAACCAGATTCACAAATTGATTTGAAAATTAATTTGCCTTATTCTACTGGACGACAAGCTGGCAAAACTTTGTTGTTTGCAAAAACAGACGAGTTTGCCAATAAAGCCAAAGGAATTTTTGACAAAATTATCATGGAACCAGATATTTCTAGTTTGAAAAAAGAATCTGTTCAAGAAATTTTATCCTACGATGTTTCTTTAGCTGAAGGTCAAGCGATTTTAACTGTTGCAAAATATTTAGGTCAAACTTTGGCTCCGAAAGGAAAAATGCCTAAACCAGTTAAAGATACTCAAAGTAATTTGAAAGATTATATTAATAGTTTAATGACTGCCATTCGAGTCAGCAACAAGAAAGGTAAGACTTTGCCAGTTATGCAAGTTGTGGTTGGAAAAGAAGGAATGCCTGCTGAACAAATTATTGACAATGTAATGGCTATTTACGACCGAGTGGTAGAATCTTTGCCTGCAAAAAGACAAAATATTAAATCATTGCATATCAAAAAAACCATGGGGCCAGCCATTAAACTGAGCGCATAATTATTAACTAGGTGTACATTTATGAATTTAAATTTGCAAAATTTAAACGCTTTTAAAATCGCGAGGCGATTTTAAATGAAAACGCATTCATTTGCTTGGAAAGAAAAGTCTTTAGCTCAATTAAAGCAAGACTTGAAAGATTATCCTGTGATTGCTTTAACGGACTTGCGAAATACCAGAGCTTCTTTATTTCAAGAAGTACGAAAAGCATTGTATCCTAGAGCCAAGATGACAATTTCTAAAAATAAAGTTATTAAAAAAGCCTTGCAAGAACACGGCATTGATACTGCTATTCTGGGAAGTACTTTGGATGGTCCAGTTGGAATTATTTTCAGTAAATTGGATGCATTTGAATTGTATGCTGAAATTAAGAAAAAACAATTAAGTGCTGCAGTTAAACCTGGAACCATTACTCCGATTGATTTAGTTGTACCTGAAGGAGACACTGGTTTACCTCCAGGTCCTGCTTTAAGTGAACTGAAAGGAGTGGGTTTGACTGTTCAAGTGAAAGGGCCGACCATTGCAATTACGAAAGAAAAAATTGTAACCAAACAAGGAGAAATTGTTTCTCCTCAAGTGGCCAGTGTTTTATCTAAATTAGATATTCGTCCATTGAAAGTCAGCTTGAATGTAGTGGTTGCTTATGAAAAAGGCCAAGTGTACCAAAAAGCTATATTAAATATTGACACAGATCAAGTATTCAATGACTTTTCTAAAGCTTATAGAAATGCATTCAATTTAGCATTTGAATTAGGTTATGTTACTAAAGACAATTGTGAAATGTTTGTACAAAAAGCATTCAGAGATGCTAAAGCTGTTGCTGTAGAAGCCGGAGTAGTTAACAAAGTTACAACAGAAGAATTATTGGCTAAAGCTAACCAACAAGCTGTTGTTTTAAATGAAAAAGTTTAGACACGTATAATTTTATGATATTTAAAGGAGGTTAATGTATGGAATACATCTATAGTGCCATGTTGTTGCATTCTGCTGGAAAACCAGTCAGCGAAGATGCAGTAAAAAAAATATTGCAATCAGCTGGTGTTACAGCCGATGATGCTAGAACCAAAGCTTTGGTAGCTTCATTAAAAGACGTCAATATTGATGATGCAATTGCAAAAGCATCTGTTATGCAAGCCGCAGCTCCAACTGCTTCTGCTCCTGTTAAAGTTGAAGCCAAAAAAGAAGAAGTTGAAGAAAAGAAAACAGAAGAAGAAGCTGCTTCCGGTTTAAGTGCATTGTTTGGTTAAATTTCTTTAACCAGGCCTTTTTTTATTTTTTTAATTTACTCTAGCGAAAGCCCTGCCGTTTTTCCTATTAAATATATTAATTGAATACATACATTTCATTTGTATGAAACCCAATCTTCGTTTAGTTAAACCAAAGCCAATTGGCAGACCAAGTCGAAAAACGCGGAAGACTTTAAAGAGAGCTGCAGTTGCATCTAAAGCTTTGATTCATCAAGAGGCTGCTGAGGCATATCGTGATTTGATTCAAGAAAGATTTACTCCGAAAGTTCTTCGTGCTTTGGTTGCTGAAGGTTTTTTGAAATTCGGAAAAGACAAACCAGGGCAAAGGCCAATGAGTGTTTTAGAACAAGCTGTTCGAATGCAAGGCCATGTCATGGAACAAATTTTAGAACGAATGAATTTGCCAGATGGGAAAAAACATAAGGCAATTCGATTACAGCGACAACTTACTTTTTTAGTAAGTCCAATTCATCGCGTTCAAGTAGGAGAATTAAAAACTATTTTAGGAATTTCAGAATCTTTAATCAAAACTTATGGTGTTCCGAAGAAAATGTTTGAGTCAGAGCAGGATGACATATTAAGACTTTTTCAAAGAGGGCTTCTTAAAGATAATTTTTTGCGTTTGATTAAAAAGCGTTTGCATGGATTAAATGGCAGGCAATATCCAAGTTCTAAAATTATCCCATTTACAGAAAATGACAGGGCCATTAGGGATATTGCAGTAGAATGGCTGTCTTTAAGATTTAACGCTGCATTATTTCCACACGACCAATTGGCTTTAGAGATTAGATCACGTACGGATAATTTAATTACTAGGCATTTGAAACGAAATGCGTCAAAGCCAAAATAGTATTCGCAATCCTTTAATACCTTTTAGGATACTTACAGGTGTTGAATATTATTTAATATAAAACATTGAATCAAAGATATCTTTTTATTTGTTCAACACCTGTATTATTGCATGCGTTTTGCGTTTAGTATTGTTTTAGCTTTGCTGCTATTTTCACTTCCTGCTTTGGCTGTGATTACGCAAGCTACTTTGCCGATTTATGCTGTGATTGCTGAAGGCCAAAGTGCATTGAAAGCTGATTTAATTGTAAATTTAGAACTGGGGACTGGAAAAATTTATTCAGGTGTTGGTCCTTTGGTGGGGACTGCAACGCAAAGCAGTGAACGTACTGCTGTAGAATTGGCTAAAAATTATTCTTCTTTGGCTAAAAATTACGATTACAAATTTGACATTAACTCCGATGCCAGTATTGTAGACGGCCCAAGTGCAGGCAGTGCAATTTCTTTATTGGTTGTAACTATGCTGCAAAATAAACGCATTCCAGAATATGTTGCAATTACTGGAACCATTGACAGTGATGGAAGAATTGGGCCAGTCGGCGGAGTATTTGAAAAAGCAAAAAAAGCTTCCGAGACCGGCATAAAACTTTTTTTAATTCCAGAAGGAGAAGCTTTGCAAACACGAAGATTTGATGATGGCATTCATACAATCGATTTAGCTGAATATGCTTTAAGCGAATGGGGTATGAAAGTAATTGAAGTCAGTAATTTAGATGAAGCTTTAAGTTTGGCATTTACAAATATTGAAAACATTGATGTGAATTCATACATTCAAGCCAGAGAACCTGAATTTATTCCAACTGGAATTTCGCTGAATTCAAAATTAGAAGTCATGCATGTTTTAACTTCCAAATATTTAGAAAAAGTAGATTCTTCGATTAATTCTGCCCGAGGTTCTTTATCGAATACAATTATGTCCAGGACTGAAATTTTGAATACTTTGCTGGAATCTTTGAATAGTTCCGAGCAAACTTTGGGCACGGCTAAAATTTTGTTGGATCAAAACTATTTGTATTCTGCCGCTAATTCAGGTTATTTGGCTATGGTGAATGCATTTATGGTGGAAGACATTAGCAATGATCCTTCTTTGCTGGAATTAAATTCTTTGGCTTTACAAAATAAATCCGAAAAACTATTAACTGAAATTAATCAATTTTCGATCCGTTTGGATAAAGCAATTCCTTTAGATTCTTTGGAGTGGTATATTGCGGCTCAAGAAAGACTAAGCTGGGCTAAATTAAGCTTGCAGCAATTAACCACCAGTCAAATTGTGGTTGTAGGTCAAGATGCGCAAAGTGAGCTTGTTTCAGCAATTGAAAATTTACGAAAATATGAATTTGCACGCGCTTGGTTTGATATTGCCCAAGATTTTTACAATGTAACCATTCAAACCAATGGTTCCAGAATTAAATTAAATGAATTATTTACAGAAAATGCCCAGCAAGCTATTATTCGAGCTCAAAATCTAACTCAAAACTTAGTTAATGACGAAGAAAACGAAGATGTGTTTCGCAGACTGAATGCTTCTTTATACCAACAAGGAAAAGGCTGGCTGGTTTCTGCAGCCGTAGATGCTGCTTCAGCTGAAGCTTTGGCTTTGGTTAAAGCAGAAACTCAAGACAAATCTTTGCCTGAATTATTGGATGCTTTAACTATCCGAGTTCAAAGTTTAGAACAAAAAATTGCAGAATCTGGAAAAGAATTTGTTTGGCCGCAATTGTATTTAGATCATGCTAAATATTTTTTGAATGCTGCCAACTATTATCAAACCCAAAACAGTACTGTTCGTGCTTTAGATTCGGCTCGCGGAGGAATTAGTTTAATTTTTTTAGCCGATCATTTATTTGAAACCATTCATTCTGCATACGATTTATCTGAAATAGCTGAAGTGGAAACCTATGTTTCTACAGATACTGGTTCTGGAACCAATTCAATTGGGCCTGCATTGAATTCTTCATTTTTCTTAATTTTAATTCCTATTCTGGCTTTTTTAGCCATTCTGGGATTAATATATTTTTATATTCATTCTAAATCTTTGCCTGAAAAATCTTTTTTTCCAAACAATAACGAAAAACAAGTGCAAATTATGTTAGTGAATTTAGATAAAGCATTTGCGGAAAATAAGATTTCCAATCAGCAATATGCTGAACTTACTGTTCAATATAAGCAAATGCTTTCTGAAATTAAACTAGGGAAAGAAGAGCATTCCAGACATGTTACTGAATTGGATAAACTGAAGTCTGAGTTGGTTGCATCTCAACATACCTTGCATGAACTCAAACGTCATTATTTGACAGGCCAAATTGTAAAAGAAGACTATGAAAAAAATTTGCATTATTATGCAGAACATACACAAGCTTTAGCCAAAGAAATTGATGCCGAAAAACAAGCATTAAAAAAATCCAATTCAAAAAAACTTAATTCAATCAATTCATTGGCTGTGGTTCCAGTGCAAAGCATTCAATCTGTTCC
This sequence comes from Candidatus Iainarchaeum sp., assembly GCA_030649345.1. GTDB lineage: Archaea > Iainarchaeota > Iainarchaeia > Iainarchaeales > 0-14-0-20-34-12 > JAUSKK01. The sequence continues at coordinate 9,681 of JAUSKK010000033.1, read as the reverse complement.
AAAAACAGAATTAATGAATGTTCCTAAAACTGAATCTAAATCAGAGAAATCGAAACGCAAACCTAAGACTAAAAAATAACTTCTTAGCTGGTTTGTTTTATTTTATTAATTTTTGCATTACGCTTTCTTTTAAGTTTAATCCAATGACACTGGATTTATTTTGATCTAAAGCTACCCCTACAATTTGGTCAGCGTTTTTAATTAGTCCATCGTTATGCGTAATAATCAAGAATTGCGAATGTTTGGCCATTTCTTTAATGACTTGAATGAGTTTTCCTGAATTTTCTTTATCTAAGGCTGCATCGGCTTCATCGAATACATAAAATGGAGCTGGTTCGTATAATTGGATGGCAAATAAGAAAGCTAGAGCAGTCAATGTTTTTTCGCCTCCGCTCATGCTTTCCAATCTTTGAAATTGGTCTCCTTTATGCTGGGCTTTAATGATTAATCCTGCTTCCAGTAAATCTTCCATGTCGGTTAATTCAAGATCTCCTTTTCCTTTAAAGAAATTGTAAAACATGTCATTGAAGTTTTTGCGGATGGATTCAAAGCATTGCATGAATACCTCTTTTCGTTTGTCTTCAATTTTTTGCATTAAGTCTACAACTGCTTTTCGTTCTTCTTCTAATTTGGTGACTTTTTCGGTAATTTCAGTTACTTCTTTTTTGAGTTCATCAAAAGATTCAATGGCTTTTAAATTAATGTTTCCCAACTGCTGGATTTTTTTCTCTACTTCGCTTAATTCTTTTCGTAATTCTTTAATGTCTCCCTTGATTGTTTTGACGTCTGTAAATTCTTTGAATTCTTCACTCATGTCAGCCCAGCGTACTTCGTGCCTGCTTTTTTCGATTTCCAGCTGGTTTTCTTCTTTTCGCATTTCCGCAATTTTTTTTCGCAGTTCATCTTTGCTTTGCTTTAAAGTATATAGTTTTTCAGCCAAAGTATTTTTTTTGATTTGCTTGGATTCATTTTCCTTTTTGTTTTTTTCCAATATTTGATCCAGCTGCTGTTGTTCTTTTTCTAACGCTTCGAGTTCACTTAGTTTGAATGTATTGGCTTCTTCTAAATGTTTGGTTTCTTTTTCCAATAACAAAATTTCTTTTCCATAATTTGTTTTTTCCAATATTTTGCGCAATTCTTGGGTTTTGCTTTCTAGTACCTGTATTTTGGTTTGGATTTCTTGTTCTGTTTGAATAATTTTTTCCAATTCTTGTTTTTTTAAATCCAATTGATTAACGGCATTGGTTAATTCAGTCATTCTGGTTTGATGGTCTTTGATTTCTTTTTGTCGTTTTTGTTTCAATTGTCCAATTTGAGTTGGGCTTAGTTCTCGTTCGCAAATAGGGCATTCTTTATGATTTTGTTCTAATTCTTGCACTACTTTGGCCAGCTGCTGGATTGTGGCTTTTTCGTCTTTTTCCAAGCTTACGGCTGTATTGATTTCTTCCAGGATGGCTTGAATTTCTTCTCGTAGATTTCCGTGTTCTTTGAGTAAGCTGGTTTGTTTTTGTTTCCATTGAGCGTGTTCATTTTCTGATTTTTGAACTTCGTTCATTAATTCTGTTTCATTGCCTTGAATTTCTTTTATTTTTTCTGCATGTTTTCTCATGACTTGCTGGGCGTTTTGAATTCCTTGCTCCAATAGAATGCGTTTGGTTTTTTTTTCTTCAATTTTGGAAATCGTGTTCATGTATAAAACTGAACTTTCGTGAAGTAATTGATTGTTGATGTCTTCAATGTCTGAACGTATCTTTTCTTCACTGGCTTCAATTTCTTTTTCTTTTTGGTCTTTTTCAAGTATTTTTTGATTAAAGTCAATTATTTTTTTTCTCAATCCTTCTTCAAGTTCTTTGATTTTATCCATTTCAATATTGAGAATACTGGCTGTCAGGGTTCGTTTTTGGGTTGTATGCGTTTCAAATTGTAAGGCTGCGGCTCGTTCTTGTTCGAGTTTGGTTAAGTAGGAATTTCGTTCTCCCAAGACAATTCTGGTTTCTCTAATTTTTTCTTCTACTTTGCCCAATTCTTTTTCGGCTTCTTGTTTTTTTTCATCAAATTCTTTAATGCCGGAAATGTCATCAATGATTTCTCTTCGTTGAATTGGATTTTTTTCAATAAGTGCTGTGACATCTCCTTGGGCTACAATATTATGTCCATCGTTTTGAATGCCTAGTTCTGTGAGCAATGAATTGATTTCGTTTAAGGACTTTCGTTCTTCGTTTAATCGATACACTGACTTTCCTTTGGTGTCAATTAATCTTGTGATGATCCATTCCTTGGAATTATCTTTGAGCACTAAGTCTACTTTGGCATAGCTTTCGTTGGTACTGATATTGACTAAATCTGTCAAGCGATTGGCCCGCAATAGTTTAAGCGAGGTTGTTCCTAAAGAAAAAAGAAGTGAATCTAAAATATTGGTTTTTCCTGAACCATTGGCTCCTACTATGGTGGTAACTCCGTCTCGAAAAGGAATGATTGCTTTTTTGAAGGATTTAAAATTTTTTAAACGAAGTTCTTTAATTTTAATCATTGGATTCCCTATCTTCTTTTGAATCTCAGAGCCTTTTCTTTTTGAAAAGAAAAGGGACTGTCTTTATCATGGTCTCACAGTTTATTCCGTGATGGTTTCAGTTTCTGAATATTTTTCTTGTTTGTGTTTATTGAAATAGAACAAGGAAATATAAATCAAAGTAATGGTGGAAAGAATTCCATACAATATAATGGATGCACTGATGACCAATACTGGATTGGTGTTGGCGCCAATAATGTATTCCATGGCTCGTTCAAAAAAGAATGAATATACTGAAATCCATGCAATGACTGCTAAACTGGCAATAAAATTTTGCTGGCTAAAAGCCCAGCTTTTTTTCAATCCATTTTTGAGTGTGTTTTTTCCATCGCTGATAATTGGAATGAGTGTTAAAAATTTGACAACCAAATAAAGCATAAGCAAGAATAAGGCTGCTGTGAAAATAATTCCCAAGATTTGAATTCCGAAACTCAGCATTAAAATCAATTCATAGGCTGTGATGGTAAGCAAGCCAATGACTGCGAAAAATAATATTAAATAAAATAATTCTTTGAATTTGCTTACTGTGTATTTGCTGGCGGTTAAAATGGATGCATTTTTTCCTGTGTTGTGTTCTCTGGCAAATCGTGCGTATACGTAAAACATTCCAATATTCAAATAAGCAATAACTAAAAGACCCAACAAAAATTCAAGGGATTGAATTGGATTGAGTTGAAGCAATCGAATGGGTAATTCCCATGGAAAAATTTGTCCAGATTCCAATACAAAAATTAATTGAATAAAAATGGTTACAAATTTTTCGGCTACCCAGGCACTAACTCCGATAATGGGTACTTGGATTAGTACTGCTGGTAAAATTAACCAAGGCTTTTGAACCAATAATTTGATGGCTTGAATAAAGGATTGAATCATATTCTCAGTATCTTTTATTAGGTAATTTTAATTTAAGTGCTTTTCGCCGCCGCCTAACCGCGGCGGTAGGTTGTGGTGCTTTCCGTTGGTCAGCACCACTGCTAATGTGTTATCTATCTTGCTTTTGTTCAATTATGTTTATGTTACTATAGAAGTATTTCTGCTCTTTCTAGGTCTTTTTTGGAGTTAATGTTTAAATAAAGTCCTTGAAAGGTGTAACCATTCAATAAGCCTTTTTCAGCTAGTCTGGGCAGCAAGTCTTTTTCTAAACTGGTGTCATTTCTGGATAAATATTTGAAGACTTCAGGTTCAAACAAAAAATAGCCTGTGCTGATAATATAGCTGCCTAAGTCTTTGCTGGGTTTTTGAATAAATGCTTTTACTTTATTGCCCTGCAGGATAGCTACTCCATAGTCTTTGGGATTGCTGACTGTAGTTAATGCAATGGTTGCAATTGCTTTTTGTTCGCGGTGAAATTGAAGCATTTCTTGAATATTTACGTTTGAAATAGTATCACCGTAAGCTAACAAGAATGTGTCATTGAGTTTGTCTTTAGCTAATTGCAAGGGTTCAATGGTTCCAGAACTTGTTTTTCCTTGAATGAATTCTAAATTGTACTGCAATTGTTTTTGGCTGAGTTTTTGTGCAATTTCTTCTCCGAAATTGTCTACGTAAACTAAAAATCTTCCTACATGGTGTTTGTGGATGGCATCCATGGAGTGAATCAATAATTCTTTTCCTTTGATTTCCTGCAAAAATTTAGGTTTTCGGTCAATCATTATTTTGTTTTTTTCTCCGCCAGCCAAAATTAAGCAAGTTTTAAGTTTTACATCTGTTAAAACTTTGCTTAACAAAAATTCAAAAGCTTGGCTTCGGCTGCGCACATTTAAGCCGTCGACCATGCGGTCCACTTGGTCTAAAATTTCCTGTTTAATCGTAATGGTAATGCGTTCTCTCATTTGGGTTTAACCTCTTATTGAAATCCTCATACTTTGTATTATAGTATATGATGGAGTCATATATTTAAATTATTTCTGGTTTTTTCTATTAATGAACTGTGAAGGGAGGTATCGGAACCGTAGGTTCTGATATTTAAATTATTTCTGGTTCTTTTATCTAAACTAGTATAAAATGCGTTTAAATGCTGGAAATAAGGTGTTTTTTGTGGGTTTAAAATTTGAAACAAGAAATTTTAAATATTTAAAATTGCAAGGGCGATTTTAATGAATTTAAAATCTGAAACAAATTTTAAGTATTTAAAATCCGAGGAATTTTAATGAAAATTGCTGTTTTGGGTACAGGGTACGTTGGTTTAGTGGCCGGTGCTTGTTTTGCGGATTTAGGAAATACAGTCATTTGCGGAGATATTGATTCCAAGAAAATTGAACTGTTGAACGCAGGTCATTGTCCGATTTACGAACCTGGATTGGAAGAAATTATTGAACGAAATGTTCAAGCAAAGCGTTTGAGTTTTACTACGGATGTTGGAAAAGCTGTGCAGAATTCCGAAATTATTTTTATTGCAGTTGGAACTCCGCAAGACCAAGATGGAACTCCGGATTTAAAGTATGTGAAAAGTGTTGCGGAAACCATTGGAAAAAATATGACGAATGAAAAAATAATTATTAATAAAAGTACAGTTCCAGTTGGAACTGGTGATTTAGTTTCGGAAATTATTTCAAAATATTATAAAGGAAAATTTCATGTGGTATCCAATCCAGAATTTTTAAGAGAAGGCAATGCAATCAAAGATTTTATGGAACCAGATCGGGTTGTGATTGGCGCGGATTCTGAATCGATTAAGAAAACATTGGGTGACTTGTACGCTCCATTGAATGCAGAAATTTTGTTTACTGATGTCAAAACTGCGGAAATGATTAAGTATGCCAGCAATGCTTTTTTGGCTGTGAAGATTTCTTTCATTAATGAAGTGGCCAATTTATGCGATGCTGTAAATGCGGATGTTCGATTGGTTGCAGAAGGCATGGGTTTAGACGCCAGAATTGGGAAAGCTTTTTTGAAAGCCGGCTGCGGATGGGGGGGTTCATGTTTTCCAAAAGATGTGATTGGTTTAATTTCGATTGGAAATCAAGCTCATGTAAATTTAAGTGTAGCTCAAGCAGCTTATCATTCGAATGATTTGCAGAAAAAATTGCCAGTCGAAAAATTAAAAAAAGTTTTGGGCAATTTAAAGGGAAAACAGGTTGGTTTATTGGGTTTGGCGTTTAAGCCGGACACCGATGATATGAGAGATGCTCCGAGTTTAGTGATTATGGATTTATTGAAAAAAGAAGGTGCTGAAATTAAAGCATTTGATCCAGTGGCTATGGAGAATTCCAAAAAATTGTTTTCGGAAACAGAATATGTTTCTTCCGTGTATGATGTATTCAAGAATATGGATGCTGTGATTTTGGTGACTGAATGGAATGAATTCAAAGAATTAGATTTTGTGAAAGCAAAGTCTTTGATGAAAAATTCTGTTTTAATTGATGCACGTAATTTATACAATCCGCAAAAAATGAGAAATTTAGGATTTACCTATGTAGGCCTGGGGTCGAAGTAATGTTATTGAAAGATTCTTTGGCTTTTGAAATTTTGAAAGGAACCGAGCAAGCTGCTTTGGCCTGTGTTCCATGGATTGGAAAAAAAGACAAAAATTCTGCAGATCAAGCTGCTGTGGAAGCCATGCGTTTAGAGTTTAATAAAATTGAAATGCAAGGAACTATTGTGATTGGAGAAGGAGAGCGAGACCAAGCGCCTATGTTGTTTATTGGAGAAAAAGTAGGAACTGGGAAAGGCATTGAAGTAGATTTTGCAGTAGATCCTTTGGAATGTACGAATAGTGTGGCCAACAATGTTCCGAATGCGATTGCTGTTTTGGCTTTAGCTCCGAGTAAAACTTTATTGCATGCTCCAGATTGTTATATGAATAAAATTGCTGTAGGTCCTAAATGCAAAGGAAAAGTAAATTTAGACTGGTCAGTACAAAAAAATATTCAAATTGTGGCAGAATGTTTGAATAAAAAAGTTTCCGAAGTTACTGTAATTGTATTGGATCGGCCTAGGCATGAACAATTAATTAAAGAAGTAAAAGAAACTGGAGCACAGATAAAATTGATTGCTGATGGCGATTTGCCTGCAGCCATTGCTACTTGCTTGGAAGGAACTGGAATTGATTTATTGCTGGGAATTGGAGCAGCACCCGAAGGCGTTATTTCTGCAGTTGCATTAAAATGTCTCGGTGGTTATATGGAAGGCCGTTTGGTGTTTACGGATGAAAAGCAAGCTGCACGAGCCAAAGAAATGGGTGTATTGGATTTGAACAAAAAATATTTGATTCAAGATTTATCCAAAGGATCTGAAGGAATGTTTGTTGCAACCGGAATTCAATCCGGTGTTTTGTTGAAAGGAGCTGAAGTTTCTTCAGAGAAAATAAAATTACATTCTTTGATTTTGAATGCTGAAACCAAATCAGTTCGTTATATTAATTCAATTTATTTAAAATAAAAGGTGCTGTATGACTAATTTTGAACCCAAGCCAAGCAATTATTTTTTTAATACTTTAAAAGATTCTGGTTCCATTATTATGGCCACCAATTTACGGATCTTGAATGGTGTGGCTCACGGTGTATTTCGTGCTGCAAAAAAAATGGATGCTGTTTTTTTGGTTGAGTTGGCTAAATCGGAATGTGATTTAACTGGCGGTTATACTGGTTTAACTCCTGAAAAATTATCTAAAATGACTCGAGCAATTGCAGAAGATGTAAAGTTTGACATGTGGGGTCTTCATGCGGATCATATTACTTTAAAAAAAGGGAATCTTGAAGAAATTAAAGAAGTTCAAGATTTAATTGATGCGCAAGTCAAAGCAGGGTATACTTCGTTTGCTATTGATGCCTCGTTTTTGTTTAATGTAAACGGAAAGACAACAGAAGAATGTTTGGCTAAAAATATTGAAGTGACTTCTCGTATGGTTAAATATGTCAAGAATAAAATGAATGACAAAGAATTTGGTTTAGAAGTAGAAGTTGGAGAAATTGGTTATCATGACGGTCAAGGCAAAGTTAAAACAAAACCAGAAGAAGCTGTAACCTTTTTGCAGGGCTTGAAAGAACAAGATGTTTTTCCGAATGTTTTGGCAATTGCAAATGGTTCAGCGCATGGAAACAATTATGACTTGCAAGGAAATTTAATGGCTCAATTATCTATTGATATTTCGCAAACTCAAGCTGTAGCCAAAGCTATTCGCACAGCTGGTTTGGATGTACGCATTGCTCAACATGGAATTACTGGAACTCCTAGAGAATTAATTCGTACTTTGTTTCCGCATAAAGATGTATTGAAAGGAAATGTTGGAACTTTTTGGCAAAATATTGTATGGGATACTCTAAAAGTATACGAGCCTGATTTGCATCAACGAATGTGTGCTTGGACTATGGAAAAATTTAAAGAAGATGCTGTCAAAAAAGGACTAAAAACTGAACCGCAAATTTTGGGCTTGTATGGAAAGAATGCTACGAAAGAATTTTTTGACGAATTGTATTCTTTGCGTGAATCCACAGTTCAAGCTCTTGAAAGCGTTGCTTACTCTGAAGCTTTATTGTTTTTTGAAGCATTTCAAGCTCAAGGTTCTGCAGAAAAAGTTAGGAGAACGATGTTTAAATGAAAGTGATTATTCCAGCTGCAGGGTATGCTGTGCGCTTGTATCCTTTGACGAAAAATAAACCCAAAGCTTTGCTGAAAATCAAAGACAAGCCTATTTTGGAACATATTGTCTGCAAGCTTGAAGAACTGCAAGACATTTCTGAGATTTGGATTGTATGCAATGCCAAGTTTTTTCCAGTATTCAAACATTGGCTGTCAGCATTTTATTCCAGTATTCCAATTTATTTATTGAATGATGAAACTACTTCAAATGAAACACGCTTGGGGCAGATTGGAGACATTGCTTTGGCCATCAATCAAAATAAAATGAATGAAGATTTATTGGTTGTAGCCGGAGATAATTTGTTTAATTTTTCATTGAAACCAGCTTATGATTTTTTTAAAAAAAATAATGTAATTGTAAATACCTTTCATGAATGCGGTTCGAAAGAATTGGCTGCTCAATTGGGCACAGGTGTTTTAAATTCTGGGCACAAAGTTTTGGAGTTTGAAGAAAAATCTCAAAATCCAAAGTCAACTTTGGCTTCACATGGAATTTATTTTATTCCAAAAAATAAGATTTCTTTGATTGAAGAGTATGTGCATCAAAAAGGCAAACAAGGGCCTGATTTAGATAAAATGGGTTATTTTATGAACTGGTTAGTTGAAAAACATTTATTGTATGGTTTTGTGTATTCGGATAAATGGTTTGATATTGGCTGGAAAGAATCTTTGCGGCAAACTGAACAAGAGTTTGTGTGCAGGTGTTAAAGTATGGCGAAAAAAATTTTAGTTACAGGGGCTGCAGGTTTTATCGGTTCTCATTTATGTGAATATTTATTGGAAAAAGAACCGAAAACAGAAATCATTGGTTTGGATAATTTTTTAACAGGAAAAAAAGAAAATTTGAAAACTTTTGAAAATCATTCAAGGTTTACTTTTTTAAAACACGATATTATTAAGCCTTTAAAATTAACCGATCTAACTCAGATTTACAATTTAGCATCTCCAGCCAGCCCTGTGCAGTATCAAAAATACGGAATTGAAACAATGCTGGCCAATTCTTTGGGTGTAAAAAATTTGCTGGATTTAGCAGTCAAAAATAAAGCAGTATTTTTGCAGGCCAGCACTTCCGAAGTGTACGGCGATCCATTAGAACATCCGCAAAAAGAAAGTTATTGGGGGCATGTTAACCCCGTGGGCGTGCGCGGCTGCTATGATGAATCTAAGCGTTTTGCTGAGGCAATTACCATGGCCTACCATCGCGTACATTCGCTGGATACAAAAATAGTGCGAATTTTTAATACTTATGGGCCTAAAATGCGCCATTATGATGGCAGGGTAGTGCCTAATTTTATCTTTTGTGCCCTGAATAATAAGCCGTTAACTGTTTGCGGTAAAGGGCAGCAGACGAGGAGTTTTTGTTATATTGATGATCTGGTGGAGGGGATATACCGCCTGATGATTTCAAAAATTAATGAACCTGTAAACTTAGGTAATCCTGATGAATTTACGATAATGCAGCTGGCAAAACTGGTTTTAAAAATAAGCGGATCAAGAAGTAAGATAGTATTCAAACCACTGCCTGAAGATGA